>DASQMW010000282.1:0-49399 GCA_035645295.1 Archangium sp.
CACCCGCAAGAAGATGGCCAACGGCTACATGAAGGAGACCTGCCGGGACGAGCCCAAGTACTGCAGCAAGTCCTACCAGGACTGCGACATGCGCACGCGCTACCGCTCCGAGCCCGTCTTCGACGTGAGCTGCACCTACGACACCTACGTCTGGCAGCAGGTGGACACCCAGGTGGAGTCCGGCCGCGACAGCGCCCCCCGCTGGCCCGAGCTCAACCCGGGCGCGCGCGACCGGCTGCGCCGCGAGGAGAAGTACGCCGTGCGCATCGGCTACGACGACGGCGGCGGCAAGGAGCACGTGCACGAGCCGAAGAGCGAAGCCGAGTTCCTCTCCTGGAAGAGGGGCCAGTCCGTCCCCCTCCAGGTGAACAACTTCGGCTCGGCCGACATCGTGGCCAGCGACGCCGTGCGCTGAGCCTGCCCATGGAATGCACCCGCTGTGGCGCCTGCTGCGTGGCGCCGGACATCGCCGCCCTCGACAAGCCCCTGGGCGTGCGCTGCCCCCACCTCACCGCCGACAACCTCTGCTCCGTGTACGACCGGCGCCCGGACGTCTGCCGCAGCTACCAGGCCGACGAGGTCTGCCGCCTCATCGAGGCCCCCACCCTCGAGGAGCGTGTGGGCAAGTACCTCGCCCTCTTCGAGCTCACGGCCGAGGCCGACGCCATCCGCGAGGGTGGCTGTTCCTCCATGCGCCAGGCCCGCCGCCGGTGATATCCCCCGGCGCGTGAGCTTCCAACCCACCGAGCTCTTCGCCCCCGCGCGCGGCCTCGCCTCGCCCCACGCGCAGACCATCTTCGCCTCGCTCGTACGCCCCACGCACGCGCCTCCCCTGAAGCGCGAGCGCTGGGAGCTCCCCGATGGGGACTTCGTCGACCTCGACTCCTTCGACGGCCCCCAGGGCGCCCCCCACGTCGTCACCCTCCACGGCCTGGAGGGCTCCTCTCGCTCCGGCTACATCACCGCCATCCTCCGCGGCGCCGCCGAGCGCGGCTGGGGCGCCACCGCCATCAACTTCCGCTCCTGCAGCGGTGAGCCCAACCGGCTCGCCCGCTCCTACCACTCGGGCGACATCGGCGATGCGCTCTCCGTGCTCAAGCACCTGCGCGCGCGCCTCACCGGCCCCATCTACGCGGTGGGCTTCTCCCTGGGCGCCAACGTGCTGCTGCGGCTCATGGAGGAGACGGGAGACAACTCGCTCGTGGACTCCGCCGCCGCCGTGAGCGCCCCCTTCGACCTGGGCGTCTGCGCCGACACGCTCGACGGGCCCGGCCCCTTCCAGCGCCTCTACCGCGGCCGCTTCCTGCGCACCCTCAAGAGCAAGGCGCGCGAGAAGCTCCGCCGCTTCCCCGGTGTCTTCGACGGCGCCGCCATGGAGCGCGCCACCACCATCCGCGGCTTCGACGACGCCGTCACCGCCCCGCTCCACGGCTTCCGCGACGCCACCCACTACTACGCCGAGGCCTCTTCGGGGCCGCGCCTCCACGCCATCCGCCGCCCCACCCTGCTGCTGAGCGCCAAGGATGACCCGATGATTCCCGCCTCCACCCACCCGCGGGACGTGGAGGCCAACCCCATGCTGCACGCCGTCGTCACCGAGCACGGCGGCCACGTGGGCTTCGTCGCGGGCAGCCCCTTGTCCCCGTCCTACTGGGGCGAGGCCCAGGTGCTGGCCTTCTTCGCCACCCGCAATGGGAACACCCGACCGGTGTGACCCGGCCGGGCTTCCACACAGGGCGACCCCTCGCCCTCCCCACCCACCTACCCCGCGACGGGCGGTCCATCCGCCCCCAACCCCAGCACCACCGCCCCGTCGCGAGGCCCCCCACGGTACCGCCCACCCAACCCCGTCCCACCCCGTCCAGCAGCACCGCCCCGTCCTGCGCATGGACGCATGAGCACATGCCGTGCCGAAGCCCTCGCACGGGCGCGCTCCTCGTGATTCCAAGGGGTTGAGCCACCGTCCCAAGCGCGGGACTCGGAGGGGGGCTCCGGGGGCCGGAAAAAACTCCGTGGAGAGGGAAAAACCTTTCCCAACCGCACTACAAGCCCGCCATGAACCTCCCACCCTGTGGCCTGTACCGCACCCGCAGCGCGCTCGGCACGCACATCCCCGCGGGCCGGCTCGTCTACTTCCACAACCACGGGGACCCGGGCCCGGGCCTCTACCTGCCCAGCGGCTGGGCAGCCAACCGGGCTCGCTGGCACGCGCGGGGCACGCCGCTGCCGGACACCACCTGGGCCGAGCACCTCGAGCCCCTGCCTCCCGAGGGCCTCTACCGCGTCCTCTCGTCCTTCCCCTGCTGCGCCAGGCGCTGCCGCCTCTTCGAGCCGGAGCAGCTCGTCCAGCTCGGCTACACCGGCGACGCCCAGGCCCTCCTCTTCCTGCCCGAGTGGACCGAGCAGGGCCTCACCGTGCCCACCACCGGCACCCGCGTGGAGCGCGAGCACCTGGAGAAGCTCGCCCTCCTGAAGGTGGCCCGGAGTGAGTCCGCCCCGGCCGCGGGCGACGGCCTGCTGCACTGACACGAGCGCCCCGCGCCCTGGCGGCTCAGGCCTCGCCGGTGGGGGGGCGGAGCATCCGCAGCAGGTGCTGGGCGAGCAAATCCCTCGTGGCCCGCTGCAACTCGCTGAGCAGCAGGTGGAGGCCCTCGGTCGAGCCGTCGCGCACGTCGCGCACGCGCTCCTCGCTGCCGTCGAAGACGCGCAGGCGTCCGGGCACCAGGGTGATGAGCGGTTGGCGCGGGTGACGCCGCTTGAGCAGCCCCAGCAGCAAGGGCTGGTCCTCGTCCGGCCGGCGCGCGTCCACCACCACCAGGGCGGGCTCCTCCTCGGCGATGGAGTCCAGGGCCTCGTCCGCGTCCGCAATGGCGATGACGGACAGGCCCGGCTCCGCCAGGAGGCGCGAGATCAGCTCCCGGGAGGGGCGATGCGGGCTGAGGATGACGATGCGGCGCATGGAGATGAAGGAAGGGTAGGCGCTTCACGCAGGGCCCGCCACGCATCCTTCGCCCAGGAACGACCTGAGCCGGTGAGGGGATGCCCGGGCCCTCGCCGCCTCGCCCGCACCCCACCTCGGACGGCGGGCCAGGAGGGCCACCCGGGATGTCCCGAGGGGGAGGGCCGGGAATGTTCGATTCCGGACATTGTTGCGTCTCCCTGCCTGTAAAGCCCCTGTCAGTCTCCTCGCCGGGCATCCTACGGACCGTGGGCGAACCAACCTCGAAAGTCACACTCTGGCGTAGGCTCGGAGATCGGGTTACTCCCGGCTGTTCCCCCGATTCCGACCTGATGGCCACCGAGCTCCACTTCGACTGCGGCACCCTGGTGGCGCCCACGCTGCCCGACGACGACGCCCTGCGCGCCGTGTTCCAGCGGGACACGCGCACCGGGGTGTACCGGGCCGCGGCGCGGCACTACCGGCAGGTGGTGCTGAGGCTGCGCGAGCTGGGCCAGCCCTACGAGGACCGGGCGAAGCGCTTCGAGCCGCTGGAGGTGGCGCTGGCCACGCCCATCGAGCCCTTCCCCCACCAGAAGGCGGCGCTGGAGGCGTGGAGCGGCGCGGGCGGGCGGGGGCTGGTGGAGCTGCCCACGGGCGCGGGCAAGACGCTGCTGGCGGTGTTGGCCATCGCCCGGGTGAAGCGGCCGACCCTGGTGGTCGTCCCCACGCTCGACCTGATGACCCAGTGGCAGGGCGTGCTGTCCAAGCACCTGGGCCTGCCGGTGGGGATGCTGGGGGGCGGGGTGAGCGACCGGCAGCTGCTGACGGTGACGACGTACGACTCGGCGGCGATGCAGACGGAGTTTCACGGCAACCGCTTCGGCTTCCTCATCTGCGACGAGTGCCACCACCTGCCGGCGCCCAGCTACCGCTTCATCGCCGAGGGCTCGCTGGCGCCGTACCGGCTGGGCCTCACCGCCACGTTGGAGCGCACCGATGGCGGCGAGCGCGTGTGCGAGGAGCTGATGGGGCCGCTGGTGCACCGCACGGACATCCGCGAGCTGCAGGGCCGCTACCTGGCCCCGTACGAGGTACGCCGGGTGGAGGTGCCGCTCACGCCCGAGGAGCAGGCGCGGCATGACGAGGCCCGCGCGCGCTACCTCACCTTCATCCGCCAGCGGGGCATCCGCTTCGACGTGCCGGAGGGCTGGGCGCGCTTCCTCGCGGAGAGCCAGCGCACGGAAGAGGGCCGCGCGGCGTACCGGGGCTACCGGGAGCAGCGCCGCATCGCCCTCACCTCGAGCGCGAAGCAGGACGTGCTGTGGCGGATTCTCCTGGAGCACCGCGAGGACCGCGTCATCGTCTTCACCGACGACAACGAGACGGTGTACACGCTGGCGCGGCGGCTGCTGCTGCCGGCGCTCACGCACCACACGCCCGTGCCCGAGCGCAAGGCACTGCTCGGCGCCTTCGCCAGCGGGGAGCTGCCGGTGTTGCTCACCTCGCGGGTGCTCAACGAGGGCGTGGACGTACCGGAGGCGCGAGTGGGCGTGGTGCTCAGCGGCAGTGGCAGCGTGCGCGAGCACGTGCAGCGGTTGGGACGAATCCTCCGCCAGCGCCCGGGCAAACGCGCGCTCCTGTACGAGGTGTGCTCGGCGCAGACGGCCGAGGCCTCCATCAGCGAGCGGCGGCGCCAGCACCGGGCCTACCAGGACGAGGAGGGCGAGGCATGCTGACGCGTGAGCTGCTCCTCTTCCGCGTGCGTGACGGGAAGCTGCGCCCCTCCTTCGTGAAGCGGGAGGACGCGGCGCTGCGCACCCTCGCCACGGAGCTCATCGCCGAGGTGGCGGCGGGCGTGGGGCGCTCGCGCGACGAGGTGGAGGAGACGCTCGCGCTCCGGGCCGGCGCGCACACGCGGCCCAAGGTGGCGCGGGGGCTGGTGAAGCTGCTGGTGGACCGGATGCTCTTCGACGAGCCCTCGGAGGGCATCTCCGAGGCGCGCGCCGCGGCCTTCCGCGAGGCGGCCCGGGTCCTGCGCTCGCTGCCCGCGGACGCGACGGTGGAAACCTACGAATCCCGGCTGTCGGAGGCCTTCCCGCGCCCCCTGCCGGAGCTGCGCGAGGCCCTCTACGCCGACCTTCCAGGCCATCGCCGGCTCAACGGCTGGGAGGCGCTGACGGCCCCGGAGCTGCTGGATCGCTACAACCTGGCGCTGGCGCAGGGCCCCCTCTTCGACGCGCGGCGGCTGACGCTGCGGGCGAAGGCGCCGGAGCTGCTGCGGGTGCGCAAGGTGCTGCGCTGGCTGAAGTTCTGCCGGCTGGTGGCCGAGGTGCGGCGCGAGGGCGAGGACTGGGTGCTGGAGGTGGAGGGCCCGGGGGCCATGCTCGCGCTGCAGAAGAAGTACGGGCTGCAGCTGGCGAGCTTCCTGTCCGTGGTGCCGGTGCTGAAGTACTGGCAGCTCACCGCTTCCCTGGAGAGCCCGCGGCGCCGGGTGACGCTGGTGCTGGACGAGAAGGATCCGCTGGTGTCACCGCACGGCACGGCGCTGGGCCACATCCCGCCCGAGGTGGCCACGCTGGCCGAGGGCTTCGACGACGAGGACTGGGAGCTGGATCTACTGCCCCTGCCCCGCCACATGGGAGCGGCCGGGTTGTGCGTGCCGGATCTCACGTTCCGTCATAGACAGACGGGGCGTGAGGTGGCGCTGGAATTGTTCCACGCGTGGCATGCGGGCCCGCTGTCGAGGAGAATGGAGGAGCTGCGCTCGCGACCGGATGCGGGGCTGCTGTTGGGGGTGGATCGGGCGCTGGCGAAGGATGCCCAGGCACGCGCGCTGTTGGAGGCACACCCACAGGTGGTGCTCTTCCATGGATTCCCATCGGCGAAGCGGCTGCGCGCGAGGCTCTCACCGTGAAACAGGCACCTTCCCTACCCGTTCTTCTGCCCCAGGTGCGCGGCCACGAGGCTGAGCACCCGGAGCGAGTTGCGATCCAACTGGCGGGCACGGCGCAGCAGGCGGCGCAGCTCCGCGGGCTCACTGACCTCGGGGGAGGGAGGCGGAGGCGTCCAGGGAAGGGGGTTCTCGCTGGTGAGGCCCAGGGCCTCGTCCGCGGAAAGGGCGAGCACGGCGCACAGCTTGCGGAAGGTGGGGACGCTCGGAAGCATGTTGCCTCGCTCCAGCCGCCCGTACACCTCCGTGGCGATGCCTATGCGCTCCGCCACGTCTTCCTGTGTGAGGTTGAGGCGCTGCCGGGCTGCGCGCGCGCTCTCTCCCAACCTGGTTGCGAGCTTTTTTGCCATTGTCCCGGGACCCGAGTGGTTCACCGGTGGCAATATGACTCGGGAGGTTGGTTTCCCAGGACGACTGGGGTAGTATCTCCGTCCGAGGACCCGTCACGTTACATACCGGCTCCTGGAGGTCCCGGATGACCGTGGACGCCCTTCCCTCCTACCTTTTCGTCGACGAGGATCCGCTGCAGCTCTCCGCGCTGCGCAGGCTCCTGCGGGACATGCCCGGCACCAAGCGCGTGGCGACGAGCGGTGAAGAGGCCCTGCGGATGGCGGAGGAAGAACCGCCCTCGGTCGTCATCGCCGCGTACATCCTGCCGGGCATGGACGGGCTGTCCTTATTGGCGGCGCTGCGGGCCCGCACCCCGCACCTGCGCTGCGGCCTGCACACCACCCAGCTGCCGTCGCGGGACATCATTCCCCCCCACGTCACCGTGCTGCTCAAGCCCTGCCCGCCCGAGCGGCTGCGCGCCTTCCTGATGTCGGGCGCGGCCGCTCCGAAGTGAGCGGGAGCGGGCCCTTCACGAGCCCTTCGCCCCCTCCTCCATCTTCTTGCGCAGGCTGAGCGGGCGCATGTCCGTCCACACCTGCTTGATGTGCTCGAGGCACTCGGCCTTGGTGCCCGACTTGCCGGCGTCCTTCCAGCCGGGGGCGTTCTCCCGGTCGGCCGGCCAGATGGAGTACTGCTCCTCGTGGTTCACCACGACCTTGTACTGCTGCGTGTCCTCGGTGTCGCTCATGCCGCCAATTTCACCCGGCGGGCCCGGGGGGGTCAATGGGGGCATGAGCGGGGGTTGCAGGGGACACCTCGCCAACCTCAAAGGTTGGGCCGGAAGCGCGAAAGGCGGCAAAATCTCAGGACCCAACGGGTTGGAAACGAGCGGAACAACCCAACTCCACCTGGCAGGTCTTGTCCCGCTCACCGTGAGCCGCGAGCGAGCGCCCGCGCGTACTCCAGGGCGGCGCGGGTGAAACGGGCCCCGGAGAGCCCGCTCACGTACTGGCGCACCATGGCCCGCGTGGCGCCCACGTAGAAGAGCGCGCGGCGCGTGCGCTCCAGCTCACGCTCGGTGCGCCCCGGCCGGGCCTCCATCCACGACATGTCGTCCAGCGCGTCCACGCCGCAGAAGAACACCACCGGGCTCTCGTGCCCCTTGCACGAGAAGGCCGTCGTCACCCGGAAGTAGTCCACCTTGCCCACGCTGAAGCCCGAGACGTCCTGCCCGCTGCGCCCGCCGAAGGCCACCGCCTTCAGGCCCTCGCGCTCCAAGGCCTCGGCCAGCCGCGCCGGCCGCACCGGCGCCACCACCAGCACGTCCGAGGGCTGCACGCCCTCCTCCTGGAGCAGCCGCTTCACCTCGCGCACCAGCCACGCCTCCTCCGCCTGCGCCGAGTCGAAGGTCTTCACCACCGGCGCCACGCCCTCGCGCTCGGTGGCCTGCAGCCGGTACAGCCCATCCACCCCCGGCACCGGATCCTCCAGCAGGCCCTGCTCGCGCAGCTCGTGGGCGCGCATGAACTCGCGCATGCCGGGGTTGGCCACCCGGTGCAGCCCGAGCGGATCCAACACCACGTTGAAGGCCAGCTCGGACACCTGGCGCGTGGAGCGGAAGGCCTCGTGCAGCACGCGCACCCGGCCGGTGAAGTCGAGCCCGTCCGGCAGCTCCTTGCGCAGGGCCTCCACGGCGCTGTTGCCGTACACGTTCTGCGAGTCGTCCGCGAAGAGCAGGAAGGCCTTGAGCCGGGGCCCCTCGCCGCGCGAGAGCGGACGGGCCAGCGCGTACAGGTGCGCGAGCTCCGGGGCGCTCAGGTCCTGCGCCTCGTCCACGAAGACGGCATCGAAGCTCTCCGGGGCGAAGGAGCCCGTGCCCGTCACGTGCATGAGCGTCACCCGCTGTGTCATCAGCGGCGCCCGCTTGCCGAGCCGCTGCCGCATGGCCGCCACCAACAGCCGCGAGAGCAGCGGCGTCAGCGCCTTGTTGAAGAAGGACACCAGCACCCGCGCGTCCGGGTGCTCGGCGAGGTAGCGCGCCACCCACTGCGCCATCACATACGTCTTCCCACTGCCGGCCACCCCGCGCACCAGGTGGTGCCCGTCGTCGAAGCGGCGCTCGAAGAGGGCCACCTGCTCCTGGGTGAAGAGCGGCCCCATGCCCCGCCGGGAGTCGATCTCCTCTCCCAGGGCCTCGGGCCGCCGGGCCGCCTGCGCGCGCACGCCCGGCATCACCAGCAGCGGCTGCAGCGAGAAGCGGGGCTCCAGGGTGGGGGCCACGGGCGTCAGCAGCTCCAGCAGCTGCGAGGGAATGGCGGCCTCGGACTCGGCGCGCGAGGAGAGGACGAAGAGGTACTCGCGGGCGCGGCTGGCGGCCACGTTGAGCATGGGGGTGAGCTCGCTCGGGGCGAAGGGACGCCCGGCGGCCACCGTGTCCACCACGACGACGTCGTACTCGGTGCCCTGCTGCCGGTGGATGGTGGAGGCCTGGAAGCGCGACTCGCTCCACCCCTTCTGCTGCGCCAGCGCACGCAGCAGCGCCGCCTGGGCCCGGTAGGGCGTCACCGCCAGCACCTTGAGCCCCGCCTTCAGCGCGGGCGCGGCCAGGGTCACCACCAGATCCGCCGAGAAGGGCCGCCGGTAGCCACGGCCCGACTCGCCCCGCTCGTGACAGATGCGGCGAGCGTCCCGCGTGGCCTCGTCCAGCACCACCCAGCAGGCGCGCGCCGCCGGGTACACGTCCACCGTCTTCGGCTGGCGGGTGCGCGGGCCCTCTCCGTCCTCCAGCATCCCCGCGTAGCTGAAGTGGCTCACCACGGAGCCGATCTGCGGGTGCATGCGGTGCTGCGTCCGCAAGAGCAGCACGTGCGAGGACTCCGTCGCCGCCTTCGCGTCCTCCAGGTGCGACAGCGGGGAGCTGCGCATCCACGTCTGCACCGGCCGCTCCACGCCCTCCAGCGCCTGGCTCACCGGGCCGATCTGCTTCGGGTCTCCGCCCAGCAGCACCTTGCGCGCCATCGGCGCCAGCAGCCCCACGGCGGCGCGCGACACCATGCCCGCCTCGTCCACCACCAGCCGGTCGAAACGCTCGGCGCCTTCCAGCTCGGACACGAGCCGCAGCGCGCGGTGTACGGTGAGCACCATGAGGGTGGCGTGCCCCTCCCGGGCGACGAAGAGTGTCTCGTCCGTGAGGCCGTCGCGCACCTTGCGCAGCTCCGCCTTCACGGTGGCCAGCCGCGAGGGAGGCGCGCCCTCGAGGTACTCGCGGCGCACGCGCTCCTCCATGTACTCGATGCGCGCCGCCTGCTTCTGGTAACGCGAGTCCTGGAGGACGGCGGGAAAGGCGTTCGTCAGCTCCGGGCCCACGCCAATGCCACCCCGGAAGATGCGGCACGTGGTGTCCGGCGCGTGGAGGGCCCCGGCCTTGGACAGCATGCGGGCCACGCGCAGCGCGAGCGTGTCGGCGGCGCGGTTGGTGGGCGCCACCGCGAGGATGCGCTCCTTGGGGTTGCGCTGAATCGCCTGCGCGAGCAGCCGCGCCACCGTCTCCGTCTTGCCCGTGCCCGGAGGCCCCCAGAGGAGCGCCCACGGCTTCTCCCAGAGGTCCTCGGGCCCGGGCGAGGGGCCCGCGCCGTCGTCGGGAATGATGCCGCGGACGCGGTCCAGGGCCTCGCGCACCCGGGACCCTCGCGCGTCGTAGGCCCGCGAGGCCGAGAGGAGCGCCTCGGAGAAGTCATAGGGCTGGAAGGCCCACCGGTCCGCGGAGATCACCTCGGGCGGGATGTGGCTCAGCGAGCGCGTGGAGAGGAAGACCCGTCCATTCGTGGGGTCCACATGGACGATCTCCCCCACGAATTTGCGCTCGTCCGGGAGGAAGCCGATGAGCTGACCTCCACCCCAACTGGCATCCGCGGCGGGCCGTGGGGTGAGGCCGAGCATCGACTCGTCCTCCAGCCGCACGTCCTCGGCGCCCTTGAGCATCACCCAGCGGTACAGAAGGCGCTCGCTCTCCAACGCCGACAGCAAATCCTCCGGCAGCACCGAGCGCACGACGAGGTCGGCGGGCTCGGGGGTGGGAGCCGGGGATTGGGGAGCCTGGGGAGCAGGCTTCCGGGCATGACGTGCCTGGGCTGACTCGTTCGCCATTCGGAAGGCCGGAGCGGAAGCCCCATGGTGCCTTGATGCCGCGCGAAGGAAAAGCCAGGGGGCTCCGCGCCATCACGCCTGCTCGGGCAAGGGATCGCCCCCGCTTCTATTCTTCCTTCATGCGCAACGGCGACGCGGCCTGGGAGTCCAGTAATGTGGACGGTACGTGCCCCCCACCATGAAGCTCTACGCCCTCAGTGATCTCCACGTGCGCTACGAGCACAACCGCAAGGCGCTCGAGTCGATCGCCCCCCACCCGGAGGACTGGCTCATCGTCGCCGGGGACGTGGGCGAGACGCTGGAGCACATGGACTTCGCCTGGCGCACGCTGACGGCGCGCTTCCAGAAGGTGGTGTGGGTGCCCGGCAACCACGAGCTGTGGACGCTGACGCGCGAGCAGCCCGCCCTCCGAGGCGAGGCCCGCTACCAACAGCTCGTGGAGCACTGCCGCTCGTACGGCGTGCTCACGCCCGAGGACTCGTACGTCCGCTGGCCGGGCGAGGGGCCGCATCGGTTGCTGGTGCCGATGTTCCTGCTCTACGACTACTCGTTCCGCCCGGACCACGTCGCCGAGCAGGATGCCATCGCGTGGGCGATGGAGCACCACATCCTCTGTACCGACGAGGCGGTGCTGCACCCGGACCCCTACCCGAGCCGGTCCGCGTGGTGCGCGGCGCGCGTGGAGCAGACGCTCGCCCGGCTGGAGAGCCTGCCGCCGGACTGCTCCACCATCCTCATCAACCACTTCCCGCTGCGCTACGAGCACGTGCGCCTGCCGCGCATCCCCCGCTTCTCCATCTGGTGCGGCACGAAGAAGACAGAGGACTGGCACCTGCGCTTCCGGGCCGAGGTCGTCGTCTCCGGGCACCTCCACATGCCCGCCACGCTGTGGCGCGATGGGGTGCGCTTCGAGGAGGCCTCGCTCGGCTATCCCCAACAGTGGAGTTGGCGCGGCGACATCTCGCGCTGCCTGCGGGAAGTCCTCCCCGGCCGCACCAGCGAGTGAGGAGAGCGCTCAGCGGCGCTTGCCGACCTGCTGGATATAGCACGGTGCGGCACGGCCCCCTTCCGTTCGCCGTTCTCAGGGCATGACCGAACCATGACGAGGAAGTGGAGACCTCCTATAGGACCATGCGGAAGCCCCATCCCAAGGAGTTCCAATGACGGCAGCGAGCGGTAGGAACCGAAGTGAACGCGGAGCTGGCGGCGTGGGCGCCCTGTTGTGCACGGCGCTCCTGCTGTTCTCTGGCACCTCCCAGGCCCAGCCAGGGCGCGGCGCGGGGGAGGCGCTGGACGCGGCGGCGCGCGCGAAGAGGGTGGAGCGCGTCTCGGCGGTGCTGAACGAGGCCTACGTCTTTCCGGACGTGGCCAAGAAGATGGAGGCGGCCATCCGCCAGAAGCTGAAGGCGGGCGCCTACGACAAGTTGACCCGCCCGGCCGAGCTCGCGGACGCGCTGACCCGCGATCTCCAGGCGGTGAGCAAGGACAAGCACCTGCACATCCGCTACGAGCCCGTGATGCCTCCGGTCAGGGACCCCAAGGCGCCCAGGGACGCGGCCGCCCAGGAGGAGCTCCGCCGCGAGATGGCGTCCATCAACTTCGGCTTCGAGAAGGTGGAGCGGCTCACGGGGAACGTGGGTTACCTGAATCTGCGCGGCTTCATGGGCGCGGAACTGGCGGGGGAAACCGCCATCTCCGCCATGGGTTTCCTGTCCAACTCCGATGCGGTGATCATCGACCTGCGCCAGAACGGCGGCGGCCACCCGTCCATGGTGCAGCTCATCACCAGCTACTTCTTCGAGGAGCCCACGCACCTCAACAGCTTCTACATCCGCGAGGGGAACGTCACGCAGCAGTTCTGGACCTCCGCCCACGTGAGCGGCAAGCGGATGACCGATGTCCCCGTCTACATCCTCACCAGCTCGCGCACCTTCTCGGCGGCCGAGGAGTTCTCCTACAACCTGAAGAACCTCAAGCGGGCCACCCTCGTCGGCGAGACGACCGGCGGTGGCGCCCATCCGGTCAAACCCCACTTCCTCGCCGACGTGCACCTGGTGGCGGTCGTTCCATTCGGCCGCGCGGTGAACCCCATCACCGGCACCAACTGGGAAGGCACCGGCGTGGCGCCGGACATCCAGGTCCCGGCGGACAAGGCGCTCGAGGCCGCCCACCTGGACGCGCTGAAGAAACTGCGGGGCAAGGCCAAGGACGACCGGCGGAAGCATGAGCTCGCGTGGTCCATCCAGAGGGTGGAGGCACTCGCCACGCCGGTGACGCTGAGCCCCGAGGTGCTGAAGAGTTTCACGGGGCGTTATGGGCGCGACACGCTGCTCTACGAGAACGGCTCTCTCTGGTACCAGTGGCGCCAGGATGGGCCGAAGATCCGGGTCGTCCCGATGACCGCGGACACGCTCATGCTCGACGATGGCATGGACATCCTCCGCTTGCGCATCGAGAAGGATGCCTCGGGGAAGATCACCGGGCTGACCGAGTTGTCCTCGGACGGCCGCACCGAGCAGTATCCGCGCAACGGAAGCTGATCGCGACTCCCACCAGCGGAGCACCCGCGCCGGCACGTCAGGACCAGCCAGCTCGTCACTGGCATGAGGGAGGCGGCACGCGAGCTCCTCGCGCGGGAAGCCGCGTGCGCGGCCGTTCCGATCCGTCCATGATGCGCGAAACCTTCAACGGACCGAACATGCGCCCGACCCGATTGCTCCTGCTCTTTCTCTCCCTCCTCGGTACCGCCTGCGCCACGACCTCCGCGGAGGTCCCCGCCTCCGCGCCACGCTCCGCCGCCGTGGCCGAGCGCCGCGCCTTCCTCTGGGAGGTGACGCGTCCCGGGGCTCCGGACAAGCCGCTCTACCTCACCGGCTCGGTGCACCTGGGCAGGCCCGGCCAGTTCGTCTTCCCGCCGTCCCTGGAGGCCGCGTTCGCGCGCTCGCAGGCGCTGGTGGTGGAGCTGGACCCGGACAAGGCCGACAAGGCACAGACCCAGCAACTCATCCTGAGCCTGGGCACCTACGCGCCTCCCGACGGGCTGAGCGCGCACCTGAGCGCCGAGACGAAGGCACTCCTGCCCAAGGCGCTCGAGCAGGTGGGCATCCCTCCGGCCGCCGTCGAGCGCATGCGGCCCTGGCTGCTGTCCATCACCCTCTCCCTCCTGGAGATGCAGAAGGCCGGCTATTCGGAGGGGGGCGGTATCGACCGGATGTTGCTGACGAAGGCGCGCGGCACCCAGCGCATCGTGGAGCTGGAGACGATCGACTCGCAGATGCGCATGCTCGCCGGCCTTCCCGATACGGTGCAGGACCTCATGCTGCGAGATCAGCTCCAGCAGACCTCGCAGACGGCCGTCAGCATGGCGACCGTGGCCACCGCCTGGGAGGGCGGCAACCCCGACGCCCTGGCCCATGTCCTCTTCGAGCGGGCGGACGACCCCACCTACAAGCCCTTCTACGAGGCCCTCTTCTACACCCGCAACCGGCAGATGACGGACAAGGTGGCCGCGATGCTCGACCAGCCCGAGACGCACTTCGTGGTGGTGGGCGCCGGTCACCTGGTGGGAGAGGAAGGCATCCTCGCCCTGCTGACCCGTAAGGGCTTCCAGGTACGCCAGCTGCCCCGCGAGCCCTGAGACAGGATTCGCCTTGCCGCCACGGCTGCAAGAGAATGAGGCCGCCCATGCCTCACTCGGGCCCTCCAGGTAGCGCGGCCTCCGTCGGCACGCAGTTGCTCGCGGAGCACTTCCGGGCGGAAGCCTCCGCCCGCGAGGCCGGTGCGGAGCACGGAGCAGAAGACCCGGCTGGAGCGCACCCCGCTGCGCGCCGGGAGCGAGGAGCCCACGACGACAGTCCTGCCAGGAGAAGCTGCGCTCGCCCCCGGGCTGATGGGGGCTCCCGCCGGGGAGGGACCTCGCGAGGACTGAGCCGTGGGGCGGGCGGGAGCCGCCGGGCGTCATGGCCCTGAAGGACCCGGCCCTGGTATCATTGGCACCTGGGGGCCCCATCCCCCCTTCGCTCCCCGGTGGTGGATACGGTGCCCGACCCACACGAAGCGCTCGAGGAGTTGCTGCGTGTGGTGCTCGGCCTCACCGACAGCCTCGTCTTCGAGTTCGACGCCAATGGCCACTACCTCTCGGCGTGGACCCCCTCCGAGTCGCTGCTGCTCATGCGCCGGGAGGCCTTCCTGGGACGCCCCATCTCCGAGGTGATGGACCCCCAAACCGCCACGCTGACCCTGGAGAGCATCCAGCGCGTGCTGGCCCGGGGACAGCCGGATCGCTTCGAGTACTCGGTGGAGATGGAGGGGGGGCGCCGCTGGTTCAGCGCCGATGCCATGCAGGTGCCCCTCCGTCCGGGCGTGGCCTTCCTGGTCCGGGATATCACCCGGCAGAAGACGCTCGAGCTGAGCCTGGTCCAGGCGGACCGGCTGGCGGCCCTGGGGACGCTGGCCGCGGGGGTCGCGCACGAGGTGAACAATCCCCTGGGCTACCTCTCCTCCAACCTCACCTTCATCGAGGAAGGGCTGGCCGAGCTGCGGCAGGCCCTCGCGGGAGAGCCCGGCCTCGCCCGGGTGGCGCGGACGTTGGAGGAGTGCGCGGAGGCGCTCACCGAGGCGCGGCAGGGCACCACGCGCATCCACAATGTGGTGGGGGACCTGAAGACGTTCGCGCGGGGAGAGGACACGGGCCCGGGGGAGGAATGGGCGGATGTCCGCCGGGCGCTGGAGATGTCGATCAAGATGGCCATGCCGGAGCTCCGGCACCGGGCCCGCGTGGTCTGGCAGCCCGCGGAGGTGCCGCGGGTGCGAGGCAGTGAGTCGCGCCTGGGGCAGGTGTTCCTCAATCTGCTGCTCAACGCCGCCCAGGCCATCCCCGAGGGAGCACCGGGGGAGAACACCGTGGAAGCCCACCTGAAGGCCGAGGAGGGCAAGGTGGTGGTGGAGATCCGGGACACCGGCCACGGCATCGCACCGGAGAACCTCCAGCGCATCTTCGAGCCGTTCTTCACCACCCGGCCCGTGGGGGTGGGGACAGGCTTGGGGCTGGCCATCTGCCACAGCCTCATCATCGCGATGCGGGGAGAGCTCACCGTGGAGAGCACCGTCGGCCAGGGCACCTGCTTCCGCGTGGTGTTGCCCACCACCTGACGCCCAGAAACGCTTCAGCTCGCGCGGGCGAGCAGGTCACGCGCCTCCGCCGCGATCTCGTACGAGCGCAGACGGGCGGCATGGTCGAAGATCTGGGACGTCACCATGAGCTCGTCGGCGCCGGTGCGGGCGATGAAGGACTCCAGCCCCCGGCGGACGGTCTCGGGCGAGCCGACGACCGAGCAGGACAGTGCCTGCTCGAGGCCCGCCTGCTCCATGGGAGACAGCCGCTGCTCGAAACCCTCCACCGGGGGCTGTAGGGGACCCGGCTGGCCGCGGCGCAGATTGAGGAAGGCCTGCTGGAGGGAGGTCATCAACCGGCGGCCCTCCTCGTCCGTATCGGCCGCGAAGACGTTGATGCCCAGCATGACGTGGGGCCGCTCGAGCTGCTCCGAGGGACGGAACCGGCTGCGGTAGATGTCGATGGCCTGCATCATGTGGCCCGGCGCGAAGTGCGAGGCGAAGGCATAGGGCAGGCCCAACGCCGCGGCGAGCTGCGCGCCGAAGAGGCTGGAGCCGAGGATCCAGATGGGGACGTTCAGGCCCGCGCCGGGGACGGCCCGCACCCGCTGGCCGGGCTCGGCGGGACGGAAGTAGTTCATGAGCTCGACGACATCCTGGGGGAAGGTGTCGGCGTCGCTGGCCAGGGTCCGCCGGAGCGCGTGGGAGGTGACCGGGTCGGTGCCCGGCGCGCGCCCCAGACCCAGCTCGATGCGTCCCGGGTAGAGCGACTCCAGCGTGCCGAACTGCTCGGCGATCACCAGCGGCGCATGGTTGGGCAACATGATGCCTCCAGCGCCAACGCGAATCGTCGAGGTGCCGCCGGCCACGTAACCGATCACCACCGAGGTCGCGGCGCTCGCCACGCCGGCCATGTTGTGGTGCTCGGCCAGCCAGTAGCGGCGATAGCCCAGCCGCTCGGCATGGCGGGCGAGATCGAGCGTGTTGCGCAGGGCCTGGGTGGCGTCACCCCCTTCGACGATGGGAGAGAGATCGAGGACGGAGAAGGGGATCATGAGCGATTCCATTGCACCCCATATAATGGTGCACTACGAGAAGTGCATCAGGACCGAGGGGCCGCATGGCTGCGAAGAAGAAAGGCGGGGCCGCACGCGTGGAAGCCCCGGAGGACGAGCGCCGGGTGCTCGTCGAGCTCACGTCCGCCGGTCAGAAGCTGCGTGCCCGCGCGGCGTCCATTCCCAACGAGATGCTCTGCAAGCTTCGGCTTCCGCTCGAGGAGGCGGCGGCGCTGCGGGACTCCCTCAAGCGGCTCACCCGGGAGCTGCAAGCGCTCCCGGAAGGGAACGAAGGATGAGCAGGGCGCTGGGTCTCCCCCGCGTGCGGAATAGAAACGAGCGCGTTACCTCTGGAGCCACCATGAAGAGCCCCCTCCTCGAGACCCGTCCGCTGGGATTCCCCTGGGTGACCGCGGATCCCTTCCTGTTCTGCGTGCACCACAACGACGCGTACCCCGCCGGCAACGAGCACCTCGGGCCCGCGGCGCCGCTCACGGGCCGCAACCTCGGCCAGGACTTCGACGGCAAGGACGGCTGGAACATGTACCACGGGGAGGTCATCCCCGGCTTTCCCGGACACCCGCACCGTGGCTTCGAGACGGTGACGCTGGTGCGCAAGGGCCTCATCGACCACTCGGACTCGCTGGGGGCCGCGGCGCGCTTCGGCCACGGCGACGTGCAGTGGCTGACCGCGGGGGCGGGCGTCGTGCACTCGGAGATGTTCCCCCTGGTGGACAAGAGCCGCCCCAACCCGACCGAGCTGTTCCAGATCTGGCTCAACCTGCCCGCCGAGGACAAGCTCGCGCCGCCGCACTTCGCGATGCTCTGGGGCCAGGACATCCCGCACGTGGCGTTCACGGATGAGGCGGGCCGCCGCACCGAGGTGACCGTGGCCGCGGGGCAGTTGGAGGGCCGCCGCGCGCCGCCGCCTCCGCCCCGCTCGTGGGCCTCGCGTTCCGACACGGACGTGGCCATCTGGACGATCCGCCTGGAGGCGGGCGCGGTATGGACGCTGCCGCCCGCCGCGAACCCGCGAGCCAACCGCACGCTCTACTTCTTCGACGGCGACGCACTGAAGGTGGCGGACCACGACGTCCGTGCGCATCAGGCCCTCGTGGTCCGGAGCGACGCGGCGGTGCGCCTGGAGGCCGTGGGCAGCGCGTGCGAGGTGTTGATGTTGCAGGGGCGCCCCATTGGCGAGCCGGTGGTGCAGTACGGCCCCTTCGTGATGAACAGCCGCGCGGAAATCCAGCAGGCCTTCAACGACTACCAGCGCACGGGCTTCGGCGGCTGGCCGTGGCGGTCCGGAGATCCGGTCCACCCCCGGGAAGAGGGGCGCTTCGCACGCCACGCGGACGGCCGCATCGAGCGGCCCTCCCGCTGAGCCGGTGGAGTGCACGCGGGGAGTGAATAAACGGGCTCCGCCTGCGTCGGGGCTCCGTCACTCGCATCCCCGGTGCGCCCATGCTCCTCACGATTCTCGGCCTCACCCTGCTCGCCTCCACGCCTTCGCTTCCGCCCGTCTCGTGTCTGTCCGCCAATGGGAAGACGGCCTGTGGCTACTCCTGCCGCCGCAGCGCCGACGACGTCCGCTGCGCCAGCACGCCCTATGGGACGTGCGGCATGTTCAATGGCGAGGTGTACTGCTTCGATCCCCCGCTCTCGGCCATCCACCACCCGCCCGACGAGGGCCTGCGCCCCGAGTGCAAGGGGCTGGGGAGCGAGGCGGCCTGCGGCTTCAATTGCCTGGTGGCGCAGGGGAAGATCGCTTGTGCGCGGACCCCCTATGGCGTGTGCCGGGAGCACTTCGGCGAGCTGAAGTGCTGGGACCCGCCGGAAGCCACCATCCATGAGTTCGGCGCGGAGACGCCGCGGCCTGGCTGCCTCACGGCATCGACGGCCATCGAGTGCGGCTACGACTGCGCGAACAACCGCACGGAAGTGAAGTGCGCGGCGACTCCGCGCGGCCGGTGCGAGAAGAACGACTTCCGGATCGACTGCTTCGACCCGCCGTCGCTCCTGCATTGCGCGCACACCCAGCCGCCCGACCCCGCCGAGGTGCGTAAGCCGAAGCACCAGCGGCGCGAGGAGAAGCCGGCGGACGCCGGGCAGGCGGCGCGCTGACCCGGCCCCTGAAGCTCACGCGCAGTTCCTGAAGGAGGTCCGCGGAGAGCGCCTCCAGCCGGCCAGAGGGTGGGGGTCTCAGACGATCCCGTCCGGGAAGGTGTGCGTCCCATCCGGGTTCAACCGCAGCTTCGTGACGCCACGCACGGCCCCGAGGGAAAGCGGGCCGTAGAGGTGCGGGAACAGGCCGGGGCGGGAGCCGCTCGCAGCCGGTTCCCAGCGCAGGGCGGCACCGAGCGCAGCGGCGTCCACCTCGACCAGGAACAGGTCCGGCTCGCCGGCGCGGTGCCTGGCGGCGCTGGCGCGCACCTGCGCGGCGGTGGAGAAATGCAGGAAGCCGTCACGCGTGTCGTCGGCGCTGCCGCGGTACTCGCCCACGGCTTCGGCCGCCCGCCAATCCGCGCCACGCACCAGGGTGTAGATGGCGGTGACGGATTCAGGCGGGCGGGCTCGGTCGCTCATGCGGGCATGATGCCACTCCTCCGTCTCCTGGGCAGCCGTGCGGACGAGCGCTGGCCCGGCGGACGCTGCCTCCCCAGACGTCGGGAACTTCCCCACTCTCCGGAGGTGGAGGAATAAAATGCAAATGGAGTCGGCGCCCGGCGTGCTCTTGCCAGCGGAACCCACGCGACGCGATCCGCGTCACGAGGCGAAGGTCGAGCGGATCGCGCGGCAGTTGCGGCAGCGGACGAGCGCGCGGCCTGTGTCCTTCAAGAAGAAGACGCCACCGCATCAGGTGCCCAAGCGCTACGACCAGCGGCGCGGCGACGAGAAGATCGACCTGAGTGACCTGGATCAGATCCTCGAGATTGATCCCGTGGCGATGACGTGCACGGCCGAGCCCGCGGTTACCTTCGAGGAGGTGGTCCGCGCGACGTGGCGCTACGGGCTCATCCCCCTCATCGTCCCCGAGCACAAGACCATCACCATTGGAGGCGCCGTCGCGGGGTGCTCCATCGAGTCCATGTCCTTCCGGGACGGAGGCTTCCACGACACGTGTCTGGAATACGAGATCATCACCGCGAAGGGAGACGTGCTGCGCTGCTCCCCTGAAGAGAACCCGCTCGTGTTCCAGATGATCCACGGCTCGTTCGGGACCCTCGGCGTGCTCTCGAAGCTGAAGTTCAAGCTCATCCGCGCCGCGCCCTACGTGCACGTGACGTACGAGACGTACGCCACACTCGAGGCCTTTCAACAAGCCATCTGGCGCTACTTCACCACACAGGACGCGGACTACCTCGACGGGCAGATCTTCTCCCCGACGAAGCACGTGCTGTGCGTGGGCCGCTTCGCGGAGCGCGCCCCGTACGTGAGCCGCTACGACTGGCTCAAGGCGTATTGCGAGAGCATCCCGCGCCGGGCGGAGGACTACCTCACGCTCTACGACTACCTCTACCGCTACGACCGGGGCGTCACCCACGTCACGCCGAAAAGCCTCGTGGGCCGGGCGCTGTTCGGCAAGCTGGTGCACTCGGACAGCGTGCTGAGGGCCGCGGACCGCTTCCACCGCTTCCTGCCGGCGAAGAACCCGCCGGTCATCGTGGACGTGTTCATCCCCTTCTCGCGCACGGCCGAGTTCATGGATTGGTACCACCGCGAGATGCACTTCTACCCCATCTGGTGCGTGCCCTACCGGCGAATGCGGGACTACGAGTGGCAGACGCCCCGCTGGTGGTCCGGCGTGAAGGATCCCCTGTTCCTGGACCTCGCGGTCTACGGACTGCAGCAGCAGCCCGGCCGCAACATCTACAAGGAATTCGAGGACGAGCTGCAGCGGGTCAACGGCACCAAGACGCTCATCTCGTACAACTACTACGACGAGCAGACCTTCTGGAGCATCTGGAACAAGGAGACCTGGCAGGCGGTGAAACAGCTGACGGACCCGGACAACATCTTCCGCGACCTCTACACGAAGACGTGCCGGGCGGCGCTCGGACTGCGGGAGCAGACGTCCGGCTCCGGGGCCTCGGTGCACTGAAGCCCCGTTCCGGCTTACCCTGGCTGAATGAAGAAATAACAGTATTCCTTGTTTTTCCTTCGCATGCTCTATGATGGCGCCGTTTGGATGAGGGGGGGTTCCATCACATGAGGGTGCATATGAACGATTTGACTGGGTTGTATCGAGTGCTGCGCGCGCTCGTGGTGGCATTGCTGGTGGGAGCGGGACCCGCGTGGGCCTCGACGCCGTTCCAGCAGGGCATGGTGAGCATCACGCTGGATGACGGCTGGCCGTCGCAGTTCACGGGGGCGCGCCCGGCGCTCAAAGCGCGCGGCATCCCCGCCACCTACTTCCTGGTCACCGAGGGCATCCGCAACGGGTGGACCGGCTACATGACGGTGCCGCAGGTGCAGACGCTCATCTCCGAGGGCAACGAGATCGGCGCCCACACGATGACGCACCGGGATCTCACCACCCTGTCCGCCACGGAGGCGGAGACCGAGTTGCGCGACTCGCAGGCGTGGCTGAAGACGCAGTTTGGTTTGCCGTCGGTGCCCTCGTTCGCCTCGCCCTACGGCGCCTACAACGCGAGCGTGCTGACCACCCTCCAGAAGTACTACGGCAGCCACCGCACGGTGAACGGCGGGCAGAATTTCAAGGACTCGAACATCCTCCAGCTCCGGGCCTACGACGTGCACAGCGCCGTCACCGTGGACACCGTGCGCGGGTGGATCGACAGCGCCGCCGCCGATGGCAGCTGGCTCATCCTCACCTTCCACCAGTTCGTGAGCGGCACGCCCACCCAGGAGACGGAGATCAACCAGGCCAATTTCGAGGCCATCCTCGACTACCTCCAGACGAAGAACCTCCAGCCCGTCACCGTCTCGCAGGGCGTGGCGCTGATGGATGGACGGACGGGGGACACCTCCGGCAACGCGATCGTCTATGACGACGCCACGGGCGATGGGTTCTCGGACTGGAGCTACGCCACGCACAGCCTCGCCCACCGCACCGTGGTGCACAGCGGCCTGACGTCCATCTCCGCCGAGCTCGATGGCTGGAACGCCCTCTTCCTGCACCACAACACGGGGCTCGCCGCGAACCAGTTCTCGGCCCTCGAGCTGTGGGTGAACGGCGGTACGACGGGGGGCCAGGGCGTGCGGCTGGCGTTCTACGACGGCTCGCAGCTGCTCGGCTCGGTGCGGCTGGACGCGGTGCTGGGACACCCCATCCTGGCGGGCACGTGGCAGCAGGTCGTCGTTCCGCTGAGCACCGTGGGACTGTCCACCGGCACCGTGCGCGACATCTACCTCCAGGACGCCACGGGCGCGGACCAGGCCACCGTGTACTTCGACGACATCCGGCTGGTGAAGGCCACCACGCCCCCGCCGCCCCCGCCCCCGCCGCCTGCCTTCTCCCTCTACGCGGATGGCCTCGGCGCCGGCTTCAATGACTGGAGCTGGGCCACGCACAACCTCTACGCGAGCGGCATCGTCCACACGGGCACGGCCGCCCTCTCCGTCGAGCTGGACAGCTGGTCGGCCCTCTACTTCCACTCCAGCGCGGGCGTGGACCTGAGCCGCTACAAGACCCTCTCGCTGTGGGTGCACGGTGGCACCTCGGGCGGGCAGATCGCGCGAATCCTCCTCGGCAACGGCTCGAGCTTCCTCGGGGAGATCCGCCTGGACCAGGCGCTGGGTCACGCCATCCAGCCGGGCACCTGGCAGCAGATCGTCATCCCGTTGAGCACGCTCGCGGTAAGCGGCGGCACGCTGCGCGAGGTCTACATCCAGGACCAGTCGGGCGCCGACCAGGGCACGCTCTACATCGACGACCTGCAACTGATTCCCTGAGGCGCACCTCCCCTCCGAAGGTGGAGCGGGAGGTGGATGAGAGGGGGAGCGCGTCCTCTCATCCACCAGCGCCATTCCCGCCCCAGAGTCCTGATAGTCATCGGGTAGGGAGGAAAAGCCGTTCCACGCGAAGGCCTTCACGGCAGCGGGCATCAGAGTGAGCGGGCTCCCGGAGGTGTCACTCCCCCGTGACCTCCACCGAAAGCTCCAGCGGCGCTTCGACCGGGGCGACATCCGCTTTCCACAAGATGCGGACGTAATACGTGCCCGGCTTTTTTGCGGTTCGAGCACTCTCCTCGGTGCCGATGGCCCCGCTCTGAACGCCCACGCTCACCACGCGCTGACGGATATTGACCTCGTAGCCACGGAAGCCCCCACCGCAGCACAGATTCTTGAGGTCCGGGTTTATCAATCGGACCTCGAACAAGCCCCCTCGCCCCTTCTCACTCATCCGGTCCAGCGTGGCCTTCAACACGAGCCCCTGCCCGGCCTGCAATTCGACCGCGTACCAAAGCTCTTCTCCCGGCAGGATCGTGTCTTTGTACAGCCCTGACTCCAGTTTCGGCGCGTCACGGAACGAGGTTCCGCCGGACACGGGCTTTCCCTCGGCCTCGAAGGCACGGATGGCACGGGTGGAGAGCTGCTTCAATTGCGAGGACAAGGCGGCGGCATCCGGGGCGTCCTGATAGGTTCCGCCAGTCGCCTCGGCAATGCACTGCAACTGCGCGCGCGCCTGCCCGTCAATCTGGAATCCGATGGTGTGGACTTTCAGGTGGGTGCCACGCCGCGCCAGTTCTCGCGCTACGTCGCATGGATCGGGCGGAGCGCAGCTGTCGATGCCGTCGGAGACGAGAACCACCGTCCGCTCCCCTGATGCCGGCAGGTCCTGCTCGGCGGCCCGCAGCGAGGACCCGACGGGTGTCCACCCCCGGGCCTGAACGCGTTCGATGGCGCTCTTCATTGCCCGCCGGTCCAGCGCTTGAACGGGCACGATCAATTCCGTGTCAAGGCAGCCCTCGGCTTTGTCCTTCGCCGCGTTGGAAACACGGTGGCCGTACACGCGCAGGCCGACCGGCGCCCCATCCGGCAAGGCATCGACCATTTGATTCAAGGCCTCCTTGGCTGCCGCGAGCTTGACCCGGCCCGAGCCGTCGTCCGCTTTCATGGAGCCAGAGGAATCCAGAATGAGAAGCAGGGCCGGTGCCCCCTCCTCAGAGGGCGCCTGGGCCTGGGCCTGGGCCGCGACGAGGCTGCCCACCAGAGACATCACACCGAGCAATGCGATCGCGGGGCGATGCGCGTTCAAAAGCAGCTCTCGAAAAACCATCATGGACTCCCTCTTCACCAGGCAATGAGAAGTACGGGAACCCGCGTTCAACGCCCCGGTCGCGACGTCAGGAGGACCCTTGGTGAGGGAGGGGCTGAGTCCAGGTTGTGAGGACACTCCTCGAGCGTTCGAAGTGCTGTCCGGGCAGCAAGCCAGCTCGTCGCGTTCTAGCGAGCGCTCCCGCGGGAACCACTTCCGCAGCCCCCTGCGTGCCAACCTGTCCAAGAAGCCAGGGAGGTGGGTGGAGCGCGGGGGCACCTCGCCCAGGAAGGGCCTTCGTCGCGGCGTTCGGGCCGCCGTGTTACTGCATTCCACGGGGGGCGCTGAAGTTGCCGAGCTCGGCCCTGACCCCCCACCGCGCCAGCCTCGCGGGCATGTCGAAGCCAATTGCCTTGTAGTAGGCCCGAACCTGCTCGCCGGCCTTGTCGAGCGCCTCCTTGCTCTCCCACACCGCGATCGTGACGATGTTGAAAGTCGTTGGCCCGCCCGTCTTCTCGAACACCACATGCCCGCGAAAGCCTGGAAGGCCTTGGAGGAAGGTCAGATTGCGACGCATGGTGTCTTCGAACTCCTCACGGGCCTCGTCGGGAACAGAGAAGTTGTCGATGCGGAAATGCAGGTTCGGATTGTTATCGAGGTCGATGGTGAGCAGGGACATGGGGGGTCTTTAACCGTGGCGCTCGGTCGCGCCTTGTACGAATTCAGCGAAGGACTCGCCGCCGGGCGTTCGTCCGTTCGTCCATGCTCCAATCGAGCCCTGGAGCGGCCCTTCTCAACCCCTTTGCACCAGCCCGCCCCCTCAAACAGGGCCCCCATGTCCCCGGCGCCATGTCCACGAGGCGCTGGAGCTGGCCGGGAGGCTCGGCCCCCACACGTGTGCCATCGTGCCCTGCTGCTGGTCCTGCGCGGCCGGGCGCCGGAGGCCCGGGAGGCGCACCTCCGGGTCCTCCAGATTGTGCGCGGGCAGGGCGCACGCATCTACGCGCGGCGCGTCCTGACGGAGTGGAGGAGGTGACTCGAAGGGCCAGAGCCGCGGCCCGGCGAGTCACTCCCGTACTCCTGAGAGGTCCGTGGGGCGCGGGCCTTCCCGCCCTGCCTCCTACTGCAGATTGAGGCCCGGGACCTGCACCGGCAGCCGGCGGTCGGTGCTCGTGCCATCCCCGAGCTGGTTGCGATAGCCGGCACCCCAGGCCCAGACGGTGCCATCCGGCTTCACCGCCACCGAGTGATATTGGCCGGCGGAGATGGAGGTGGGATTGCTCATACCTACCACCTGGACGGGGGACGAGCGGTGGGTGGTCGTTCCATCCCCGAGCTCACCGAAACCATTGTAGCCCCAGTCCCAGAGCGTGCCGTCCTGCTTGCGCGTCAGCGTGCGATAGAAGCCAGCGTCAATGGCAGTCGCATTGGTTGCCACCTGCACGGGCGTCAGCTTGAGGGCCGTCGTTCCACTCGTCCCGTTGCCGATCTGCCCGTGGTAGTTGTCGCCCCAGGTCCAGACCGTGCCATCCTTCTTCAAGGCCGCCGAGTGGAAGCCACCCGCGGCGACGGCGCTGCCGTTGCTGAAGCCCACCACCTGCACGGGTGCCAGCCGGTTGGTGCGGGAGGTCCCGTCTCCGACCTGGCCGTAGTAGTTGTAGCCCCAGGCCCAGGCGGTGCCATCCTTCTTCAAGGCCACCGTGTGACCGGTTCCAGCGGCAATGCCGCCGACGTTGCTCAGGCCGATCTGCACGGGGGACAGGCGGTTGGTGGTCGTTCCATCCCCGACCTGGCCGTAACGATTGGAGCCCCACGCCCAGAGGGTACCGTCCTGCTTCACCGCAACCGTGTGATCGTCCCCCACGTCGATGGCGAGCACGCCGCTGAGGCCGGGGACCTGCACGGGCCTCAAGCGGGTGGTGGTCGTCCCATCGCCCAGCTGGCCATGGTAGTTGGCGCCCCAGGCCCAGACGGTTCCATCCTGCTTCAAGGCCACCGTGTGCGCGACGCCAGCGCTGATGGCGGCCACTTCGCCGAAGCCGGAGATCGGGATGGGCGTCGTGCGGGTGGTGGTCGTTCCATCCGCGAGCTGTCCGTAGCCGTTATTGCCCCAGGCCCAGAGGGTGCCGTCCCGCTTCAGCGCCACCGTGTGCGCTTCACCCGCCGCGGCGGTGGGACAGGGATCGAAGACCATCCGGGTCATCGAGCGGGGGCTGTCGCTGCACACGGTGCGGTTGCCGCTGCTATCGATGACCATGGGCCATGCCGTCACCTGGAAGAGGCGTGGGCCGCAGGCGAGACCGGCGGTGCTGAAGTACCAGGTGCCGGAGCCGCCCGGACGCTCCTCGAAGCTCCGCCGGACACCATCGACGTAGTACTCCAGCCGCAAGGCGTTGGCGGGGTAGGTCACGCTCCAGGGCCCGCTCCCGGCCATCTCTCCATAGTAGGTGCTGATGCCAGAGATGGAGAGGTTCGTGACGCTCGCGCCAGCGCAGAGCGCCGCTTGCTGGGTGCCCAGGGATTCGCCGGCGGAGGTCTGTCCGCTTTCGGCCCCTCCACCACAGGCCATCAGCATCATCACGGTGGGGAGGAACGCGGAGAGAGGCTGGACGTGACGTTTCATCGGGAAGTCCTTCCGTCGGGCAGGTCAGGATTTCCAGCGTAACCGTCTTTACTTATATTTCCAGCATTCCGCGAGCCGCTCGACGACGTCCCCGTAGAGCATGGCCGTCGGCACGGAGCGGCCCCCGCGCTCGCCTTCGAGCTGGTTCGCCGCTGGCCTCTGGGTCGCGGAAAGACGAAGGGCGCGGACCCGAGGATTTCTCCCAGGATTCCGCGCCCTTCTGATGGTCGGGGAGACAGGATTCGAACCTGCGACCCCTTGGTCCCGAACCAAGGCCGGGGAGCGTCCAGGGGTTATCAGCGGTTCACAACCCTTGGTAAATACTCGGGTTTCTTCACCCCATGCTGTCCAGACGTCCCATCCAGTAGGCCAGGACACCAATATTTTTGCTGCTAGTTTGCTGCTGGGCCCCGCCCTGGAACCGACAGATGGCCTCGGGTTACGGCCGGCTGCTGACCGTCCGGGAGGTCGCGGAGCGGCTGGGGGTGGCCCGTCCTGCAACGCGAAGCGGGTGCATGTGACGACGGTGCACATGGTGGAGCAGGTGCTGCCGCACGTGCCCTACCGGCAGTGGACGCTGTCCTTTCCGCACCGGGTCCGGTGGGTGCTGCTCAAGGACGTGGGACTGCTCTCGGACGTCCTCACCGTCTTCCTGCGCGCGGTGTTTGCCCTCCTGGGGCTGGGATGCCCCGCCTCCGGCAACGCTGCCGGCTACGGGGTTTCCGTGCGCGCCTTCAGCATGGCGTCGGCCAAGATGTACGCCCGGCGCGCCCTTTCTGTAGCGCCACGCTCCACGTCGTGCGGGGCGTACTTTGCGAGGTCATCTGTCGCACTCGCGATGGCCTGCCCGGCGAAGTAGTCGCGTAGGGACAACCCGGGCTGACCTGGCGTGTTGCCGTGCTCCTCGCGGGGAAAGATGCGCGGGTTTTCAGGTGCCTTGCTCATGGTTCGCGCCTCCCATACGGCGGGGAGGGCACCTTCTACCACCAGCGCCTGGGCATGCGTCGCCCGCTCGCACGGGAGGTGCGAGCCGCTCGGCCTCCCCTTGCTCCACCCGCGCCCGGTGCAGCCTCGTCCGGGCCTCGGGCCAGAGGCAGCACAGCGAGGGGCTCCGGGGCGACTCGGGGCCCCTCGTCTCTGCGGGAGTGCGCGCACAGCAGGCTCTACGTCTTGTCGTCGCTCAGCTTGATGTTCAGGATCGACTCCCCTCGCGCCAGCCTCTCCGCGACCCTCGTGAGCAGCTTGATGATTACCTCAGGCACCACGGTCAGGATGCCCCGCGTGTGCTCATCGTACTTATCAAACGGCGGCTGTCCGCTCTTCGCTTGCTCCGCCAGGTCCGCCGTCATCGTCACGACGAGCCCGAGCGTCTGGCGACGGATGTCGTTCTCTGCGCGCTGCCGCTTGCGCATCTCCGCGATGAGAGCGGCCAGTACGGGCCCATGAATCGCAACGAGGACACCGTCCATGTCCACGTTCTCCACGGCAACGCCTTGGTGCTTGGCCGCCAGACGGATGTCAGCGGCCAAGGCTTTCTCAGCCTCCTTCAGCACGTCCTCAATTGTTTCCAGAGATTCGCCCTGCTCTTCGTCAGCGTCGTGTTCGGCCATCTCCGCTTCCTCCGGTTGCGCCCCATCCTGCCCCTGGAGGGGGGCGGGCGCCAGCACGCGGCAGCGCAGGAGGACGTTCGACTTCGACTGGTCCGTCACTATGGGAACGTCACTCCATCAAGGTTCACACCTCCGCATCCGGCCTCTCCCGCCCACAGCTTGAGCGTGTAGGTGCCCCCTGCCTTGAGCTTCGTCGCCTCCAGCTCGACCACGATGCGCAGGGACTCTCCCGGCGGAATGGGCTCCACGGGCCACACCGTCAGCCCTGTCAGTTCCTCGCGCTTGGCGCCCACCAGGGCCGCCCCCGAGGGCGTCCAGGCCACCATTCCCAGGTTGCGCAGTTCCACTTCCACAGCCACCCGTCCCCATCCATCAGGACCAACGGCCCGGTAGCTGATGACCTTCTTCGCAACGAGCGAGCCTCCTGGACGTTGAGTGACGTCCTTGAGCCACCGGGCAACAACGCCCATCTCGCCGAGCCATCCGTTGACGATGAGACCCGTGAGCCCACCCTGGCCGCTGCACTCGGCCTGGAGACGCGCCTTCTCCGCCCGGCACTGCTGGGCCTCGGCGCGAGCCTGCTGCTCGCCCTGGCGCAGGGAGGCCAACGTGCGCTCGTGGCGCGACACCTCCACCTGCCGCTCAGCCTGGGAGGGGTGAACCACCAGCACGAAGGTGGCACTCGTTGGCGCCGCGCCGTCCTCGAAGTAGACCGTCACCGGCACGCGCTCTCCGTCGTGCAGTGCCTCCGAGGCTACGAGCGCCAGGGTGTCATCCATCATCTTCACCCGGCGGAACCGCTCCCTCCCTTCCACTTCCACACGCATCAGCTTCGCGTCGAAGAACAGGGTGAGGGACAACTCCGGCCGGATGCACACCTCCGGCGGCTTGCCGGGTGGGTCCGCCGTCAGCTCAATGTAGCGCGTGCCCGTCTCGCAGGTGGGAAGCGGCACCCTCTCGGTGGCCTCGGCGGGTGCGGTGAGCAGGGCCAGCCCGAGCAGGGCGGTGGAGGACAAGGTGAACACGGAGCGGGAATCTCCACGAAGACGAGGAAGAGACCGGAGACGTGGGCCTCTAACACACCTTCCTGCCCGGTAATGCGCGAGCCGCCAGGGCTACCTGCCCGCCAAGCCCCTGGATGGCGCTACTCGAACCGCTCCACCGTCTTCACCTCCACGCGGGGGTAGACCTTGATGGCTCCACCGTCAGGCTCAATCTCAAGACCGCGATGCCCGATCTGGTCGTACAACTCCATGCAGACGGTGAACGTGTCCCCGGTGGGCGTAACAGCCTGGTTGATGCGTCCGTAGACGCGCTTCTCGCCAATGCAGAGCTGCCCGGAGAGACGGGTGCCGTCCGGCAGCACGACTCGCCCACCCCGGCCCATGGCATCAGTTCCCGCCTTCCAGGCGCCGGTCAGCTCTAGTGAGACCGGGCCTTCCTTTACGGGGACCCGCTCGGGACTGAGGTACTTTGGCGCACCGGGCATGTCAGCGCCGTGCCTGTCTCCGAGGCGGAGACCGAGCTGGCGGGTCATGGTCTCGACGGCACCTGCCGGGCACGCCTGGGGGGCGGGCTCCTTACGAACCTGAGCACCGGGACAGGCCATGTTGGCGGCAGCGGCCACGGCGAGCATCACGTTGGCTCCGGTGGAGCCGTTGCCCTTCTTCTCGCTCTCCGCCTGTGAGCCGGGGGCCTTCTTCTTCATGCGAGTCGTTCCCGAGCTGAGCGTCACGGTGGTGACGGGCACAGGGGTGTCCGCCCTCGGGGGCGCTGCGCCTGCGTCAGCTTCGGGCTGCTTCCACGGGGGCGCCACTTCATGGACGTGCGTGGCCCAGGGCGTCGGGCCGTCGCGAGAGAATTCCGCAGGTACAGGTGACGCCAACACCGGCTGGACTGGCGCTGGTGGCAGAGTGGGGGCGGGAGGTGTCGACCGAAGCTGGTCGAGGAAGACACCCATGCCCACCACAAGTCCCACCACGGCCACGAGGACGGGAATGGCCCCTCTCACTCGGGTGCGAAGCGTCGAGACGGTTGACGCGGTGGGCGGCTCGGGTGGGGCAGGAACTGCAACAGGAGGAGCAGGAGGAGCGGGCGGCCTGCCCCGCTTGGGCTTCTGCCGGATCCACCGGCGCAGCCACGCTTGGGGGTCGTGACCCACCAGTTCCGGCGCGTCCTCGGTGGTGCGTCCGTCCACCGTCCAGCCGTAGCACAACGGCATCTCCCAGCGGCGAGGGTCCGCCTTCGCCTCTTCCAGCAGCTTCTCCAGCGCCTCGCACAGGGCCTCGGCGTCCGGCACGCGGGCGTTCGCCTTGGCCAGCAGGTGCAGGCACAGCTCACTCAAGGCCCGGGGCACGCGAGAGTTGCGCACGTGCGGGGGCTTGGGTGCTCCCGCGAGAATCTCCCCCAGCAGCTCGTCGTCGGGGCCGTTGAAGGGGTACACGTCGGTGGCGAGCACGTAGAGGATGATGCCCAGCGCGTACAGTTCGTCCCCCACCGCGTAGTCGTAGCTCTCCCCCCGCTTTCGGTTCTCGCGCAGGAAGAAGGCCACGGCCTCGGGGCTGCGGTAGCGGAGATTGGCCGGGGCCAGGGCTCCGGTGATGCGAGGAGCGCCCGGCATGGCACCAGCTCCGAAGTCCACCAGCACCGGCGCTCCGTCCGTCTCGCGCACCAGAACGTTGTCACCCTTCAAGTCCCGGTGCTTCACCTCCTGGGCGTGAACCGCCTTCAACGCCCGCGCGAATGGCAGCAGCTTCTCCACCAGCTCGCGGGCGCACGGGTTCTTGTCCCGGGCCCACTGGTAGAGCGTCACTCCCGGCACGTACTCCATGACGAGCACCAGGTACTCGGGCTTCTCCTCCGGCCACTTGAAGTGACTCAGCAGCTTCACCACGTTGGGGAACTCGTGGCGGAGCATGATGAACAGCTCGCGCCAGCCCCACTCCCCCACGCTCTCCAGGTGGATGAACTTGAGGGCGCACGGGCTACCGTCACGCCACGCGAGGAACACCTTGCCGAAGCCGCCAGCTCCCAGCTTCTTCTCGATGCGGTAGCCGCTCACCACCATGCCGGGCCGCACCACGTCCTCCAGCGTGGGCTTCATGGTGCCTCTCCAGCGGCACTGGCCAGTAACGGTGGAAGTCCGGTCATGCGCTCAACCTCGGGAGTGGGAAGCTACCAGAACCCGGGGCTTCCCATGCTCGGGGTTGGACCCGTTGGAAGCGGCAACGCGCCCGGCTGGTCGGAGTGCCCACCAGCAACTCCACGGAGAGCGGCGGCATAAGCCGCAGGACGTGGGGCATGGGTGCCCTTCGTCTACACACCGCATGGAGGACCCATGAGCGACAAGAACACGCGCACCCGCCGTTCCGAGTCGAGTGCCGTCAGTCTCAGCATGGAGCTGGCCACGCTGGAGCACGCCTTACGCGGGGCCTCGCTCCTGGCCGAGCTGCTCGCCAACCACGACCTCCCGGACGAAGAGACGCAGCGGATGGCCCCCCACTGCATCAGCGCCCAACTCGCACTCGTCAACGCCCGGCTGCGCCATGTGGGTCGGGTCACCCGGGGAGAGGAAGACGCCGAAACGCTGGCGGCCCCTGTTCGCCACGGCCGTCTACACCGGGATGCGCAAAGGCGAGTTGCTGGCGCTGCGCAAGTCGGACGTGGACCTCAAGACGGGCACCATCCGGGTGGGACGCTCCCACGGGAGCGACACCACGAAGGGCAACCGGGAGGACCTGCTGCCCATCGCGGTAGGCCTGGTGCCCTACCTGCGCGAGGCGATGGCCACGTCTCCCTCGGAGCTTCTGTTTCCTCGAGAAGATGGCACGCAGCACCGGCCGGACGTGGCCCTGCACAAGGTGCTGCGCCGAGCACTGGGGCGCGCGGGGCTGGTGGAGGGCTACAACCACGTCTGTCGGCGCAAGGCCTGCGGCTACAAGGCAAGGAAGAATCACGGCGTGCCCGAGCCCTGCCCCCACTGCGGCATGAAGCTGTGGCCACGGGCGCTCCCTCGCCCGCTGCGATTCCACGACCTGCGGCACACCACGGCTACCCTGCTGCTCAAGGCAGGCGTCCCGCTGGCCACCGTGCAGCGCATCCTCCGCCACTCCGACCCGGCCATCACCACGGAGGTGTACGGCCACCTCGACGTGGAGGACATGCGCAAGGGCCTCGATCGGCTCGACTTCGCGGCGTCCGAGCCGGCCCCGGCCGAGTAGCCCTCGACCGACCGGACTGGTCTTCCCTGGATTCAACGGTCGTGACCGACCCAGCAGGCAATCGCGGGACCGCCGCATTCAACCCGGGTTCATGGGCCCGCAACCAAAAACGCAACATTCGCCGTGAAAGAAGCTTACAGAATATTGAGTGGAGGAGATGAGATTGGCAGGGCCAAGCACAGCGACGACGAAAGAAGGGGACGTGTGCGATGGCCCGCAAGCGCTCGACGGCAAAAACGAAGCCAACTACTAGCCGCGACGGCGTCGTGTATTCGGTGGTGACAACGGCCGAGCGCCGCCACCTTCCACCCGCCCCGGGCAGCATCGACCGAGCGACCGAGCGAGCGACGCGCCGCATCGCAGCCATCGCACCGTTACGCGAAGCGTACCTTGAGTTGCTGCGCCCTCGTCTCGGTCGCGCCGCTTTTCGCGAACTTGAGGAACTCACCCTCAAGGCGGCGGAATGGGCGCAGTTGCACTTCGACCCCGAGAAGGGCCCACTTCGCCCATGGACCCTTGCGGCACTCGCACGCGCTTATCGACACCTCGTCGAGACTCACGGCCTCAAGGCGCTCCAGAGGGAATGGGTGGACCAGCAAGTACGCGATGCCGCCGCGACCAACGACGAGGGTGTCCTCCGCCTCTGGGACCATGTTCAGGCGAAGCTTCGGCGCCTCATGAACGCCAATCGGTCTCAGTGGTTCATCCCCGGGACACCAGCCGGGGAATTTATTGAGAATGCACGCCTTGAGGTGCTTGCCGCGCTGCGGAGTGGCGAGTTGGCCAGGCACGAGCACGCAGGCCGTGAGGCAATCGTCGACTTCGTCGTCCGCTTCCGGAACAGGGAACGTAAGCGCCGCACCATCGCTGAGGTTCTCCTTCCGACCGACGTCATCCGCCCGCGCGAGGAAGCCTTGATCCGCCAGGACACCGAGGCAGAGGCACGCCTCTACGCCCGAGAGCGGGAGCGACTGCTGGGCAAACTTCCCGAGCACCTGACACGAATCCAGCGTCGATGGCTGACCGCCATGCGCGCCGACGTCACCTGGAATGACGACCTCAACCTCGCGCGCGTCGCACAACAACTGGAGAGAAACCGGTCAAGCGCGTCACGCGCCGCCGAGGAGATTGCCTCGGTGTTGCGCGAGCTGTTCGGCATCTCCGAGGACGAATGCCCCTGAGTAATGCGCATGGTCACGGGCTACAAGGAACGCCACCAGCGTCAACTACCCTTACACCGGGGAGTGGAGGCAGCGGGAATCGAATTCGCCCAGCAGGAAACCTACAAGGGGCGGTGTCCTCTTGCCCTTCTCCGTCACCGGCAGCAGAGGCCCCACCAACTCCGCTCGCCGCTGGAGCCGAACCCCCTCCACTTGCTGCTAGTTTGCTGCTGGCCTCATGGCCCCGGAAAGACGAAGGGCGCGGACCCGAGGATTTCTCCCAGGATTCCGCGCCCTTCTGATGGTCGGGGAGACAGGATTCGAACCTGCGACCCCTTGGTCCCGAACCAAGTGCTCTACCAGGCTGAGCCACTCCCCGATACCGCTCTGCGCTTCGCCGGAACTGCTCTCGGGCCGTCGAAGTGGGCGGGGATGTACCCGACCCGCCCGGCCTAGTCAACGCCCATGGATCAGCTTTTCATTCCTGCCGCTCTCCGGGGGTTTTCCAGGACCCGGGGGGCTCCTCTGACCCGCGCCCTCGCCTCGTAACCTCCCCATTTCACAGGGGGAGGCCTTGGGAACATGGCTTGCTTGGATTCTCCCCGAACAGCGCAGGCACCCCGGGGTCCCATGCTTCCTCCGGTTGTACTCATCTCCGATGACGAGCCGCTCGTTGTGTCCGCGCTCAGCCGGGAGGCCCGCCGTTCGGGCCTCGCCTCGGTGGCGGATACCACTTCCGAGCATGTCCTCTCGCTGGCCCGCAGACACCGGCCCGCGGTCATCATCCTGGACATCCACCAGCATCAGGACGGCCGCGATCTGCTCGCCCAGCTCAAGCAGGACCCCGAGACGCGCGACTGCAAGGTCATCATCCTCAGTGGCGTGGAGGACCAGTTCACCCGCCACGTGTGCTTCGAGCTCGGCGCCGAGGCCTATGAGGTGAAGCCCTTCGACCACACCTTCATGCTCCGGGTGGCGCGGATGGCCGGAGTCCCGGCCGCCGCGCTCTGAGGCACCCCCTCAGGGCCGCAGCGAGCGGATGGCCGCAGCGTAGTCCTTCGAGCCGAACACGTACGAGCCGGCCACCAGCACGGTGGCCCCGGCTTCCACCACCCGCCGGGCCGTCTCGGCGTTGATGCCTCCGTCCACCTGGATGTCCGTGGACAGCCCCCGCGCGTCCATCATGGCGCGCAGCCGGCGCACTTTGTCCACCGTGGGCGCGATGAAGCTCTGTCCCCCGAAGCCGGGGTTCACACTCATCAACAGCACCATCTCCACGTCCCCCAGCACCTCCTCCACCGCCGACAGCGGCGTGGCCGGGTTGAGCACCACCGCCGGCTTCGCCCCCGCGTGGCGGATCTGCTGCAGCACCCGGTGCAGGTGCGTGCAGGCCTCCACGTGCACCGTGAGGATGTCCGCCCCCGCCTTCGCGAAGGCGTCGATGTACTTCTCGGGCTCGACGATCATCAGGTGGACATCGAGCGGCCGGGAGGCCGCCTTCTTGATGGCCTCCACCACCACCGGGCCGATGGTGATGTTGGGGACGAAGCGCCCGTCCATGACGTCCACATGGACCCAGTCCGCCCCCGCGGCTTCCACCGCGCGCACCTCCTCGGCGAGGCGGCCGAAGTCAGAGGACAGCAGAGAGGGGGACACGAGAACGCGGCGGGTCATGGGCGCTACATAGTCACTTCCGCTCCCAGGTGGTACCCGCTTGGGGGGGGAGCGAGCAGGGGGGGAGGGGCGGTCCACTCTTATCCCGTGCTAAGAAGATTCCTCCCAGGCCGTGTGCCGTCCTCATTCGGAGCCATAACCGGTGCTTCCACAGACCCTTCCGCCCGATCCCCCCGACCTCACCCGGCGCCTCAAGAAGCTCACGTCCATCCTGGACGTCACCAAGGCCATGAGCGCCGAGCGCGACCTGGACCTGCTGCTGCCCCTCATCCTCTACGAGGCCAGCAAGGTGGTGGAGGCGGACCGCTGCTCGCTCTTCGTGCTCGACCGCGAGCGCAACGAGCTGTGGAGCAAGGTGGCCCAGGGCTCCAAGAGTGAGATCCGTCTGCCCGTGGGCAGCGGCATCGCCGGCCAGGTGGCCCAGACGGGGGAGATCATCAACCTCCCGGACGCCTACGCCGACGAGCGCTTCAACCGCACCTTCGACACCCTGAGCGGCTACCGCACCCAGAGCGTGCTCTGCGTGCCCATGCGCGACGCCAACGGCGAAGTCACCGGCGTCATCCAGTCGCTCAACAAGCTGAGCGGGCACCCCTTCGATTCCGAGGACGAGGAGCTGCTGCTCGCCCTGGGCGCCCAGGCCGCCGGCGCCATCGAGAACGCCCTCCTCCACGAGGAGATCAACCGCCTCTTCGAGGGTTTCGTCTCCGCCTCGGTGGTGGCCATCGAGTCACGGGACCCGACCACCGCGGGTCACTCGGGCCGCGTGGCCGACCTCACCGTGTCCATGGCCCGCGCCCTCGAGCACGTGCACACCGGGCCCTACGCCCACACGCGCTTCACCGCCACCGAGCTCCAGGAGGTGCGCTACGCCTCGCTGCTGCACGACTTCGGCAAGGTGGGCGTGCGCGAGCCGGTGCTCGTCAAGGCCGAGAAGCTCTACCCCCATGAGATGGAGGGGCTGCGCTCCCGCTTCCAGCTGGCCCGCAAGGACCTGCAGTTGCAGAGCTACCGCCGCCGGCTCGCCGCCGTGAAGCTGCGCGGCGTGCACCACATGGCGGAGATCGACGCCGAGGAGGACGAGCGGCTCCTCAAGGACCTCAAGCACCTGGACGAGGTGCTCGAGTTCGTCCTCACCTGCAACCGCCCCACGGTGCTCGCCCAGGGCAACTTCGAGCGGCTGCACGAGCTGCGGCACCTGCGCTTCGAGGACTCCTTCGGCCAGGAGCGCCCGCTCCTGCTCGACCGGGAGATCCTCTCGCTCTCCATCGCCAAGGGCACCCTCTCCGAGGAGGAGCGCCGGGAAATCGAGAGCCACGTCGAGCACACCTACCGCTTCCTGTCGCAGATTCCGTGGACGCGCACCCTGCGCCGCGTGCCGGAGATCGCCTACGCGCACCACGAGAAGCTCGACGGCACCGGCTACCCGCGCGCCATCCCCGATAACACCATCCCCGTGCAGTCCCGGATGATGTCCATCGCGGACATCTACGACGCCCTCACCGCCAGCGACCGGCCCTACAAGAAGGCCGTGCCCCATCAGCTCGCGCTCGACATCCTCAAGCGCGAGGCCCAGAGCGGACAGCTCGACCTGGAGCTGTTCCGCATCTTCGTCGAGGCCGAGGTCCCCAAGCACGCCCTCAAGGACTTCCGAGGCTGATTTCCCCTCTCCCCCCGGGAGAGGGACAGGGTGAGGGTTTCGGGTGAACCCGGGTTGGCAACCCGTGCGCCCTCTCTGGTTCACGGGTTCGAAAACGGACCCATGCACCCTCACCCCGACCCTCTCCCGGAGGGAGAGGGAGGGTAGATGAGAGAGGGACGTCAGCTGTACTCAGCCGGCTTCAGCTCCCGATGGTGTGCAGCCGGAGGCTGTTGATCTTCCCCGGCTGTCCCACCGGCGCGCCGTACACGATGACCACCCGGTCACCCTTCTGCGCCAGGCCCCGCGCCAGCAACTCCTCCTCCACGCGGCGCACCATCGCCTCCGTCTCCTGGATGGGCTCCAGAATCCGCGGCACCACGCCCCACAGGAGCGCCAGCCGGCGCCGCACTTCCTGGTTCGGGCTGAACGCCACGATGGGCACCGGCGGCCGGTAGTGCGCCAGCAGCCGCGCCGTCACGCCCGACAGCGTGAACGCCGCGATCAGCGACGCCCCCGCCTGCTTCGCCGCGTAACACGCGCTCGCCGCGATCACGTCCGGGAAGTGCGACGGCAACCCCACCGGCGACTCCGTCGGCGCATTGAGCCCCTGCGCCCTCATCGTCGACTCGGCCGCCAGCACGATGCGCTCCATCATCTCCACCGACTCGCGCGGGAACTTGCCGCTCGCCGTCTCGCCCGACAGCATCACCGCGTCCGCCCCGTCGAACACCGCGTTGGCCACGTCGCTGGCCTCCGCTCGCGTGGGCCGCGGGTTGTCGATCATCGAGTTGAGCATCTGCGTGGCCACGATGACCGGCAGGCCCCTCATGTTGCAGCGGCGGATGATGTCCTTCTGCACCGAGGGCACCTCCTCGGGCGGAATCTCCACGCCGAGGTCTCCGCGCGCCACCATCACGCCGTCCGTCTTGTCCAGGATGGCGTCCAGCCGGGCAATCGCCTCCGGCTTCTCCAGCTTGGCGATGATGGGCACCGTGCGGCCCACCTCGGCCATCGCCGAGCGCGCCATGTCGATGTCCGCCGGGTGGCGCACGAAGGACAGCGCGAGGAAGTCCACCCCCGCCTTGATGCCGAACACCAGGTCCTCCCGGTCCTTCGGCGTCAGCGCGTCCGCGCGCACCGCCACTCCCGGCAGGTTGATGCCCTTGTTGTTCTTCAGGATGCCGCCGTGGACGACCTGCGTGCGGATGAGCTGCTTCTTGTCCGTCTCCAGGACCTTCAGCTCCAGCAGGCCGTCATCCAGCAGGATGCGGTCTCCCGGATTCACGTCCGCCGCCAGGAACGGGTACGTGGTGGACACGATCTCATCCGTGCCCTTCACCGTCTCGTCCGTGGTGATGTGGAACTCGCCCCCCGACTTCAGTTCGGTGCTGCCCGTGATGAAGCGGCCGGTGCGGATCTTCGGGCCCTGGAGATCTCCCAGGATACCCACCGCCTTCCGGACCTTCAGCGAGGCCTTCCTCAGCTTTTCGATGTTCTCGGCGTGGTTCTCGTGGCTGCCGTGAGAGAAGTTGAGCCGGGCCACGTCCATTCCGGCTTCAATGAGGGCCTCGAGCATTTCCTGGCTCTGGGAGGCCGGACCAAGGGTGCAGACAATCTTCGCGCGTCGCATGGGCAAAACAGGATTGGGTCGGGCCACGTGCAGGGTCAAGCAGCGTCCGCACACGGCCTTCGATTGGTAAATTGGTAAAGCAGCGAGCAGGGGAGCCGCGTCTCAGCCCCGCAACAGCAGGTTCAGGTTCTCACGCTCCCAACGCAGTGCGGCAGCGTAGAGCGGGAAGGCCTTCTCCCTGTCCCGGAAGGCCCGCGGGTGGTGCACCCGGCGGCCCGTCCCGTTCGAGCTGGGGAAGAGCTGGTGCAGCATCTCGTGGAAGATGATGAATTCCACGAAGTACGAGGGCACCTCGGGGCGATCCAACCCGGGATGGATGCGGATCTCCCGCGTCTGGTGATCGTAGACCCCCAGGCGGATGGACTTGCGCCGCCGCCGGGGAGGCATGCGGCCCCAGCCAATGCGCGCCTGGATGCTCCCGTGGAAGTACACCCGGTTGAGCTGATCGAAGAGAACCTGCAGGTCGAAGCAGCGGCCCCGGGGCTCCAGGTCCGCCTCGGCCGCGTGGCGCTCCTGACGGATGCGCGGCTGCTGGCCCCGGATGTAGTCGTCCAGCACGCCCCCCGCCAGCCGGTTGCCCCGGCCCGCGTAGTCCGCCACCGCGCGCACCACCGGCTCCGGCGCGTCGAGGAACATGTGGTGCAACCGCAGCTGCAGCGAGTGGGTGCTGCGCCGGAAGGACACCATGGTGGAGCGGTTGTCCGTCACCGCCAGCCGCACCGGCATCCGCAGCTCCGCCGACAGCCGGAAGGCCAGCGCCTCGGCCCGGGCCCACAGCTCCTCGCGGGTGGCCGCCGGGACGGGGTGCAGCTCCCTCGCGGCGTTCTCCCGGTGGAAGTTCTCCGCGACCGGCACCTCCTCCTCGTGGAGGGCGGTGGCCAGACGGTTGGAGGACTCCACCGCGCGAGTGCGCGTGGGCAGGGACGTGCCCCCCTCACGAAGGGGAGGCCGCGGGAAGAGGTGCATCTGATGGTGGGGCGGAAGCGACGACACGCGGACGGCATCGTACCCAGTGGCCTCCCGGACTCAAGGCCGGCGCAAACCGCTCGCCTGCCCACCGTCTGCCCGTCAACCCCGCCCGTGGTCCCTCGTCTCCTCCGCCAGTTGCTCTCCGAGCGACTCCACCGACTCCCGCGTCGTGCCAAAGGCCGCCAGCACCTCCTCCATGCCCTCGGCTTCCTCCACCCCCAGGCAGGCGCCTCCGCCCGCTCGCGCCTCGGCCAGGTCACCGTAGCGGCTCACCTGCACGCTCCAGCTCCCATCCGGCCAGCGCTCGAAGGGGTAGAGCCGGCAGGCCACCGGCCGGACGTCGGAGGGCAGGACACATCCCCTCCCCTTCTCGTGGAAGACACAGGCCCCGGCGCGCGTGGCCAGCGTCAACCGCACCGGACCCTTGCGGAAGTAGCCCCGGTAGAGCGGACGGCGCGCCTCGTACGCCACCGCCTCCTCCTCGGTGAGGTACTCCTCCGCGACGAAGCGCCGGGGCGCCAGCCGCGTGTGCGCCGTCATCCGCTCCACGTCCGCCCGCGTGAGCGTGGCCAGGTGCTCGTCCTCCTTCACCTCGCAGCACGAGCCGCCCAGCACCACCGGACAGCGGGCACATACCGGGCCCATGGGCGTCTTCACACTCGTCTCGGGCTCACAGGGCGGGCGGCGCCTCGCCTCCGCGCGTCTTCAGCAGCCGATCCAACCGCTCCTGCTCCAGGCGCACCACCAGCGTCTTCTCCCGCGTGTACTGCACCCGGCCCGGTGCCCCACCCTTCACCTTCTTCACGAACTTCACCGGCACCCAGCTCACCTCGCCCCGCGGCTCGCCCTTGGCCCCCGAGTGGTGCAGCGCCAGGTGCGCCGCGTCCAATAGCACCTCCTGCGCCACCTCCACCCCCTTCTCCAGCGGCACCACCACGTGGCTGCCCGGCAGCCCCCTCGCGTGCAGCCACAGGTGGTAGGGCCTCGCCACCTTGAAGGTGAGCGTGTCGTTGTCCTCGCCCCCCTTGCCCACCCAGATGCGCTGGCCCCCGTGCCCCACGTACTCCTTGAAGGGCCTCGCCTCCGGGGGGCCCTCCTCGGCCGCCGTCAGCTGCAACACCTCCGCCTGCGCCAGCAACGAGGCCTCGTCCAGCGCCTCGAGCTGCTTCAGCGCCGCCTCCGCGTGCGCCACCTCGCGCGCCAGCTCCGCCTCGCGCTGCCGCGCGTGCTCCACGCCCCTCAGCAGCCGCCGGTACTGGTGGAAGTGCCAGTCCGCCTCCTCCTTTGGCGTCCGCTTCGGGTCCAACTTCACCTGCACCTCCTCCATCCCCGACTCGGTGTACGCCGTGAGCGTCACCTCGGTGACGCCCCGCTTCAGCCGGTAGAGGTTCTGGGTGAGCAGCTCGCCCAACTGCCGGTGACGCTCGGCCTCCGGGCCCCGGGAGGCCTCCGCACGCACCTTCTCCAGCGTGCGTCCGGAGCGCTTGAGCCGGGCCCGGTAGGGCAGTGCCAGGCGCCGGCGGATGGCCTCGGCGCGGCTCGTCTTGTCCTTCGGGCCGATCAGCCGCTCGGCTGCTTCCGCGTACACCAGGAAGTCGCCGGGGAAGGGCAGCAGGCGCGACGTGGCGGCCCGGGCGCGGGCGAGGGCGTCGGCGGGCAGCGGCTCCGGAGACGTCCACTGCGCGCCCGGGTGCAGGGAGCGCCGCTGCGCCAGCCCCTCACCGGAGAGCATCAGCACCCGGCCGGACTCCGTCAGCAGCATCAGCCCACCGGGCGAGCCCAGCTCCAGCACCAGCCGGCGCCGCGTGTCCTCGCTCTGGAAGTCGAGCGTCACCACCCGCTCCGCCTCCCTCCACGAGGCCCCCGCCAGCTTGAAGCCCACCAGCTCCTGCCGCAGCCAGCGCTGGAAGGGAGCCGGCTCTCCCGGCGTGGGGAAGCGCTCCTCCGCCACCGAGAGCCGCGAGAGCTCACCTTCCGCGCACAGACACAAGAGGACGGAGCGCCCGGGCACCCGCAGCTCCAGGTAGGCCAGGCGCTGCAGCGGGCACCAGGCCTTCTGCACCACCGCGCCCGCCAGTTGCGCGGACACCTCCGCCACCACCTGCTCCAACTCCGAGGATCGCAGTGACACCCCAGTCCTCCTGGCTCGAAAAAAGCGAACGGCCCGGCGGATATCCGCCGAGCCGTTCAAACTGCGCGAAGTCACTGGCTTACGTCTAGCCCTCGCTGGGGGTGGCCTCAGGGGACTTCGCCGCGGTCTTGCGGCGGGTGCTCTTGCGGGCCGGGGCCTTCTTCGCCGCGCCCTTCTTCGCCGCCGCCTTCTTCGCGGTGCGCGGAGCAGCGGTCTTGCGGGTGGTCTTCTTCGCAGCGGCCTTCTTCGCCGGCGCCTTCTTCGCGGTCTTCTTCTTCGCGGCCATCTAAACCCTCCGGTTGTTCAACTCCACCACCACTCATCGAGAGTGGGGCCTGCACTCGCATGAGGAGTGCTTGTGGTGAATGGTAGAGATGCCTTGCCAGTGTGTCAACGCATGGTGATGTAGTGCAACGCGTGGCGCGCCGATTTTTCGGCATCGCGCGCGTTCGAAGTGCCCCAAAGCACCACCACGCCCACCTGCTCCGACCTCGCGCGGGCCGAATTTCCGGCCTCCGCCGCGTTTCGCTCCGCTCAGAGGGGAAACGACTGTCGGCTCACGCGCACTCGGCATCGCGCGGACGCACGCAACGAGGCCCTCGCGCGCACCCGCACCGCCTCCACCGCGCACGTGCTCGAGGAGTGCTCACGAGATGACCTTCTCCACAGAGATCGTCATCGCGGTGGCTTCGTGCACGCACGCAACGGTGGGCGCTACAGGTGTGTCGCAGGAGTGCGAGGACGTTGAAGCTCAGCCGAGCGCGGCCCGGTAGTCGACGTCCTGCTCGCCCTCGGACGCATTCGGGTCCGCGTCCGCGGAGACGAAGAAGCGCCTCACCGCGTCGCGCACCGCCTCGGCCGTGTCGAGCTGATTGACCTCGGAGCGGAAGACGGCGGCGCCGTGCAGGCCGTGGCCGTACCACGCCAGGTGCTTGCGAAAGGAGCGCACCGCGGCGAGCTCCTCGCCCACGAACTCGATGTGGGCGGCGAGGTGGCGCAGCACCAACTCACAGCGCTCCTGAGGCGTGGGCGGCGGGCCCCCGAGCAGCTCGCGGAAGATCCACGGGTTGCCCAGTGCGCCGCGGCCAATCATCACGAAGTCGCAGCCGGTGGTCTCCAGCATCCGGCGGGCGTCCGCCGGCGTCTTCACGTCCCCGTTGCCGATGATGGGCCTGTCCGGGAAGTGACGCTTGAGGTCCGCGATGACGCTCCAGTCCGCCTGGCCCGAGTAGCCCTGGGCGCGCGTGCGCGGGTGGATGGCGAGCGCGGCGCACCCGGCCTCGAAGAGCTTGCCGGCCACCTGGAGGTAGTTGCGGTGGTGCTCGTCCCAGCCCGAGCGGATTTTACAGGTGACGGGCAGGCCGGTGGCCGCGTGAATCTCCCGCACCAGGGCGGCACCCCGGTCCGGCTCGCACAACAGGGCGCTGCCGGCGCCGTTCTTCGTCACCTTCTTCACCGGGCAGCCCATGTTGATGTCGATCATCTGCGCCCCGTACTGCTTGCCGATGACGGCGGCGCGGGCCATGGACTCCGGCTCGCCCCCGAAAATCTGCAGGCTGTAGGGCCGCTCCACCTCCGCGTCGTACCGGAGGTACTTCAGGGTGCGCTGGTTGGTGCGCATGAGCCCCTGCGAGCTCACCAGCTCGGTGGGGCAGAGAGCAGCCCCCATGCCGAAGGCGATGACGCGAAAGGGCTTCTCACTCACCCCCGCCATGGGCGCGAGGATGAAGGGGTTGGGCAGCGTGTAGGGACCAATGCGCGGCATGGCGGCGGGGGAACCTAGCGAATCACGGGGATTGTTCCAGGGTACAGGCGATCGCCTGCGCGGCCGCCCTCCTTTGGTTAAGGTCGGGCCCATGTTGCGCTTCCGGTTCGGGGCCATCCCCGTCGAGATCCACTTCTCGCACCTGCTCTTCTCCTCGCTGCTGGGCCTCCTCATGGTGCTGATGGCGCGGGAGATGGCGGCGGTGCAGCCGGACTCCTGGCCCTACCAGCAGCTCCGGGCGCCCGGAGGGCCCGAGTCCACGCGGACGGCGCTGATCATCGTCCTCTCGTGGATGTCCATCACCTTCGTGTCGGCGCTCGGGCACGAGACGGGCCACGCGCTGATGCTCCGGGCCTTCGGCTACCGGCCGAGCATCGCGTTGCTGTGGCTGGGAGGCACCACCCAGCCCAACTCCCCTATCCCCATTCCCTGGCACCAGCGGGTGCTGATCGCCGCCGCGGGGCCCCTCTGCGGGTTCCTGCTGGCCCTCGCGGGGCTGGCCCTCCACAAGTACGGGTTGGCGGAGGACGCGCAGGCCCCGCGCCTCGTGCTCTCCTGGTTCTGCGTGGCCAACCTCTTCTGGGCCCTCTTCAACCTGCTGCCGGTGCCCACGTTGGATGGGGGCACCATCGTGAGCACCCTGGCCACCCGCTTCTTCGGACAGGCGGGCTTCATCGCGGCGCAGCTGCTGGCCCTCGTGTTGTGCCTGGCCGTGATGGCCTTCGCCTTCGCGGTGGAGAAACCCATCCCCCTGCTCGCCGTGCTCTTCGGGATGTACGGGCTGCACGCGCTGCGGCTGCTGCTCGCCGTGCTGCGGGGGGACATGAAGGTGTCCTCGGGCGTGACGCCCCCGCCGCTCATGACGGAGCTGCAACAGGCCGAGGCGGCCCTGGCCGCTGGACGTCTGGACGAGGCGCGCCAGCACGGCCTCTCCCTCCTGGACTCGGAAGCGTGCACCCCGGAGCTCGCCTCGCGCACCCACCACCTGCTCGGCTGGGCCGCCCTCAAGAATGGCCAGGGCCGCGCGGCGCTCGACCACTTCTCCCAGGTGCGGCGCCGGCCCGTGGAGACCCAGGCCCTCGCCGCGGCCTTCTCCCTGCTGGGCGATGAGTTCCGGGCACTCACCCTGTGGGAGATGGCCTGGGTGGAGACGCGCGACCGCACTGTCCTGCACGAGTACGCGGGCTCGCTCATCCGCTCGGAGCGGGTGCAGAAAGCGCTGCGGCTGCCCGGAGTCGACCCGGAGGCCGCCTTCCTGTGTGCCCAGCGCTCCCTCTTCATCCGCGGCGCCTACTCGGAGGCGGCGGCCATCTCCGAGGCGGGCCTCGCCCATGTGCCTTCCGCTCGCCTGGCCTACGACGCCGCGTGCGCCCATGCCCGCGCGCGTCACTTGAATGACGCGATGCGCATGCTGCGGCGCGCCAGGGAACTGGGCTTCCACGATGCCCACTACATGGCATCCGACGAGGATCTCGCTCCGCTGCATGGCCACCCGGACTTCGAGCAGTGGCTGGCGGACCTCCAGAAATCTGCGTCGGCCTGACACGGCCATGACATGGGGGGGTGTTGATGCGGGGTGAGACTGAGCACGTTGGCGCTCGGTCAGCATTCAGCCGAGGCACCCGTGACCGCACAAACCTCCGCACCGGCGCAGCAAGAGAAGATCAACTGGATGTCGTCCATCCCGTTCGTTGGCGTGCACTTGATGTGCCTCTTCGTGTTCTACACGGGGGCCAGGCCGGTGGACGTCGCGGTGTGCGTGGGCCTCTATATCTTCCGCATGTGGGGCATCACCGCCGGCTACCACCGCTACTTCAGCCACCGCGCCTACAAGGCCGGCCGTGGCTTCCAGTTCTTCCTCGCGCTGGCGGGTACCCTCGCGACGCAGAAGGGTGTTCTCTGGTGGGCGGCCCACCACCGGCACCACCACCGCTACTCGGACCAGGAGCAGGACATCCACTCGCCCCTGCAGAAGGGCTTCTGGTGGAGCCATGCCGGGTGGATCCTCTGCGACAAGTACAACGAGACGCGCTACGACAGCATCAAGGACTTCGCGCGCTTCCCGGAGCTGGTGTGGCTCAACCGGCTCTTCGTGGTGCCGCCCATCCTGCTCGCCGTGGCGCTCTACTTCATCGGTGGCTTCTCGATGCTGGTGTGGGGCTTCTTCGTGAGCACCACCCTGCTCTACCACGGCACCTTCACCATCAACTCGCTCAGCCACGTCTTCGGCAAGCGCCGCTACAAGACGACCGACACCAGCAAGAACAACTGGCTGCTGGCGCTCATCACCCTGGGCGAGGGCTGGCACAACAACCACCACTTCCACCAGAACACCGCCAACCAGGGCTGGTTCTGGTGGGAGGTGGACCTCAGCTACTACTCGCTCAAGGCGCTCTCCTGGGTGGGCCTGGTGAGTGACCTGCGGCTGCCGTCCGAGCAGACGAAGTACTCCTACCTGAAGTACTCGGCCGAGGACCGGGCGGCACTCAACCCGCCGAGCCGTTGGTTCGCCCCCCTGGCCGCCCAGCGCAAGGCCGCCGAAGAGAAGATGAAGGCCGCCGAGGGGAAGGTGCGGGAGGCCCTGGCCAACGCCGCCGACAGCCTGCCCTCCTCCGCGCCCTCGCCCCAGGCGCTGCTCAAGCGCCAATAGGGCAAGCAAGGAAGCACCGGAAGGCTCCGGGCTGGGGTAGGGTTTCCCCCCGACTCCGCCCGTGACGCCTCCTTCGTTGAAACCAGGAACCGCCCCCGCGCGTACCGCTGATGAACCGGCGCCTTCTCCGGCCGCCGGTGAGTCGGACGAGGTATGGATGACGCGCTTCTGTCAGGGGGATGCCCGGGCCTTCGATGCCCTCTTCCAGCGCTACGCGAGGCCGATCCACGGCTACCTGGCGCGGGTGACGGGCAGCCCCGCCGCGGCGGAGGACCTGTCCCAGCAGACCTTCCTGTCGCTGGTGCGGGGACGCGGGCGCTTCCAGGAGGGTGCGCGGGTGAAGCCGTGGCTGTACGCCATCGCCACCAACGCGGCGCGGGACTGGCAGCGGCGCAAGCGCCCCGAGGACCTGACGGACGAGGGCGAGCTGCCCACCAGCGTGCCCGTGGAGGAGTCGGGCCCCCGGGATGCCGGGCTCGAGCGCGCCGTGCAGCGGGCCCTGGAGCAACTGCCCGAGGGCCAGCGCATCCCCATCGTCCTGCACCGCTTCGAGGGGATGAGCTTCGCGGAGATCGCCGAGTCCATGGGGCTGACGGAGAGCGCGGTGAAGGTGCGGGCGCACCGGGGCTACGCGCGGTTGCGCGAGCTGCTGGCCACCCTGCGAGAGGAGACGAACGGATGAGCCCCGAGTGCTCGCGCGTGCTGGACAGTCTGGGCCATCCCCTCCCGCCGGAGCTCGCCGCGCATGTGGCCTCGTGCCCGGAGTGCCGCCCGCTGGTGGAGGGCTTCGGCGCACTGGGGAACCTGGCCCCCGCCCCGAAGATGCCGGAGCCGGCGATGCAGCGGGTGCGGACCCGGACCCAGGAGGAGCTGGCCGCCCAACCCCTACCGACGCCCTGGTGGCGCGAGGTGCTGGTGCTGGTGGGCGTGTACGTGGGCCTGACGGCGCTCGGGGCGCTGGCGCTCACGCCGCTGGGACTGGTGCTGAACTCGGCGCCGCCCGGGGTGGTGGTGGGGCTGTCCCTGCTCGTGCTGCTGGCCATGGTGGGCGGAGCGGTGGTGGCGCTGGCGCCCGTGCGGCAGGTGGCCTGGAGCTTGATGGGCCTGTGCACGGCCGTGGTGGCGCTGTCGGTGGTGCTGGGAGGCTCGGGGCTGGCGGTGAAGAGCTTCCTCGCGGGCGCCATCGGGTGCGTGAAGACGCACATGCTGTTGTCCGCCCTGCCCCTGCTGTCGGCGCTGGTGATGCTGCGGCGCTCGGCGTACCACCCGGCGCGCGCCGTGGCCGCGGGGCTCTCCGCGGGCGCCGTGGGCCTGCTGCTGCTGCACGTGCACTGCCCGGACGGGAGCGCCGCGCACCTGGCGGCCTCGCACGTGGGCCCCTGGCTGCTGCTGGGCGGGCTGGCCCTGCTGGTGCGCTCCCGCCTGCCCACGTCCAACCACGCGCCCTGAAGCACGAAGGGCGCGCCCGGACTCGCCGCCCGGGCACGCCCCGCGGTCCTCCGAATCAGCCCCCGGCTAGAGCTGCTGCAGCGCCTGCGCCGGGAACGCCCGGGCATCCACCTTCGGATACCAGGCCTTCACCCGCCCATCCGGCCCGATGAGGACGCCCACCCGCCGCGCGTTGGGCGCGCTCGCGTCGTCACAGGCCCCATAGTCGAGCCCCATCCTCCTGTCGGTGTCGCACAGCAGGGGGAAGTTGAAGCTGAACTTCTCCGCGAATGCCTTGTTCTCCTCCGGCGTGTCGAAGCTGACTCCCAAGATGACCGCGTTCTTCTCCTCGTACTGCCTGCTCTGGTCGCGGAACCCGCAACCCTGGGCCGTTCAACCCGGGGTGTCCGCCTTGGGGTAGAACCAGAGCACCACCGTCTTCCCCTGGTAGTCCGACAGCCGGTGCGTCCTGCCGGTGTGATCGCGCACCGTGAAGTCCGGTGCCACGTCCCCTGCCTTCAGCATGGAGCCTCCTCTGTGCTGGCCAGCGGGCTCGGAGCCCCGCCAGCCCCACGGTGAAACCCTCCTCCGAGGCCCTCTGGCGTAGCACGGCCGCCCCCGCCCCCCTCCCCCTCCCCCAGCCCGATTGTTGAATCCTCAAGCACCTTGAAGTCCCTCGTCTGGAGGGAGATAGTAGGGGCTCCAAATGAACGACGAGCCTCCCCCCACCCGCGCCTCCCTTCGCGAGGCCCTGCGGCGCTTCATCCATGCGTCCCTACAGGCCTCCAACCGGATCCACCTCCCGGGTCCGTCGGTGCTACCGGTGGCGGGGGCCATCGTGGGCCTCTACAGCGGCCTGGCCGCGGGCATCTTCGTCAACCTGATCGGCCTGGTGAGCGGGCTCACCTTCAACAGCGCGTGGCTCATCGAGGCCCTGCGCCGGCCCGGCTCGAGCACGCTCGTGTCGGTGTGGCAGACGTTGCGCACCACGAACTGGCACCTCGAGCTCGCCATCATCGGCGTGCCCCTGGCGCTCGGGGCGCTGCTGCTGGTGCGGGTCATCGAGCCCGGAGGCCCGCGCGACGAGGTGAAGCGCCGGCTGCGCCTGCTGGCCCTGTTGGTGCTGGGCGCGCTCGCCCTCTACTACCCGTTGGTGGCCCTCACGGCACTCAACCGCGTCTTCGGCCAGGCCCACCAGGTGACGGAGATCCTTCCGCACCTGCCCTGGTGGGTCTTCCTGCTGGCACCGCCCCTGGGCGGAGTGGTGGTGGGGCGGCTGCTGCGCGACTACCCCCACACCCACGGCCACGGCGTGCCCGAGGTGGTGCGCTCGGTGAAGGGCAACCAGGAGCTGCCCGGACAGTTCGGCCTGCTCAAGCTGGTGGCCAGCGCCATCACCATCGGCAGCGGCGGCTCGGCCGGGCGCGAGGGCCCCATCGTCTACGGAGGCGCCGCCTTCGCCTCCACCGTGGGCCGCACGCTGGGCTTCTCCCGCCGCGAGCTGGCCATCCTGCTGGCCTGCGGCGCCGGGGCCGGCATCTCCGCCTCCTTCAACGCCCCCATCGCCGGCGCCGTCTTCGCGATGGAAATCATCCTGCGCGAGTTCGAGCTGCGCGTCTTCTCGCCCATCATCCTCGCCAGCGTGGCGGGCTCGCTGGTGAGCCGCGGCACCATGGACGCGGCGCCCATGCTCCACCGGCTCGACTACCAGCTGGTGAGCAGCTTCGAGGTCGTCTTCTACGGAGGGCTGGGGCTCATCTGCGGGTTGCTCGCGTACGCCTTCGTGCGGCTGCTGCACCACGCGGAGGACTTCTTCGCCGGGCGGATGGCGGGGGAGCGGCTGTCGGCGTGGTTCGGCCGGCGCTCCCTGTCGCTGCGCGCGGGCTTCGGCGGGCTGTGCGCGGGCGTGCTCGCCTTCCTCAGCCCCACCGTGTGGGGCAGCGGGCACGACTACATCAACCTCGCGGCCATCGGGCAGCTCGGCTTCGTCTTCCTCGTCACCGCGTGCGGGGTGAAGCTGGTGGCCACCGCCCTCACCCTGGGCTCGGGAGGCTCGGGCGGCACCTTCTTCCCCTCGGCGGTGATGGGGGCCATGGCCGGCGGCGCCTTCGGCACGCTGGTGCACTACGTCTTCCCCGCCA
>DASQMW010000283.1:0-20162 GCA_035645295.1 Archangium sp.
AACACCCGCCGGGACACGGGGACTCCGGACGAGGTGCGCCGGCAAGCGGAGGCCGCGCTCTCATCCGTGAGGGAGAAGATCGCCGGCTACATCACCAGCAACAACATCACCTCCCAGCACCTCATGCAGTTGGAGCGGTTCCGCCAGCAGGTGGCCACAGCCAATCCCCACATGACACCTGCGGAGGTCAACCGCTGGGTCTTCCCGGAGTTGCTCCTGGTGGCGCGGCATGGGGGAGGCGCGCGCGGAAACGCCGTGGCTTCCGGTATCGCGGGCGGGCGGGGCGCGGCGGGGGGCGCGGTGATCTCCCTGATTTGCGAGGGCGTTCACGTCTACTATGAATCAGTAGCAGATCCAGTCCTGCCGGTCTTGAAGGCCGGAGCGGCGGGAGGAACATCAGGACTGGTGGGAGGTGCCTCCCAGAATCTCGTCACGGCCAACGCAGGCAGTGCTGTATCGCGCCAACTCATCAGCCAGGGCGTGAATGTCCGGCTGGCGACCGGTACGGGCCGCTCAGTGGGTGGCTTCGCGGGAGGCGCGCTGGCCGCCCCTGTCTTCGCGATGACCTCGCTCGCGCTCGACGATGAAGAGCACGGCAGTACGGACTATGTCGCGACAGGAACGCGGGCTTTTGTCTCTGGCAGTCTCAGTTCCGCCATCGCGGCGGGAGTCGTTGGCGCCATCTGGGGCACGGAGGTTCCCCTGCTGGGAAATGCCGTGGGATTCATCATCGGCTTCGGCGGGTACTATCTGGTGGACACGTTGAGCGGCGAGCAGGTGGAGCACGGCGTCCGCGCTCGCCTGGATGGTCCGACAGGGAGGAGCAGGTGAAGGCGATGGAGAAAACCATCATGAAGAGGCCAGTCCCTCTCTGGTTGATCGGATTGATGGTGTGGGTTGTGGCCTTCGGGGTCGTTTCGGTCCTCTGGATCGACCTGAGCATCCGCCAGAAGCTGTCGGGCCCCATCGGCTGGCCAGGTCTTGCCCTGATGGCGGTCGGTCCGGCGGGATTGGTGATGCTGATCGTGCAGCGCATCCGGGAGGAGCCGACGCCCGAGCAACGGGCCGCGTTCTGGGCGCTCCTGGCGGCGGAGCCGGGGACGGTGGGTGCGGTCGTGGTGAAGAAGAAGAAGGGCAAGCCCGAGGTCATCGCCACCGTGCGCAGCGTGGAGGAGTACTGGATGCTCGCGGCCCACGGCAAGCTGCCTCATGAACACACCCTCGTCATGGCGGCGCCAGAGGAAGACCCGAAGCCCAAGCCGTGAAGAGCAGACGGGCAGGCTAGCGCTGACCCTCCCTCCGGGCCAGTGGCCAACCCTCATCCATGAGCTGTGAGCCTTCCCGGACATGCGCAGCCTACAAGGGTTGGGCAGGCGGGAGAGGAGTACGGCCATGACGGACCCGGACAACGAGTGGGATGACCTGGAGGCTGGGTGGGATGCCACGGGGGCGCTGGTTGGACCGACCCCTGACGAGGCGAACGCGCGCAAGGCCCTGACGGGACCGACCCCCGACGAGGCGAGCTCATTCGAGGCCCTGCGGCAGCAGGCCGCTGGCCGCGAGGCGCGAGGGACGGAGGACGCCCCCACCGAGGGAGGCAAGGCCAACGCGCGCCCGGACGAGTGCGAGGGACGCGCGCTGGATGCCATCAACGACGGCGACGGCAACTACCTGGAGCCGCCAGACTGAGCAGAGCGGCTCGAGTGGGGCTCAGGTGAGGCTCACTTGATGCCGTGCCGCCGCAGCAGGCGGTAGAGGTACACGCGATCCATGTCCGCGCCGCTGGCCGCCTGGGAGACCTTGCCCTGGTGCACTTCCAGCAGCGCGCGCAGGTAGCGCCGCTCGAAGTCGTCGAGGGCGAGCCGCCTCGCCTCGGCATAGGGCACCTTCGGGTCCACCTCGAAGCGGCTGCCCGGCGGCACCATGTCCGACAGCGCCAGGGTGTCCTCGAACACGAGGCACCGCTCGAGGTAGTTGCGCAGCTCGCGCACGTTGCCCGGCCATGCGGCCTGCTCCAACCGCGCGATGAAGCCGGGCTCGCGCAGCGCCTTCGTCCGCTCCGGGTCCGCGCCCAGCGATTCCAGAATCTGCTCCACGAGGAAGCGCAGATCCTCGGGCCGCTGGCGCACGGGCGGCAGGGGAATGCGCAGCACGGCGAGCCGGAAGAAGAGGTCCGAGCGGAAGCGGCCCGCGTTCACCTCGGCGCGCAAATCCCGGTTGGTGGCGGCGATGATGCGCACGTCCACGGGCACGTAGGCGTTGGTGCCCACGCGGCGGAACTCGCGAGCCTCCAGCACGCGCAGCAGCTTGGGCTGGAGCTCGGCGGGCAGCTCGCCAATCTCGTCGAGGAAGACGGTGCCGCCGTGGGCCTCCTCGAAGGCGCCGATGCGCCGGGTGGCCGCGCCGGTGAAGGCGCCCTTCTCGTGGCCGAACAGCTCGCTCTCCAGGAGGTCGGCGGGGATGGCGCCGCAGTCCACGGTGAGGAAGGGCTTGTCGCGGCGGGCGCTCTCCTGGTGGATGGCCTGGGCCGCCTGGCTCTTGCCGGTGCCCGTCTCGCCCTCCAGCAGCACCGTCACGTCGCGGGCGGCCGCGCGCTCCAGCAGGGCGAAACACATGCGCATCGGCACCGAGGTGCCCACCAGCGAGCCGAAGCGCGTGCGCTCGGACACGGGCAGCCGGTTGCTGTCGGAGCTGTAGTCGAAGCGCACCACCGCGCGGCCCAGGCGCAGCAGGCTGCCGCCGCGCAGATACCCCTCGGCCACCTGCACCCCGTCGAGGATGACGCCGTTGGTGCTGTCGAGGTCCTTCACCCGCGCGCCCTTGGGGCCCACGCGGATTTCGCAGTGGAAGCGCGACACCGTGGGGTCATCGAGGTTGAAGTCGTTGCTGGGGTGCGAGCCGATGGAGCACGCATCCGACACCGAGTCCCAGACGGTCCCCACTCCGGGTCCCTCCACCACGGTGAGCAGGAAGCGCCGGACGGCCGTCACTTCGGCGGCCCCAGGCGCGTGCGCGTACGGCCGCGTCACGCTCACATCCTCGGCTCCGGGGTTCTCAGGGCGATCAAAGGAGGGCATGCGACTGGAGGTTAGCAGCCCCCCGCGCGCCCGCACGCAACTCCTGGCGCACATTGACGACAATATGGGCGTATCTGGGCCAATGTAGGCATTGGATCGGGATCGACCCATGCTCGTCCGTTCGACCGCCGCCACCGTCCGCCCCCTGCCCTTCGTCCCGGCCGCCCCCGCCGAGCCCCGCCGCGGGGCGGGCCCGGCGCCGCGTCCGCAGGGGGGAGGAGACGTGTTCGAGGCTTCGGGCTCGGGCAAGCCGCCGCGCTTCGAGGGGCTGAAGGACAAGGCGCTCATCCAGGCGCTGCATGACGCGGTCGCGAAGCACAAGGACATTGGCTACAGCCCGGCACGGGCGCGGTAGAGGGAACGCGGCCCACGGGCCTGCCCTACGCCGATTGGAACCTGGGCCTCGTCCCGGCCGAGGAGGACACCGAGGCACTCTCGGTGGACATCAACGCAGCCACGGACGAGCAGCTCGCCGCGCTGGACCGGGCGCTGGAGGAGGCACCCGAGAGCAAGGTGGGCGGAGTGGCCGGCTGGGTGAATGGAGATGCGACGCCGGAGTGCTGTGGCGAGCCCATGCGCTTCGTGGCCCAGCTCGCGGCGATGCCCTTCGGACTGACCTTCGGAGACAACGGCCGGGGCTATCTCTTCCAGTGCCGGAGCGGCGGATGCGGCACGCCGTTCCGCTTCACCTGGCAGGGCGCGTAGACGGCGCGGCTCCCCTGCCCGCCCTGCCTCGGAGCGGGCGTCTCGTTCGTGGACGAGGGCGCGGGAACGGGCGACGCTCGGGGGCGGAGACGACACCGGGATGACGACACCGACCGACGACCGCTTCTACATCGAGCTGCTCAAGCTGTTGCTGCACGTGGCCTGGAGTGACGACGAGCTCAAGCCGAGCGAGGCGCGGGCGCTCATTGGCGCGGCGCAGCGCTGGAAGGTGCCGCTGGCGGAGCTGCAGCGGTTGGAGCGGTGCCTGGAGACGGGCGAGCCCCTGCCGGCGCCGAACCTGGGTCTGTTGCGCCAGCGTCCGGACGAGGTGCTCGCGACGGCGCGCACGCTCATCGGCAGCGACGCCGAGGTGCACCTGTCCGAGGAGGAGATGCTGAACCAGATTCGCGAGCTGCTGGGCCTGGATCCGGCCTGACACGCCCTACGCGTCGAGCAGCCGCGCCCAGAAGGCGACGAGCCGCCCGACGTCGTCCAGGTCCTTCAGCCCATCCAGCTCGGCGTGGGAGATGAGGGGCGAGAGCAACAGCCGCACCTCGGTCCGGGGCTCCAGCCAGCGCGAGAGGAGCACGGACTCGATGGAGGGAATGACGGAGTCCTCCGTGCCGTGCAGCAGGTAGACGGGCGCGGGCGAGGCCGACGAGTGCTCGGGGGAGAGCGCCGGGTCGCTGGCGAACTGCTTCGCGTGCGGCAGCAGCAGCGGCCCGAGCGCGGCGACGTCCCGCTCGTTCACGTACTTCATGAAGGTGGCGGCGGGCTCGGGCATGTCCGACTGCATCCGCCGGGCCTCGGCGAAGGTCTCCTCGGCCTTCCGCATATCCCTCGAGGCGAGGTGCGAGGCGCGCAGGAAGGTGAGGATGCCCGCGCGCAGCGGCTCCACCTGCTCGGGGGGAACCACCCGCCCGGCCACGTTGAGCAGGATGATGGCCACGCCGTAGTCATGGGGCCTGCGGTGCTGGCCACCGGGCTCGATGCCAGTACACAGGAAGGCGAGCACGCGCGAGAGGTCGCCATGCCCGCCAAGAGAGAAAGCGAAGGCGACCTTGCCGGCGAGCGAGGGCCGCCCGGCGGCGACGAGGGAGAGCCCGCCAGAGAAGCTGATGCCCATGAGGCCCACCCGGCCATCGGGTGCGAGCTCCGGCCGGGCGGAGGCCCAGAGCACGGCGTCCTCGAGCATGTCCGGCTCGCGGGGGGAGATCTGGTAGCGCAGGAGGTCGGGCAACTCGGGGGTGAGGACGGTGAGCCCTCCGGCGGAGAGGTCCCGGGCGAGCTTCACCAGCCGGGGCTCGTCGATGCCGTCGGCGTGCACGCCCGGGGTGAGGAGTACCGTGCGGCCCCGGGGGTGCTCGGGCCGGAAGAGGCGGGCGCGCAGGGGGCCGTGGCGGGAGGGAATCCGCACGTCCTCCTCGGTGAGGGAGCCAGTCCCCCAGCGGGAGACACGGCCGGCCAGACCGTCCTGGAAGCCAGCGGCGCGGGCCACCAGGGAGAGGCCCCGCAGGTAGTGCGGGGCGGCGAGCAGCACCCCGAGCAGCAGTCCTCCGAGGAGGGCCAGGAGCGTCGCTCTGCGGGTGCGGGGTCGCATCGAGGGCCATTCAAACACAAAGGGCCAGACCCGCTGGCACCGTCGTGCCCCGCGAGCCTGGCCCTGGGAGGCCCCACCTCAGTTGGAGAGGATGCGCTTCAGCTCGGCCTTGTCGTTGGAGAACTGGAAGGAGTTGTAGAGCTGGAAGCCGTTGTCCCGGTCGAGGACGCGCGACCACAGCACGCTCACCGCCTTCAACCGGTCCTGGGAGAACTGGAACTGGTTGAGCACCTGCTGCACCTGGCCCACGAGGAAGTAGTTGGCGCCGACGGCATCCTGCAGGACGTTCATCTTGTCCTCGGCGAAGGGCTCACGGGACATGGCCTTCATGATCATCTGCAGCTTGCCCTCGGCGATGGGCTGGTAGGCGGGAGGCGGGGGCGGAATCGGACCCGGGTTGTGGTTGCCAGGACGGCCCTGGCCACGCACCTCGGGGGCCTCGGCGATCAGCTCGCGGATGTCCTTCAGCTCCTCGTAGGCGGCGCGAATCTTCGCCTTGCCGCCGTTGCCGCGCTTGCTGCTCTCGAAGGCCTGGCCCAGCAGATCCTCCAGGTCGGCGAGGCGCTGCTCCAGGTCCTCGCGCTCGACCACCACCATGGTGCCGCGGCGGCCGCGGCGGTACTCGTTGTCATCACTGCCCCGGAACTCGTTGGAGGAGCTCGGAGGCGCGTTGCCGGTGGCCTGGCCCGGAGGCGGCGCGAAGGAGGGGGAGGTCTGGGCGGAGGCGGCAACAGCGGTCAGGAGCGTGATGGCGACGAAGAGGGCCTTCATGGGGGTCATCCTTCTGGGGTGTGTCCTTGCTGCATCTGCCCACTCTGACGGGCCGCAGGCGTCCGCATTCAAACGGATTCGCTCCTCCCCGCCCAGGCCCCCCCTCTCGAAGCCCCGCCCGGATGACTCGTTCGTCCAGCAACGACCCGGCCGTCGTCCCCTGCGGACAGGGCATCCCGCGCCTGGACGTGCGGACGGGCCAGATGCCGGAAAAGACGTGGGTCCTCCCCGGGCCGGGGCCTTGCAGAAGGCCTGGGCATGATGACACTCACCACTCCCGCCCTCCGTCCTCCGTTCGCGAATGACGTCTCCCTCAAGGCCTGGTTCGGAGCGCTGAAGCTCCTCTCGAGCGTGATGGTGCTCGCCGGCTTCGGAGGCGTCGCCATGCTGCTCACCCTGAAACCACTGGCCGCCTGGCCGGAGGTGGACCTGGTGGTGGCCCGCCTTCCCTTGCCCATCGCCCTCGCGGGTGTCTTCTGCGCGGGCATGGCCCTCGACCACTGGCGGCACTGGCGGGTGAACCACCTGCTACGGCGGGGCTGGGAGCTGCTCCTGGCGGGCAGGCCCGAGGCGGCCATCCACGCCCTGCAGGTGGCGAGTCACGGCGGAAGCAATGACCAGCGGGCCCAGAGCCTTCATGGGCTCACCCTCGCGTGGCTCCGCAAGGGAGACTACGAGCGCGCGCTCTGCCTCGGAGAGGCGGCCACCCGCTCTTGGGGAAGGAGAACCTCCAGCGTCCGCGATGCCCAGGCCCCGGCCCTGATGGCCACCATCCTGTCCCTCTATGGAGAGCTGGACGATGCCAGGGAGTGGGTGGAGCGCATCCACCGCCCCATGTTCGACGAGACGGACCATGCGCTGCTGGCGCAGGCGGTGATGCTCTGCCGCGAGGGCAGGCACGTGGAGGCGGTGAAGCGCATCCAGCGCACCGCGCGCGAGGACGTGCCCGAGCTGGACGTGGGAGCGGTGGCGGTCATCCACGCCTTCGCGCGCAGCCGGCTGGGCGGGCAGTTGGTGCCGCTCAAGCCGGGGTGCGTGCTGCCCCAGCGGCCCGCGCGGGCCTCGGAGTACGAGTACCTCGCCTGCGAGTGGCCCGAGCTCGCCGCCTTCCTCCGGGGAGAGGACGCTCCGGCCCCGGCGCCCTGCATGTGAATCGGGCCGCCGGGAGGGCGCCCTACTCCTTCACGGCACCGGCGGTGAGCCCGCTGACGATGCGCCGCTGGAAGAGGATGGTCATCACCACGAGGGGAAGCGTGGCGATGACGGACGCGGCGGCGATCTCCCCCCACGGCTCCTTGTGCTCGCTGGCGAAGAGGCTGATGGCCACGGGCACCGTGCGCTTCTCGGGGGAGGACAGGAAGGTGAGCGCGTAGAGGAACTCGTTCCACGCGAAGATGAAGACGAGGATGGCGGTGGTGGCGAGGCCCGGAGCGGCCAGCGGCAGCAGCACCCGCCAGAAGGCGCCGAGCGGCGTGCACCCATCCACCCGGGCGGCCCGGTACAGCTCGTCCGGGAGCTGGCGGAAGAAGGACGTGAGAATCCAGAGCGTGAGCGGCAGCGCGAAGGTGGCGTAGGGCGGCACCAGGCCCACCAGCGTGTCGCGCAGGCCCGTGGCGCGCAGGATGAGGTAGAGCGGGCTCACCGTGGCGATGGGCGGGAACATGGACACGGCGAGCGCCGCGGCCAGCAGCAGGTTGCGCCCGCGGAACTCCAGCTTCGCCAGCGCGAACGCCGCGGACGCGCCCACCGCCATGCAGAAGAGCGTGGTGAGCGAGGCCGCCAGCAGCGAGTTCACCAGCACCTGGAGGAAGGGCCGGCCCCACAGCACGCTCACGTAGTTGTCGAAGGTGAGCGAGGTGGGCAGCGGCTGGGTGAGCTGGCCGTCCGGCCACACCGACGTGAGCACCTGCCAGAAGAAGGGCCCGAGGAAGAAGGTGAGGAAGGCCACCGTTGCCAACCACAGTCCTGGCCGTTTCATCACCGCCCCTCCTTTCCGAGCAACCGGATGTAGACGAGGCTCAACCCCACCACGCACAGGAAGGTCATCACCGAGAGCATCGAGCCGTACCCGAAGTTGCCCGCGCGCATCAGCGTCTTGTAGGCGTAGATGCTCAGCGTCTCCGTGGTGTTGGCCGGGCCGCCCTCCGTGAGCACGAAGATGGCGTCGAAGACGCGGAAGGCATCCAGCGTGCGGAACAGCAGGGCCAGCAGGATGGCGGGCTTGAGCAGCGGCAGGGTAATCGACACGAACGAGCGCCAGCGCGACGCACCGTCCACGCGCGCCGCCTTGTAGATGTCCTCGGAGATGCCCTGCAGGCCCGCGAGCACCAGCAGCGCCATGAAGGGCGTCGTCTTCCACACGTCCACGAGGATGGCCGCGTGCAGCGCGTACCCCGGCACGCCCAGCCAGTTGATGTCCTGCCCCGGCAGCAGCCGGTTGATGAGACCGTAGTCCGGGTTGAAGAGCCACGCCCACAGCTTCGCGCTCACCACCGTGGGGATGGCCCAGGGCACCAGCACCGAGGCGCGCAGCAGGCCCCGTCCCGGGAAGGAGGTGTTGAGAAGCAGGGCCAGCGGCACCGCCAGCAACAGCTCCACCGACACCGCCACCAGCGTGAAGTACCCCGTGTTGCCCAGCGCGTTCCAGAAGCGCGCGTCGCCCAGCATGAAGCCGTAGTTCTCCAGCCCCAGCCACTTGCGCTCGCCGAAGACGAGGATGAGCCGGTGCAGGCTCAACCAGATCGCCGCGAGAATCGGGTACAGCGCCACGCCCATCAGCACCGCCACCGCCGGCGCCACCAGCATGTACGCCTGCCGCCGCTCGCGGCCCATCGAGCCCGTTGCCTTCACCGTGCCATTCATCGCGCCGTCTCCTGCGAGGGCTCGAACTGCCCGGTGAGATGGTCCACCTGCCGCTGCGCCTGCTTCAGCGCCGTCTCCGGCGTCCGGATGCCCGCGATGGCCGCGGAGAACTCGCTCTGCAGCACGTCCGAGAGCAGGTTGTAGTACGGCGTCACCGGCCTGGGGCGCGCGTTTTCCACCATGCCCAGCAGGCTCGCGATGAAGGGCACCCGCTCCACCAACCTCGGGTCCTTGTACACCTTGGGCCTCGGCGGGTTGCGGCCGTAGCTCAGTGCCATCATCACGTTGGCCTCCTCGGAGGTGAGGTGCTGGATGAGGCGCTGGGCCGCGCCCTTGCGCGCCTCGGACACGTGCGCGTTCACCGCGAGCTGCCACCCGCCCAGCGTTCCCCAGCCGGGCTCACCGCTCACCGTGGGCAGCGTGGTGATGCCCACCTTGCCCTTGATGGGCGAGTCCGGCTTCTGCGCCTCCTCCCAGGCATAGGGCCAGTTGCGCATGAAGACGGCCTGGCCGGACTGGAAGACGCGCCGCGCCTCCTCCTCGGCCGCCGAGGTGACCCCTGGCGGGGAGATGCCGCTCGCGATGAGCCCCCGCAGGTACTCGAGCCCCGCGCGCGCCTCCGGCGAGTCCAGCTTCAGCCGCCCCTGCGCGTCCAGCACCTGGCCCCCGTGGCCCCAGATGGCCTCGAAGGCGTTGCAGTTGAGCCCCTCGTACTGCCGGCCCTGCCACACGTAGCCCTGCAGCCGCGGGTCCTTCTCCTTCGCCTCGCGCGCGAACTGCTGCAGCTCCGCGTAGGTGCGCGGCGCCCGGGGCACCAGGTCCGTGCGGTAGAAGAGCACCCCCACGTCCACGTACCACGGCACCGCGTACGTCTTGTCCTTCTTGTCCTTCTCGTCGTGCACCACCACCGCCTCCACCGGGCCGGGGAGGAAGTCCTGGCGCATCCGCTCGGGCGGGAAGGTGCTGGAGATGTCGGCGATCCACCCGGCGCGGGCGAACTCGGGCACCCAGACGACGTCCACCACCAGCACGTCGAAGTCGTCCGCCCCGCCCTCCAGCGAGGTGAGGAAGAACTGGTGCGCCACGTCCGAGGAGTTCGGCAGCGCCTCGGTGGTCAGCGCGACGTCCGGGTTCTTCCGCTCGAAGTCGGCGAGCAGCTCGCGGAAGGCCACCGGGTCCCCCAGCGGCTGGTACTTGAAGACGAGCGGTATCTTTCCCCCGGCGGCGGTGGCGGGCTTGTCCTTGTCGCGGCGGCAACCCGGAAGGGCCCAGAGGACGAGCCCCAGCACGAGCACGGAGATGAGCGGGCGGCGCATAGGGGCCCGATGTCCCCATCTCCCAGCGCCAGGGGCAAGCACGTTCGCACCGGGCATGGTCGAAATGTCACCCTGTCTCCGGATGGGAGCCCGTCGCGTACACTGCCCCGGCATGAGTCCCCGCCCCCGCTCCCGCGCGTTGCTGCTGCCCCTGATGGTGCTCACCGTCGCGCTGGGCCTGGGCTCGCGCTCCGCCGCGGCGAGGCTGTACCTGCCGCGCTTCGTCACCGACTACGCGGGCGACGCGCTGTGGACCGTCATGGTCTACCTGTGCCTCGTCTTCCTCCTGCCGCGCCTCTCCCTCCAGCTCGCGGCCGCCGGAGCCCTCGGTATTTCCGTGCTCGTCGAGCTCAGCCAGCTCGTCCACACGCCCTGGCTGGACGCACTGCGGGCCCACCGCCTGGGCGCCCTCATCCTCGGCCGGGGTTTCCTCGTGTCCGACCTGTTCTGCTACGCCCTGGGCGCGGGGCTCGCCGCGGGCCTGGAGCGGCTGCGGGCGCCGAACGCCCACCGCTGAACGGCCCCTATTCCCCCCCCGGGCCGCGCGGGCCCCCGAACCGCCCCACGGCAAAGCTCCGGGTAGGCACCTTTCTGGAACAGGCCCCCCGCCGGTGAGTGTTGTCTGGTGGATCGCCGCCGTGCGCCCGACGTCGTGAAAACGAACTCCGGAGAGGTTACCGGCTCGACTTCACGAGCAACCAGGTGTACGCCCGAGATGCGCTCCAGTGAGCGCGCAGTCCGGCGATGGTCGCCGGGCTGTGTAGGAGAAAGAATCAAGCAATGGCAAGTGGCACTGTGAAGTGGTTCAACGACGCGAAGGGCTTCGGTTTCATCACCCAGGACAACGGGGGCCCGGACGTGTTCTGCCACCACACCGCGATTGTGGCTGATGGATTCCGGACCCTGGCCGAGGGCCAGAAGGTGGAGTTCGACGTCAAGAAGGGCCCCAAGGGCCTGCAGGCCGAGAACGTTCGTCCGATCTGATCGCTCGAGCGCGGCTACTTACCTTTGACGTCTACGAGGCCCGGCCTCCCGCGAGGCTGGGCTTCTTTTTTACTCTTTCCCAGGAGCCTCCATGCAGGGAAGGTCCACGAAGCGGCAGAAGGAGATGGCCCGCCAGCAGAAACAGCGGGACAAGGACGCCAAGAAGGCCGAGCGCCAGCGCGAGAAGGATGGGCGCCCCCCCCGGCAGCCAGGCGAGGAAGATCCGGACATCGCCGGCATCGTCCCCGGCCCCCAGCCGCCCCTCGAGATGTGAAGCACGGCCACCGTGAAGCAGGCAGTCAGGCGCCCGTCCGGCGGCCAGGGCTCGGGTTCCCCAGCGGATTCCGGGCCCTTCGTGTTTCCGGGCCCCTGAGCCGCTCGCCGTCAGGCCCCGGCGCGATGCATACCTTCCGCGAGAGAACAGACGGAGGCGCGAGCGCCCCGGCACCGCGAGGAGGAGCGCATGGCAGAGGGTGACGATCGCCAGGAAGGCGGCTTCGAGGAGCAGGAGGCCCGTGCGCCGCGGCAGGAGCCGGAGAAACACGTCTTCGACAAGCCCGCCACGCTGCGGGAGCCCGCGGCACCGCGCGTTCCCCGGGCCCTGGCGCCCTCGCCCGTCCCCGTCATCCCGCTCCCGGGAGAGGAGCAGGCCCGCGCCTCGGAGGCCCGTCCCGAGACGCTCCAGGAGGCCCGCGAGGCCACCGATGCGCTGCTGCGGCAAATCCTGGAGGAGGACTTCCTCGACGACGCCCCCGCGCCCCGGCGCACGGAGGCTCCGGCGAAGCCCTCCCGGGAGGAGGACTGGCCGCAGGAGCTGCACTCGCTCCACCTGCCGGAACAGCCGTGAGGCCACGACGGGGCGCCCCGCGCGAGGCCTTCCGCGGAGCGCCCCCGTTCCTCCGGCCCGGTAGGCCTACCGCGCGTCGTCCGGCTTCTGCTCCTCACCCGCGCCGCCCCGGCCATCCAGCTTGATGCCGCTCGCGCCCTCCTGCTCATCCGGCACGCTCTGGAAGCCCTCTTCGTCCGGCAGCTGGTTCAGGTCCTCGGGCTGACGCCCGTCCTGGGTCGCGTCCATGCCGGAGCCGCCCTGGCCGCCCTGGCCGCCCCGGCCATCCAGGCCGATGCCACTCGGGGCCTCCTGCTCCGCCGGCACGTTCTGGAAGCCCTCCTCGTCCGGCAGCTGGTTCAAATCCCGGGGCTCCTGGCCCGGCCCGGTGTTCTCCTGCTGGCCCGCGCCGCCCGTGCCCGGCGCCTGCTGCTGCTGGCCCGGGAGGTCCTGCGCCCCTTGCTGCCGGCCCGCCTGGTCGCGGCAGCCTCCCGCCACGAGCAGGGCCGAAGCGGCCAGGCCGAGCACCACCGCACGCTTGAATCCATCCTTCTTCATTTTGGTCTCCTTGCTGGGAGCCGTGTCTGGCTTCCCGCAAGGCTTTGGCGTCCCGGGCGGCGTTGCAGGAACCGGGGGTGCGCCCGTCCGGCTGCCCGCCTTCAGGGATGCTGGCCCGCCCGCTCCCATTGCCGGGGCAGAACGGACTCCACGAGGTGGAGCAGCTCGTCCAGCTCGAAGGGCTTGCTCAAGCACCCCACGGCGCCCACCTCGCGCGCGCGCCGCTTCGCGTCCTCGGCCGCCGTGCACACCACGACGGGAACCTGGTGGCCGTAGCGCCGGCGCAGCTCGGCCGAGAAGGCCCAGCCGTCCATCACTGGCATCCGCATGTCGAGCAGGATGAGCTCCGGCACGCACTCCTCCACCCGCTCCAGGGCTTCCTGGCCATTCGAGGCCCTGCACACCTGGTAGTCTCCGGCCTCCAGGGCCATGACCATCACGTCCTGCATGTCCGGGTCATCGTCCACGACGAGGATGTGTGCTCCGGTCATTCCGCTCGCCTCCTCCCCGCAACCTAGGAATGAAGCTCCTCCCGCTCCCGCTGGAGTGAGGAGGGGACGGAGAAGCAGAAGGTGCTTCCCTTGCCCTCCTCGCTCGACACCCGCATGGAGCCGTCTGGCTCACATCACACGGGAGCGGCCAGCCGCCGGAAGGGGCCCGCTCAGGCCACCTTGGCGAACCGCTCCGCGCGCGTCCGGGCCACGAGCTCGCGCGCCTGGGCTTCCGAGGCGACGAATTGCACCCGGGTCAGCGCGCTCGCCTCCGCACGTCCCGCCAGGTGCGCCGCGAGGGCAATCCCCTTCGAGACAGCCCGATGCAGCAGCCTCGCACCGATGTAGATGGTGCCGAGAATCCACTCCGGCTGGACGTGCTCGCTCAAATAGCGCCCGCCCTCCAGGTCCAGGGTGGTGGCCTCGCTCAGGTCTCCCACGATGAGCACAGGCCGTTGCTGGCCCAGCTCCCGGTAGATCTCCACCAACTGGATGGCGTCTTCCAGGGAGGCCCGGCCCCGGGTGTGGACCCAGACGAGCTCGGGCGGCTCGAAACGGACCGTGGTGCCACCAACCTTCCACTCGCGCGGCTCGGACATGAACCCAGTCCGATAACGGACCGGGCCACGAATCACGAGGCTTTCCCTCCCCGGCTGTGCTGCGCTCAACGTTCGCGCGTGCCTACAGCCCCAACTGCTTGGCGATGATGACCTTCATGATCTCGTTGGTGCCCGCGTAGATGCGCTGCACCCGGGCGTCCATGAAGGCGCGGCTGATGGGGTACTCCAGCATGTAGCCGTAGCCGCCGAAGAACTGCAGGCACTCGTCCACGACCTTGCCGAGCATCTCCGTCTGCCAGAGCTTGGCCATGGAGCACTCCTTCACCAGGTACGCCCCCGCCACGTGTTCGGTGAGCAGCCGGTCCACGAACGCCCGGCCCACCTCCACCTGCGTCGCGCATTCCGCCAGCTTGAACTGCGTGTTCTGGAACTTGCCGATGGGCTTGCCGAACGCCTTGCGCTCCTGCACGTAGGCCAGCGTGTCCTCCAGCACCTGCTCGGCCGAGGCCTGCGCCATGGCCGCCACCACCAGCCGCTCCTGCTGCAGCTTCTTCATCAACTGCACGAAGCCCTCGCCCTCCTCGCCCAGGCGGTTGGCCACCGGCACCCGGCAGTCCTCGAAGACGAGCTCCGAGGTGTCCTGCGCCGCCATGCCCATCTTCTTGAGCTTCTTGCCCTTGGAGAACCCGGGCGTCCCCGCCTCCACCACGAAGAGGGAAATGCCCTGGTGCGCGTTCTTCGGGTCCGGGTCCGTCTTGGCGGCCACCACGCACAGGTCGCAGAGAATCCCGTTGGAGATGAACGTCTTGGCGCCGTTGAGGACGTAGAAGTCCCCGTCGCGCACCGCCGTGGTGCTCAGGGCCGCCAGGTCCGAGCCCGTGCCCGGCTCCGTCATGGCCACCGCCGCCACCGCCTCGCCCGAGGCCAGCCTGGGCAGCCAGCGCTTCTTCTGCGCGTCATTGCCGAACTCGTGGAGGTAGGGAACCACCACGTCCGAGTGCAGCGGCATGGCGAGGCCGGACTCGTAGATGCGCGCCAGCTCCTCCATCACCACCACCGAGTGCAGGAAGTCGCCACCCGCGCCGCCGTACTCCGGCTCCAACCACGGGCAGAGGAAACCCGCCTCGCCCGCCTTGCGCCACACCTCCCGGTCGACGATGCCCGCCTCGTTCCACCGCTCCTGGTGCGGCTTCACCTCGCGCTCGAGGAACTGGCGGAACGACTGGCGGAACTGCTCATGGTCCTCGCGGAAGAGCTTCCTCTGCACCTGGGTGGCCTCCGTGCACCGCGGGCCTCGTGCCCACGCTGGAAGTCAGATGCTCTCCCGGGATTGACACGGAAATCAACATGGCCGGTTGCGCATGTGCCCTCTCCCTCTGGGAGAGGGCGGGGGGGGAGGGTAGTGTCTCCTGCGGGAACGACGCGGGTCACGAGTGACGAGATGAAAAAGGTGCTGCCTTGAAGCTGCTGGTTCGGAAATTGGGGCTCATCGAGCACGCGGAACTCGATATCCGCCCGCTGACGGTCCTCATCGGTGAGAACGGGACCAACAAAACCTGGGTGGCCTACTCGCTCTATGGCCTGATGCGAAGCATGGTGCGGAGCAGCGCCTCGTCGCTTCCGGTAGAGCAGGCTCTCGATGAGGCGGAGCGTTCCACTCGTAAGCAGGTCCAGACAGACAATGCGGCCATCGCCTCGACCCTGGCGCAAGGGGGCAGCCTGAGCATGTCGCTGGAGCGCGATTTCTCGAAATACTTCTCAGTAAGCACCGCAACACGCGCACTCGTGGGCAAGGCACCCTTCTTTCACCAGTTATTGAGGCTCCCCGAGGGTGTGCCTGCTGATGTCGAAAGCAGGCTGGAGTTCGAAAGCTCCGAATATCGCGTTGGAACCAAGCCGGTGAGGATAGAGGTCGTAGCATCAGGCGTGGGGGGCGCCATGCTGCGGGTGCACATCTCGTCCGAAAACGAGTATGCGATGTTTTCGGATTCGAAAGAGCGCCTTCGCGATGCCAGCTGGTGGGAGGATGTCTTGTCCTCTGTGTTCCAAGACTGGCTCTCTCAATCCTCGGGGGAAGTGTTCGTCCTTCCTGCGGAGAGGAAGACGCTGGCATCTGCCCATGACCTCCTAAGGGATGAATTTGGGAAGGTGGTGACCGTCCCGGTCGCCGACTATGCGGAGTTCCTCGGCTCGCGTCGACGTCTTGCCGAGCATGGTTTCGAGCCAGAGGGTGCGTTCCCCTTGGGGGATCTCGTAGGCCTTCTAGAAGGCAAGGTGGTCAAGGGAGCGATCGGCTTCAAGGAGGAAGGTAACGTGAGCACACGTCTCTCCTTCAGTCCGTCCGCCCAGGTCGAGCTTCCCATCCATGCCGCATCATCGCTGGTGCGCGCGTTGGCGGGATTGGACCTCTACCTGCAAACGGCAAAGCCGGGGGATTTCATCGTCATCGACGAGTTGGAGATGAACGCGCACCCGGAGGCCCAGCTCGCGTTGACGGAGCTGGTGGCGATGCTCGTCAACCGGGGCCTCCGGGTGGTGATGACGACCCACAGCCCGTACATCGTAGATCACCTCAACAACCTGATGGCGGCGGCGCGGCTCCCTCCCGAGCGACAGGACGAACTGGCTCCGCATTTCCGGCTCGGGAGCCGCGAGGCCTTTTTGCCCGCGGACAAGGTGGCGGCCTACCACTTCGCTCCAGTGGACGGGAAGGTTGAGGTCCGGGACGTGCTGGACCGGGCGACGGAGGCCATCGACTGGCGCACGTTCAGTCGGGTGACGGACGAGCTGAGCAACCTCTACGGGCGCATCCTCGAGGCGAAAGAGCGCGAATGACTCCGTGCGATGTAACACCGTGGGAACAGCTCCTGGGCAAGGGCACGAGCCACTCGGAGAGTGGGCGGGGTATCCGCTTCGCGCCGAGGGCGGGGGAACGGGCCTTGTTCTTCCGCTCGGACAGCCAGGAGTTCCGCGCGTATTTCGGCAACGGCCAGTCCTGTGATGCCATCTTCCTCATCGAAACCGCGCAGAAGCGGAAGCTCTTCTTCATCGAGCTGAAGGGCGGCCGATTCGAAGATGCCATCGACCAGCTCGCGGAGACCTTCCTCGCCGTTCGCCGCAAGCTGCCCCCGGAGTGCCGCCAATCCACGGAACTCGAGGCGCTGGCCGTGACGGGAGGGGGAACACCAGGGCAGGAGGCGCGGAAGGCCCTGGAGGTATTCATGAAAAAGACCGGGGCACGGCTCGTCCGCAAGTCGCTTCCCTCAGGCAAGACCTACGATCTCCGCGAGTCCCTTTGAGCAGGTGCGCATGGCGCAGCGGGGGAATGCTGCACGGCATGCAGCATTGGGCTGCGGACTCGTACTTTGATTCACAGCCGCCCTCGGCCTTATTCCTGGCTTCGCACGCGGCGGTTCCCTCCGCCCCAGCAGGAGCCAGAGCATGAGCCTGAAGGACTCGAACGTTTCCAACCCCAAGAAGAAGAAGCGCGTGGCGATCGTCCTCTCCAACCCGGCCACGTCCCCGGTCACGGGCTGGCCGGTGGGCTTCTGGTGGAGCGAGCTGACCCACCCCTACTACGTGCTGACGGAGAAGGGGTACGAGGTGGAGCTCTTCAGCCCCCAGGGCGGCAAGTGCGAGGCGGACGCGATGAGTGACCCGCGCGACCCGAGCGGCTACTCGTCGAGCGACCTCATCAGCATGGGCTTCATCGCCACGCCCGCGCTCGCCGGGCTGGTGGAGAGCACGAAGAAGGTCTCGGACATCGACGTGGCGAAGTTCGACGCCATCATCGTCGCGGGCGGACAGGCGCCCATGGTCACCTTCGAGGGGGCCACGGAGCTGCACCAGAAGTTCGCCGAGTTCTACGAGGCGGGGAAGATCGCCTGCGCGCTGTGCCACGGCGCCGCCGTCCTGCGCTACGCGCGGCTGAGCAACGGGGAGCTGCTCGCCAAGGGGAAGACCGTCACGGGCTTCGCCAACGTGGAGGAAGACTTCGCCGACAACGCCGTCTGGGGCATGAACCTGCTGCCCCGGGGCACGCACCTCATGCCCTGGCGCATCGAGGACGAGCTGAAGCGGCTGGGCGCCAACTACGTCCAGGCGGGCCCCTGGCGGGGCTTCGCCATCCGGGATGGCAACCTCATCACCGGCCAGCAGAACTTCTCGGGCTCGGAGACCGCGGAGCTGATCGCCGCCACGCTCGGCACCTGAGCCTCACTCCGGGGACGGCCTCAGGCGGGGCAACTCCGAGGCCGTCCGCGCCGTGAGCCCGCGCAACCAGGCGTGCGCGGGGTCGCTGTCCAGCCGGCGGTGCCAGATTTGCGTCAGCGTGTACTCGTTGGGGACGGGCGATTCGAGCACGCGCAGGTGGAGCAGGGGCGCCAGCGACTCCGCGACGCGGGCCGACATGGTGACGACGTAGTCCGACTGGGCCACCAGGAAGGGGGCGGCGAGGAAGGTGCCCACCGTGCGCACCACCCGCCGCTTCAGGCCCTTCTCCGCCAGCAGGGTGTCCACCCGCGACGTGAGCGTGCCGCGCGGGGCCACGAGGATGTGCTCGAGCTCCGCGAAGCGCTTGAGCGTCAGCGGACGGGCGAGCGCCGGGTGCCCCTCGCGCACGAGCGTGACGAAGCGGTCCTTGAAGAGCGCCTCGCTGGCGATGTCGTCGGGCAGCTCGGGAAACACCCCGAAGGCCAGGTCCGCCCGGTTCGTCCGCAGCTCCTCCACCGCGTCCGGCCCGATGGGACGGCTGTGGAGGATGACCTTCGGGGCCTCGGCCCCCAGGAGCGGATCCAACCGCCGCAGCAGCACGAACTCGATGTGGTCCGTGGTGAGCAGGCGGAAGGTGCGCTCCAGCTTCACCGGCAGGAAGGCCTCGGGCGGCTGGAGGAGGCGCTCCATCTGCTCCATGAGCTGGCGCACCTGGGGAGCCAGCCCGGTGGCGCGCGGGGTGAGCACGAGCTGGCGCCCGGCCCGGACGAGCAGCGGATCTCCCAGCAGCTCGCGCAGGCGCGCCAGCGCATGGCTGGTGGCGGAAGGGCTGAGCGCGAGCCGCCGGGCCGCGCGGCCGACATGCCCCTCCTGGAGGAGCGCGTCCAGCACGACGAGGAGGTTGGTGTCGATGGCCGGCAGCTGCATGGAATGCAGGTATCTCATGCCAGCACCGCAGCTCGCGAGGTGTTCGGCTGAGGGCCTCGCCCTACGCGTGCGTCGAGGAGTCCTCCTCGGCGATGAGCCCCTCCTCCTGGGCCAGCGAGCGCAGGTGCGTCTTGATGCGCTGGAATTGCTGACGCAGCGCGGCCGCCTTGCGCTTGAGCGAGGCGTCCGTGAGCGTCTCCTCGCCTTCCGACATCACCCGCGCCACCTCCTCCCACGACAGCCGCTGATCCACCCGCAGCAGCAACAACATCCGCTCCTGGGGATCCAGACTCTCGCGCAGCGCGCGGAAGCGCTCCTTCACCGAGGTGCGCTGCCAGGGCCGGGTCTCCGAGCGCGGCCGCTGCGCCTCCTCCGGGAGATCCGACCGGGTCATCGGCTGCTCGCGCCCGGCCGGCGCGTGCATCACCTGGTAACACGCGTTGCGCGCCAACCGGTACGCCCACGTCCGGAAGGAGCTCTCCCACCGGAAGCCCGGAAGCCCTCGCAAGAGGTTCTCACTGAAGAGGCTGAAGGCATCCCGGCTCCGTTCATAGTCATGCAGCACCGAGGCCATCAGCCGCATGATTTCTTGTCCATACCCCTCCAGCGCCCGCTCCACCGCCGCGGCCAGGTCGCCCTTCCTGCACAACGTCTGGATGTCCTGCTCCAGCTTCTCGCGCTCTTCCAACTGCATGGTGGCTCTCCCTCACTGCCTCTCGTTGTCCATCACTGCCCGCACCCTCACACCGGCCCCCAACCCCGGCGCCGCTGACGGCTCCAGGGCCCGCAGGGCGCGCCGCTCGAACTCCCCGGCCCCCTGCGCCCGCGCGATGCGCACCGCCTCGAGGAGGCTCGCGTGGGCCCCCGCCTCATCGCCCAGCGCCCGCCGGGCCTCGGCCTGGATGCGGTGCAACTCGGCCTCGTAGGAGCGCTCGCCCACCGCCTCCACCCACCGCATTCCCTCCTGCAGCGCGAGCAGCGCCTCGCGAGGCTGCTCCAGCAACAGGTGCACTTCCGCCAACATCGCGAGGTTGTGCGGCATGCCCGCGCGCATGCCCGTCGTCCGCCACCGCCCCAGCCACTCGCGCATCTGCTCCAGCCCCTTGGCGGGCTGCCCCAGCCGGGCCAGGGCCCAGGCCCGCAGCAGCCCGGACCACTCGATGAACAACCGCAGCCAGTGCTCGCTCGCCACGGCGTGGCACTCCTCGGCCAGCGCGAGCGTGCCCTGCGCGTCCCCCTGCAGCTGGCAGGACAGGGCGGCGTAGAGCAGCGC
>DASQMW010000284.1:0-7793 GCA_035645295.1 Archangium sp.
GGGGGCCGGGTGCACCTTTGGCGGCAGGAGGAGTGTCATGCGTTCACGGATGACCGTACTCGCCGGGCTCACCGTGGCCACGCTCGCCCTGGGCGCGGCGAGGGCCGAGGACCCCACGCCCCCGGAGCTCAAGGCCGCCCAGGAGCAGGCCACGCCCGGGGACCAGTTCACCGAGACGGACGCCGGTTTCCTCAACGGCACGGTGAAGGGGGCTACTGGCAACGTCCTCACGCTCGACGTGGGGCGGAAGGCGCCGCTGGTGCAGGTCGTCGTGAAGGACGAGGACACGGTGCCCATCCGCCAGGAGGGACAGCCGGACCCGCTCGCCCTCGAGCAGCTCCAGGAGGGCACGCGCGTGCGCACCTCCTTCCGCAACGAGGGCGGCATCCGCGTCGTGACCTCCATCGAGGTGCTCGAGCCCGCCGCGGAGCCGCGGCGTTAGTGGGAGTGTCCACGAAGTTCCTGGACATGGTCCGAGGGTCCGTGAATGTCCCCTCTCCCGGAGGGCGAGGGGAAAGTGGAGGGGAAATGGGCGCGGGTCAGCGCATGTGCCCAGGGGCACTCTTTCGCCTCAGCGCAGGACCTGCTCGATGTGGGCCGCGAGCGCGCTGCGGTTGAGATTGCCGGGGGACTGCGCCACCAGACGTCCCTGGCCATCGAGCAGGGCGAGATAGGGAATGCTGTCCGGGTACGTCCCGCCAAAGTCGCTCACCGCGCGCTTGAGGCTCCCGGGCGGGGAGGGCGCGGCGCGCAGGGCCGGAAACACGGGACGAGTCCTGTGCAGGTAGCGGACGAGGTCGGACGGATCTTCGTCGAGCGAGAGGCCCACCACCTCCAGGCCGCGCTCCTGGTAGTTGAGCGCCACCTGGTTCACGATGGGAAACGTCTTCCGGCAGCTCGGGCACCACGAGGCGTAGACGAAGACGAGCGTGGCCTTGTTCCCCGTGCGCGTCCGCTCCGGCAGCGAGTCCACTCCCACCGTCTCGATGCGGCCGTTGAAGGCTGGGGGCTCGCGAGGGCCCGCCTTGGCGTCCTCGGTGCTCCCCTTCATCCCCAGGGGCGCGGCGAGGTTGGCCGCCACCTTGGAGCGCAGGGCTTCCTGCTCGCCCTGGACGCGCTGCCGCTCCCGGGCGATGCGCGCGAGGAGCTGGGCCGCGGCCTCCGCATCCATGCTCTGCTCGGGCACCCGTCGCAGCTGCGCCTCGATGGCGGTCATCTCCGGGTCCACATAGGCCTGGTCCAACTTCGCGGCGGTCAGCCGTCCGAAGGCGAGATAGGCCTGGGTGTACTCCTCGGAGGGCTGCCGTTTCGTGCCGCAGGCGAGGCCCGTCATCAGCAGCAGGCACGCGAGCAGCGAACGGGAGCGGAGCGAAGGGGACATGGCGCCTCCAGTCTAGCGCGCGTTGGGAAAGGTCTCGAAGGGCCAGGGGAGCGCCCCGGGCGTTCCGAGCCACAGGTCCGCCACCCGCTGCGCGAGCCTCCACGGCTCCCCGCCCGCGCGATTCGTCAGGACGATGACCGTGAGCCGCTGCTCCGGGTACTTCACGATGGCATTGGTGAAGCCCGACGTCTCGCCGTGGTGCGACAGGCGGAGCCGTCCCCCGTCGTCATCAACGAACCAGCCGAAGCCATAGCGCGAGGAGGTGCCATCCGGCAGGGCCGGTGCCATCCACGCGAGCCGCTGGGTGCTCTCACCCACCAGGGCGTGCGTGTCCAGCGCCCTGTCCCAGGCCACCAGTTCCTCCACGGACGAGTAGATGCCGCCATCTCCCAGCACGGCGCTGGTGGGGCTCTGGTCCCGGGGGCGGAAGCCCTTCGCGTCGGCCACGTAGCCATACGCGCGCTGGGGCACCGTGGAGACGCCCGCCTCATGGGCCACCGTCGAGCGCATACCCGCTGGGGTGAAGACGCGCTCGTGCAGGAACCGGGCGAACGGCATTCCGCTGACCTGCTCCACGATGAGGGCGAGCAGCGCGTAGCCGGAGTTGCTGTAGCGCACCGCGGTCCCGGGCGGGAAGTGTGTGCGCTCGGCACGCGAGAGGAGCGCGAGCACGTCGCGGTCCTTCACCTGCACCGTCTGGGTGTCCGGGACGAAGGCCTCGTAGTCCCAGATGCCCGAGGTGTGATGGAGCAGGTGGCGGATGCGGACCTCGCTCGCGTGGGCGGGGAAGCCGGGGAGCACGTCGGCCACGCGGTCGTCGTAGCGGAGCTTGCCCTCTTCGGCGAGCCGCAGGATGGCCATGGCCGTGAACTGCTTGGAGAGCGAGGCCAGCCGGTAGTGCGTCCCCGTCGCGGCGGGCGTGCGCTCCGGGAGCTCCGCCAGGCCCCAGGCGCGGCTGAGCACGGCCTTCCCCTCGTGAATCACGACGATGCTGGCGCCGGGGCCGTCCGGGCTCGCATAGGCGGCGAAGAGCGGATCCACGGTGCGCACGTCCGGGGCCGGGAGCGTTCTGACGCTCGACGTGGCTCCCGTACATCCGGCGAGTAGGGCGAGGGTGGCGAAGAGGGCGGCGGTCGCGAGGGAGGAGTCGTTCATGCGACTCCCTCCATACCTCACCCCACCGCGTCCAGGCTCTCTCAGCGGCCCGTCTTGATGCCCAGCGAGGGGGGGCGGCGCGGCGGTTTGGGCACCGTGGACTTCGGCGTGAGTTTCACCGAGACGGCGGGCAAGTCTCCGGTGGACACCCGGCGCTCCTCCGTCTCGTAGCCGTCCAGCTTCAGTGCCAACTTCACGGGCGAATCCGGTGGGAGCGGCAGATCCACCGGCGTCTCGCCGTGCTGCTTTCCGTCCACCTCCACCAGCGCGCCCGCCGGCTCCGAGAGGACCTTCAGCCTCACCGGCTGGGGCTCCACCCTCTCGGGCTGCACGGCCGGGGTCGGCTCGAGCTGCTGGGCCCGCACCACGGGAGGCGGCTCCGTCTCCGGGGGGGACACGGCCGGCTGCTGGCGCATCATGACGAGCGCCGCCCCCGCGCAGACGAGCAGCGCGCCCACGCTGGCCGCCACCGCCACCTTGGGGACGCGCCGCTTGGGCTCGGGGACCGGTGGGATCGACAGCGTGGGCGGGCCGTTGCTCTTCGTCAGCGGGCGAGGCGGCGGGACGACTGGCGTCCCCGTCCCCGCGGGCGTGGCAATCCGTGGCCCGCTAGCGGGCTGCTGCGAGAGCGAGCGCACGCTGCTGCGCGACGGGTTGGACTTCGCGTCCAGGTCCGCGTCCTCGGCGAGCTGATCCAGGTTGGCCGGATCCGACTCGCGCGTGATGCGCTCGGTGTACAGGTCCCTCAGGTACGCGGACAGGTGCGCGTTGCTGGCCGGCAACCGGTACTGGAGGATGTAGTCCTCGATGGCCAGCCGGAAGGCCCCGCAGTCCGGGAAGCGCCCCTCCGGCGTGGGCGCCAGCGCCTTGAGCACCAGCTCGTCCACGCCCGGCGGCAGCTTCGGGTTGAGCTGCGAGGGCACCGGCACCTGGCAGTCGCGCACCAGCCGCAGCGTCATCAGGTCCGACTCGCCCTTGAACAGGCGCCGGCCCGTCAGCATCTCCCACAGCACCACGCCCAGGGCGAACAAGTCGCTGCGCCCATCCACCGGCTGGCCGTTGGCCTGCTCCGGCGACATGTACGGGTACTTGCCCTTGAGCACGCCCGTGGCCGTGTTCGACGCGCTGCCCGCCGCCTTGGCCACGCCGAAGTCGATGACCTTCACGCCTCCGTCGAAGCCCACCAGGATGTTCTGCGGCGACACGTCCCGGTGCACCAGCTGCAACGGCTGGCCCTGGGGGTTGCGCGCCTGGTGCGCGTAGTGCAGCCCCGCGGCCGCCTCGGCGATGATGCGCAGCACCAGCCCCACCGGCAGCGGCTTGCCCTGCGAGCGCGCGTACTTCTCCAGCCGGCGCACGTCGTCGCCCTGCACGTACTCCATGGCCAGGCAGTGCCGGCCGTCGATCTCCGTCAGCTCCAGGATGGTGATGAGGTTGGGGTGCCCCAGCCGGGCCACCAGCCGCGCCTCCTCCACGAACATCGTGAGGAAGTCCTCATCCTCGGCCAGGTGCGGCAGGATGAGCTTGAGAACGACGAGTCTCTCCAGACCCGCGCCCCGCTCGAGCGCCAGGAACACCTGACCCATCCCGCCGGAGGCAATCTTGCGCAGCAACTGGTACTTGCCAAAGGGGACGGCCATGACGCAACACGATAACCCGGCTTCTCAGAATCAGCGAATGTCCCAGGTGTGACATTGCGCCGTAGGGTGGGCAGGCAGCCGGGCCCTTGCCACTCAGGCTTTCAGTTTGTAACCAGAACGTAACGCGGCCCACGCCAGGCCTGTTGCCACCAAGGCAACAATCACGAGGATGCTCAGGCCGAGCAGGGGCGCGAAGCCTCTGAGGCCCAGCATCCCGTAACGCAGTCCTTCCACCATGTAAACCATGGGGTTGAAGAGGCTGATGTGGTTCCAGGGCGAGGGCAGTTCGCGCACCGAGTAGAAGATGCCGCCCAGGAAGGTGAGTGGAAGCATCACGAACGTGGGGAAGAAGTTGATCTGCTCGAACTTCTCGGCCCACACGGCGGCGAGAATCCCCAGCACGCTGAAGGTGTAGGAGGACAGCAGCAGGAAGAGGATCGTGGCGGGCGCGTGCTCCAGGTGGAAGCCGGTGAAGAAGGCGGCGACCAGCCAGGTGAGCCCACCCACCAGCAGTCCGCGCACCATGGCCCCTCCGATGAAGCCGGCCATCAGCTCCAGGGGCCCCAGCGGCGCCACCAGCAGGTCCACCACCGTGCCTTGAATCTTGGTGATGAAGAGCGAGGAGCTGCTGTTGAGGAAGGCGTTGTTGGCCAGGCCCAGGAAGACGAGGCCCGGGACGATGAACCGCAGGTAGGGCACGCCCTCCACCTCGTGCACGCGGCCGGAGAGCGAGTAGCCGAAGACGAGGAAGTAGAGCGAGGTGCTGATGAGCGGTGAGAGGACCGTCTGGCCCGGCACGCGCATGAAGCGGCGGACTTCCTTCACCAGCAGGGACTTCATCCCAATCGTGTTCATGGTGGCGTCGTGCGAGGTCGTGTGGAGTCGGGTGGGGCGCTCAGGCGGCGCCAGTGGCGGCGGGCTTGCCGCGCAGGATGTCGATGAGGATGTCCTCCAGGCGCGAGTGGCGCGTCTCCACGTCCCCCACCGGGAAGCCCTGCGTGTAGAGGGTACGCAGGATGTCACCCCCGGGAGCGCAGCCCTCGCGCTCGGGATAGGTGAGGGCGCGGCCGTCGGCGGACAGCGTGGCGCCCGCCTTGCGCACGGGCTCGGGCAACGGGGTGGTGACGGGCTCGGTGAAGGTGACGATGAGGCGCTTCTCGCCCAGCCGGCGCAGCAGCGCCTCCTTCTCCTCCACCAGCAGCAGCTTGCCCTCGTTGATGATGCCCACGCGGTCGGCCAGTTCCTCGGCCTCCTCCAGGTAGTGCGTGGTGAGGACGATGGTGGTGCCCTCGGAGGCCAGCTTGCGCACGTACGTCCACAAGTCCCGGCGCAGCTCCACGTCCACGCCCGCGGTGGGCTCGTCCAGGAAGACGAGCCGCGGTTTGTGCACCAGCGCCTTGGCGATGAGCAGCCGGCGCTTCATGCCGCCCGACAACGCGCGCGTGAGCGAGTCCGCCTTGTTCTGCAGGTTGAGCGCGGTGAGCACCTCCATCACCCGCGCCTCGTCCCGCTTCTGCCCGTAGTAGCCCTGCTGGATGTAGAGCGACTCGGCCACCGAGAAGAAGGGATCGAAGTTGATCTCCTGCGGCACCAGGCCCACCGCGTAGCGCGGGCGCACCGGGTCCTCGTCCAGGTCTTGCCCGAAGACGAGAATCTTCCCGCTCGTCTTCTTCACCAGCCCGCAGACGGAGCCGATGAGCGTCGTCTTGCCGGCGCCATTGGGGCCGAGCAGGGCGAAGATCTCCCCGGACTGAATGGTGAGGTTGACGTCGGTGAGGGCCGTGAGCTTGCCGCCGTAGTTCTTGGTGAGGCCGCGGAGCTCGAGCGCGGGAGTGGAGGACATGGTGGGGGACGCCTTTACCACCCCCACGGCCTCCGGGAAGGGCCGACCGCGTTACAGTGGTGCGGATAGCCGGGGGGAGGCGCACCGAGCGTGATGCCCCGGCTGGAGGGCAGGGGGGCCCGGGAGCCCGGGGGAGGGGAGGAGCGGGGGAGGACGCGGGGCTCGGTCCGGGCTGTTCTGGGTCCGAAGTGGCGGACCCCCGGGAAAGATGTGTCCTGAAGGTCGAGCAAGCGGCCGAGCGCCTTGCGCCCGCCGTGGCTCCTTAGTATCCGCCAGCGACCACGTCACCGAGTCGGAGGCAGAAAGAGCACGATGGCCCAGAATTTCATCTTCACCATGCAGGATCTGCGCAAGGTCAAGGGCGGCAAGGACATCCTCAAGGGGATCTACCTGTCCTTCTTCCCAGGCGCGAAGATTGGCGTCATCGGCCCCAACGGCTCGGGTAAGTCGACGCTGCTGCGCATCATGGCGGGCGTGGACACGGAGTTCTTCGGCACGGCGAAGCCGGACCCGAGCGCGCGCGTGGGCTACCTGGCGCAGGAGCCGCAGCTTGACCCCTCGCTGGACGTGAAGGGCAACGTGGAGCTGGGCCTCAAGCCCATCCGCACGCTGCTGGACCGCTTCAACGAGGTGAGCGCCAAGTTCGCCGAGCCGATGGACGACGCGCAGATGGAGAAGCTGCTGGCCGAGCAGGGCCGGCTGCAGGACGCGATCGACGCGTGCAACGGCTGGGAGCTGGACCGCACCCTGGAGATGGCCATGGACGCGCTGCGTCTGCCGCCGGGGGACGCGGACGTGACAAAGTTGTCCGGTGGTGAGAAGCGCCGCGTGGCGCTGTGCCGGATCCTCCTGGAGAAGCCGGACCTGCTGCTGCTGGACGAGCCCACCAACCACCTGGACGCCGAGAGCGTGGCGTGGCTGGAGCAGGCCCTGAAGGAGTACAAGGGCACCATCGTCTGCATCACGCACGACCGCTACTTCCTCGACAACGCGGCGGAGTGGATTCTGGAGCTGGACCGCGGCGAGGGAGTGCCCTGGAAGGGCAACTACTCGAGCTGGCTGGAGCAGAAGCAGAAGCGGCTGGAGCTGGAGGAGAAGTCGGAGAGCGCGCGGCAGAAGACGCTCAAGCGCGAGCTGGAGTGGGTGCGTGCGTCGCCCAAGGCGCGTCAGGCCAAGAGCAAGGCGCGTATCGCGGCGTACGAGGATCTGCTCAACCAGACGCAGGACAAGCGCGACGCGACGGGCGAGGTGACGATTCCGCCCGGGCCGCCGCTGCGCGGGCTGGTGGTGGAGGCCCGGGGTCTGCGCAAGGCCTTCGGGGACCGGCTGCTCATCGACGACCTGAACTTCAAGTTGCCGCCGGGTGGCATCGTGGGCGTGATTGGCCCCAACGGCGCGGGCAAGACGACGCTCTTCCGGATGCTCACGGGCGTGGAGAAGCCGGACGCGGGCGAGCTGCGCATCGGCGAGGCCGTGAAGATGGCGTACGTGGACCAGAGCCGCGACGCGCTGAACGGTGACAAGAGCGTCTTCGAGGAAGTGAGCGGCGGGCTGGACTACATCGACCTGGGCCGCGCGGGGCAGATGCCGAGCCGCGCATACCTGGCGGGCTTCGCGTTCAAGGGGCAGGACCAGCAGAAGCGGGTGAAGGACCTGTCGGGTGGCGAGCGCAACCGGGTGCACCTGGCGAAGATGCTCAAGAGTGGCGGCAACCTGTTGCTGCTGGACGAGCCCACCAACGACCTGGACGTGGAGACGCTGCGCAGCCTGGAGG
>DASQMW010000285.1:0-7200 GCA_035645295.1 Archangium sp.
GAGCCAGGCCAGCCGGGTGATGCACTTGCTGGAGCCCGCCACGTTTCCGCTGGCGGATTCGTGGGTGAAGGCGGTGAAGGACAAGGCGGACATCTCCCCGGGCCGGCTGGCCGAGCGGTGCCTGGAGTTGATGAGGCGCCGCAAGCCGGGGCACCAGCTTCTCTTCGTCGTGGACGAGGTGGGCCAGTTCGTCGCGCGCGACGTGCAGAAGATGCTGGACCTCCAGGCCCTGGTGCAGAGTTTTGGACGGGTGGGGCGGGGCCGGCAGTGGCTCGTCATCACCTCCCAGGAAAAGCTCGGAGAGCTCGTCAGCGGGCTGGACAGCTCGAAGATCGAGCTGGCCCGTCTGATGGACCGCTTCCCCCTTCAGGTGCACTTGGAGCCCTCGGACATCTCCGAGGTGACCAGCCGGCGCGTGCTCGGGAAGAATGGGCCGGCCCAGGAGCTGCTGCGCCAGCTCTTCACGGCCAACCGGGGGCAGCTCACCGAGCACACGCACGTCACCGCGGACATCCGCTTGCCGGAGCTGACGGCCGAGGGCTTCATCGACCTGTACCCCCTGCTGCCCTACCAGGTGGATCTCGTCATCCAGGTGGTCTCGGGCCTGCGCACGCAAGGCGGCATGAGCCGTCACGTGGGCGGCGCCAACCGCACCATCATCAAGCTGGCGCAGCAGCTCCTCATCAACCCGGCGGTGAACCTGGCCGAGCAGCCGGTGGGCCGGCTCGTGACGCTCGATCAGGTGTATGACCTCGTGGAGGGCAACATCGGCAGCGAGGTGCGCGCCAAGATCGCCGCCATTCCCCGCCAGGTGCCGCACAACGAGCTGGTACAGCCGGTGGCCAAGGCCATCTGCCTCCTCGAGCGTGTCCAGAGTGTGCACCGCAGCGCGGAGAATCTCGCCGCGGTGCTGCACCCGGCGGTGGATGCGCACTCGCAATTGCCCGCGGTGAAGGAGGCGCTCGCGCTGCTCGTAAAGTCGCACCTGGTGCGCCAGGGGGATGATGGCTACCGGATTCCCACGCCCGCGGAGGATGAGTGGGAGCGCACGCGCATAGGCATCCGGGCCCGTGAGGGCGACATGGCCCGCATCCATGCCGAGCTCCTGGAGTCCTTCTGGCAGCCCCAGCCCTCCCACACGCTGCTCGACACCAAGGTCTTCAAGGCGGGGCTCACGCTCAACGGCCGCTCCCTGGTGGACGGGGACATGACGGTCCACCTGTACACGGAGCCCCAGGGCAAGGAATTCGATGCGCGCGTGGCCGAACTCCGGGTGCGCAGTCAACAGGAGACGAAGAGCCTCTTCTGGGTGGTCCCGCTGGATGGCGCCATCGCGGAGAGGACGGAGGAAGTGCACCGCTCCAAGGAGATGCTCGCCCGGAAGGAGCGGGAGGCGAAGACGAGTGACGAAACTTCCCTCATCTCCGAGGAGCGGGTGCGCCTGCGCCGCAACCAGGAGGAGCTCAAGCGGATGCTCCGGGTGGCGTGCCTGGCGGGCAGCGTGTTCTTCCGGGGTAATGATCGCAGTCCCGGAGATCGTGCCACGGAGGTGGGGCGGACGGCTTCCGAGCTGCTCGGCCAGACCCTTCCCGAGGTCTTCGACCGCTTCGCCGAGGCGGCCGCGCGCGTACAGCGCCGGGAGCTGGACGCGCTGCTCCTCTCGGACAACCTGCAAGGGCTTCCCCAGGTGTTCGCCGCCCTCTCCCTGCTGCGGGCCGAGGGGGGGAAATCCGTCTTCCGCACCGAGAGTGGCTCCCTCAAGGAGGTGCTCGGCCGCATCGAAAACCGGACGAGCTACGGTGAGACGGCGAGCGGCAAGTACCTCGCGGACGAGCTCTCCAAGGAGCCCTTCGGCTGGGACTTCGAAGTGGTACGCCTGCTCGTCCTCTCGCTGCTACGCGCGGGGAAGATCGAAGTGACGAGCCGAGGGACGACCATCGACTCGGCCTTGAGCGCGGAGGCACGCGATGTCTTCCTCAACAACAACGTCTTCCGGCAGGCGGCCTTCCGGCCGAGGGTAGGGCTCGAGTTCGAGCACATCGCCCGGGCGGCGGATGCCTTCGCCTCCGTGTTCGGCAAGGAGGTGAAGGAGCTGGAGCAGGGGCAGGTGGCGGCCGCCATCCGCGAGGAGATCTCCCGGGCCGAGGAGGGAGTCCAGGAGGCCATCAAGCGCCTCGCCAGCCACCACCTCCCGGGGCAGCGCATGCTGGAGGATGCGCTGGCGCAGATGCGCGACATCCGCCGTGGGAGCGAGGCCCATGCGCTTCAGTCCTTCAACGGCGCGTTCCGCGACATCAAGGAGGCCATCAAGCGGGCCGCGGAACTGGAGACCTGCCTCTCCGAGCCGAGGCTGCGGGACCTGGCGCGGGCTCGCGAGGCGCTCAATGTCGCCTGGCCCTTCCTTCGGGACGAGCCGGATACGGACGAGGTACTGCGGGAGCACGCGGCGGAGCTGACGGATCTGCTCCAGCGAGAGAGCTTCTTCCGAGAGCTGCCCGCCATCGAGCAGCTCGCGAGGAGCCTGCTCCACGCCTGGGAGCGGCGCTACGACCTGGCCCTGGCCGAGTGCACGCAGGCCTACGAGAAGGCCTACGCCCAGCTCACGGCGATGCCCGAGTGGGCGGCCCTGGACGAAGAGCGGCGGCGTCGCGTGGCCCAGCCCCTGACGAGCCGGATGAAGTACGACGCGGCGGGGCGCCCCCCCATTCCCCAGCTCCGCGCCGACCAGGAGGCGTGCCCCTCGCGGCTCAGCACCGCCATCGAGGACCTGATGCGGCTGCTGGATGGGGACCGCGTCGTCACCGTGCGGCTCTCCCACTTCTTCACCGGCGGCATCGACACCGAGGAGCAGCTCGACGCGGCCCTGGCGGCCCTCCGCGAGGAGTGCGCACGGCTCCTGGGCGCGGGCCGCAAGGTCCTCGTCCAGTAGCCCGGAGACGCTTCCATGGACCAGCAAACCCGCAACCGCATCGAGCAGGCCACCCAGAAGGCCCGGAAGCTGCTGCAGGAGGAGTTCTCCAAGCAGCTCGAGGGCATTTTCGACATCCTCCCGAACGGGGAAATTCCCCCGTCCCCCGGCGCGCACCTGACGCCGGCCGAGCGCCTCATCCGCGAGCGGCTGGTGGCCGCGGTGGAGCACAAGCGCGCGGCCCGGCTGGCGCTCAAGGCCGCCACGAACGCGAAGGAGGCGGTGACGAGCCAGGAGGCCGTGGCCGGTGTGCTGCGGGACCTGGCCTTCACCACCCTCAACCGCTTCGTCGCGCTGAAGATGCTGGAGGCCCGCGGGCTGGTGCAGGAGTGCGTCTCCAAGGGCGACCAGTCCTCTGGCTTCAAGGAATTCTGGGGGCTGGCGCCCGAGCTGGCCCTGCTCCCGGATGGGCGCGGCTACCGGCTCTACCTGGAGAGCCTCTTCGACGAGCTGAGCACCGAAGTGAAGGTTCTCTTCGACCGGCGGGACGTGGCGGCGGCGCTCTGGCCCCGGCGCACCGCGTTGCTGGAGTTGCTGGAGGTGCTCAACTCGCCCGAGCTCGCGGACGTCTGGCGCGAGGACGAGACCATCGGGTGGGTGTACCAGTTCTTCAACTCCTCGGAGGAGCGGCGCGAGATGCGCGCGGAGTCCCAGGCGCCGCGCAACAGCCGCGAGCTGGCCACCCGCAACCAGTTCTTCACCCCCCGCTACGTCGTGGAGTTCCTCGCGCAGAACACCCTCGGCCGCCTCTGGTACGCGGCCCATGATGGGCAGACGCGGCTCGCCAGTGCCTGGCGCTACTTCGTGCGTCCCCAGCCCGCGCCGGGCGATCCCCTCCCTTCCCGGAGGGATCCACGCGACCTGAAGGTGCTGGATCCGGCGTGCGGCTCCGGCCACTTCCTCCTCTACGCGTTCGACCTGCTCCTCGGCATGTACGACGAGGCCTGGGAGGACCCCGGCAGCCCACCGTCGGAGGTGACGGGCCGCACGCTGCGCGAGGACCATCCCGAGCGGGAGGCCCTTCGCCGTGCGGCCCCGGTGCTCATCCTCCGGCACAACCTCCACGGCATCGACATCGACGCGCGGTGCGCGCAGATCGCCGCGCTCGCGCTGTGGATGAGGGCGCAGCGGGCCTTCCAGGAGCAGGGCCTGTCCCGGGCGGAGCGGCCCCGGGTGGCCCGTACCAACGTGGTGGTCGCCGAGCCGATGCCCGGAGAGGCCGGGCTGGTGGAGGAGTTCGCCGCCCGGCTTCAGCCCCCGGTGCTGGGCCGCCTCTTCCGCTCGCTGGTGGACCGGATGCGGCTCGCCGGAGAACTCGGCTCGTTGCTGAAGATGGATGCGGCTCTGACCGAAACCATCGAGCAGGAGTTGAACGACACGCGCCAGGGCGCGCTCTTCGCGGAGGCGCGGCGAACGGCCAGCGGCTTCTGGGAGGAGGCGGAGGCGAAGGTGCTCGGGGCGTTGGAGGCCTATGCGCGCAAGGCGGCCGAGGCCGGTTCCACCGCCCGGCGCCTCTTCGCCGAGGACGCCACCCAGGGCGTGGCCCTCATCGACCTGTTGCGCCAGCGCTATGACGTGGTGTTGATGAACCCGCCCTTCGGAGCGGGCAGCACCGTGGCCAAGCAGCTCTTCGAGAGTTCCTACAAGCGCACGAAGAACGACGTGTACGCCGCCTTCGTGGAGCGGGGCCTGGAGCTGCTGCGCCCGGGAGGGCAGCTCGGAGCCATCACCTCGCGCACCGGCTTCTTCCTCTCCTCCTTTCAGAAGTGGCGGGAGGAGATCCTCCTCAAGGAGTCCTCTCCCACCGTCTTCGCGGACCTCGGGTACGGGGTGCTCGATTCCGCCATGGTGGAGACAGCGGCCTACTGCCTGGCGAAGCGCACCTGACCGTTGGGGGCGTGAGAACCAGAACCCCATGGACGCGCGTTTTTCCGTGGAAGCCCTCATCGCTCTCGTGCACCGCTACTACCCGGCGGGAATCCACGGGGACGACCCGCGACACAGGACGAGTGAGGAGTACCTCAGGTTGGAGTCCTTGCGACGGGCGGCCCAGGGAGATGACACGGCGTGGCAGCGCTTCCTTCGGCGGATTCGCGAGCAGCTTCCCGATTGCACGGTGTGGGACTTGCCTGGTCTTCCCCATGACCCGAGTCGTCGTGTCCGGGTCTACCTGCCCGACTCCCAGGTGCCCGAGGGGGAGCACAAGGCCGTGGTGGTGCTCACGAGCATTCTCACGCCGGTTCACCTCCTCCACGCCTCGCGAGAGGTGGACCTGGACGAGGAACGGTCGGCCTCCCAGGAATGGTTTCCTCCACTTCCACCCGAGTTCCAGCCGTACGAGGCCAAGCTGGAGGCACTCGCCCAGGAGTCGTTCGGCTCCGTCCGGCTGCCCAACGACGTGCTCTTCACGCCCGTGCCGGACCTCCAGGTCGGCAACACCGGGTTTGGAAAGGTGAGGCTTCTTCACTGCCTCTTCACCGATGACCTTTGGTGAGTGTACTCGCCCTGCTACTCGGGCCGTGTGCTCGGTAGACACACCCACGGCTGGCCGGGCTGGTTACTCCCACAAGCGAAGCCCGGCTCACAGACCGGCGGTCCCTCTGGCGAGCACGCCTTTCGGCACTGGAACAAGAAGCAGGCCGAGTCCTCGGGGCAGGGCGGCGTACTCCGGCCACACCGGCGCAGGCACTGCATCCAGATTTGTCCCGGGGTTGTCGGGTAGGTACTCCGGGTGCAGTACATCCCCTGGGGACAGGGATTCAGCTCACAGTCCTGGCCGTAGACCGTCATGCAGACGGAGCCATGCCCTCCTAGCAGGGAGACACACCGCTGACCCGCGGGACAGGAGCGGCCCTCGCAGGTGGGCACGCAGGTGGGGGCGTGGTCCCCCTCCTTGCAGACGTACCCCTCGGGACAACTGGACGGTTCCTCCAGACGGCAGGGCCGGCCACAGAATCCCGAGCAGACGAGGCCCTTCTCACAACCGTCCACGAGAAGGGCGGGAAGCTCGTCGCAGAGTTCGCCCTCCTTGCGGCTGCCTTGCAGCGAGCAGGCGCGGATGAAGTCCTCCTTGTTGCGGGCTCTCAGGGTCCGGCAGGAGAAGTCCTCCGGACAATCCCCGTCGCTCTCGCACGTACTGTCCGTGCAGTACTGGCGTCCCGTCCGCAGGTTGTTGAAGCAGCGGAGCTGCGACTCGCAATCCGCATCCGTGCGGCAGTCCTGCTCGTAGGTACGAAGGCCCTGACGCACCTCCGATGAAAGCATGGGCACGAGGTGGTGTCCCGCGGGCGGGGAGGGCCGTGCGCCGGGGTGGGACATGGCGAGATAGACGAGCCCCAGCAAGGGCAGCGGTAGCAGGAGGATGCCGATCAGGCCCGGGAGAACCTTGCGCCATTTCATCCGCTCACCCTCATTGCTTCTGCTTGAGAGGCCGACACTCCCGCGGACATTCGCGCTGCTCGATGCTCGGTCTGCTCCAGAAATCCTCGCCGCATTGCTCCCACCACTCCTCATCCTCAAGCTTGCAGCCCCGATTCGACAGGTACTCCCGCATGTCCTTGGCCAGGGCCTCGTCGATGGTTCCCCCTCGCCCCCAGGCATGCGGGCAACCCGTCTCCAGCACGAGCAGCGGAACCAGCAGCAGCAGCCTTCGTGGCATCATCCCCTCCCAGGGCTCGGGGTGGCATCGGGACACCCTGAGTATCAGGAGTGCCGCGCGCGGTGTAGGGCCGCCAGGGCTTCCCCGGCTCGTCCACTGCCTCTCGCGTTGTTCAAGAGGAGGGCTCTTTCTGAGAGAGTCGCGGACACTTCGGACGAGTATTTCGGGACGCTTCACTGAGCAGGAGGGCCGGATGCGGGCGGGCAGGTACGTGCGGCAGCCACAGAGGTGCCGGGCCTTCGCGCCCGCGCTGTCGCCGCCCGAACGGCCGGTGCGCCTGGAGGGCGAGCGGACGGTCTTCTTAGGCGCCGGGGGCTACGACCGGATCACCACCATCCTCCACCCGTGCGAGGGCGAGCGGCGGGAGTTGGTCTGCAATAGGCTCGGGGGATGGATGCTCGGCCACCTGTTCGGGCAGCCGGTCATCTCGGTGCGCGCGGCCGAGCAGTACCTGGGGTGCTCGTTCGCCACGGTGGGCAGCACCATCGATCCGTGGGGAGATGGTGGGGCTGCCGCGGAGGTCGACGGGGCAGGCGCGCAACCGGCTGTACCGGTACGAGCCCTACCTCTCGCT
>DASQMW010000286.1:0-28379 GCA_035645295.1 Archangium sp.
GGGGCGAGCGTGCGCGAGGCATCCGACGGCGTCGCCAGCAGCACCAGACCGATGCCCCGGAGCGTCTCGGGGGAGACCGGCTCCACCTCCAGCGTCTCCTCGCCGTACGCCAGCTCCTCGCCCTCGGAGCGCTGCGAGCCCAGCACGGAGAGCTGCTCGGCGGGGAAGTCCCGCAGCAGGAGGGTGGAGAGCACCTCGGTGCCCACCACGCCCGTGGCGCCCACCACGGCGATTCGCAGGTTCTCGTTCATGGCGGTCCCTTTACCCCAGCCCCTCGCCCGGCGCACGGACCGCGCTCGCCCTCCGGGAGAAACGGATGACGCCACCCCGGGGCCGTCACTCGTAGTCGACTACGAGTGATGTCGCATTAGGCCATACATCACTTGTAGTCGATTACGAGTGATGCGCCCTCGCCGCGTCCGCATGGAGAGGGAGCAGGGGCCCAGGCTTCGCAGGGTTTCGCGAGCCCCCTCCGGTAGACTGGGGCGGCATGTCGATGTGGACCCTCGTCTCGTTACTGCTGCTCGCGAACGTGCCGCCGGATGGCGCGACGCAATTGAAGAAGGTGGACGGGCTGATGCCCGAGCTGCGGCGCATCGCCACGGACCCGGCGCTGGTGCGGGAGGTGAAGCGGCAGAACGCGCGGCGCGTGCCCCTGGACACCGTGCGGAAGCAGGATGAGGAGTGGCGCGCGACCCCTGCCCTCACCCCCTTCAAGCGCCAGGTGCTGGGCAGCCCGTGCGCGCGTTCACTCGAGCGTTACCAGGAGCGGCTGGGCCGGGTGATGGCCGAGGCCTTCATCATGGACAACCAGGGCGCGTTGGTGGGCGCCACGCGGCGCACGTCCGACTACTGGCAGGGTGACGAGCCCAAGTGGCGCGAGTCCTTCAACGGTGGCCGGGGCGCGGAGCTGCGCGAGAAGCCCTTCTTCGACGAGTCCTCCCAGTCCTATGTCCTCCAGGTCTCCCTGCCGGTGAAGGACGGCGCCCGTGTCATCGGCGCCCTCACCGTATCCATCTCCCTGCTCGAGCTCTGAAACCATGACCCTCCCCTTCCTGGGTGGCCTCAAGCTGCGCGGCCGCATCACCCTGTCCGTGGCGCTGCTGTCGGCCCTGTCCATCCTGTCCATCACGGCCGTGGGCCTGTCCTTCACCCGAAGCACGCTGTCCAAGCAGATCCACGCCACGTTGAAGGCGGAGGCCGAGGGCCTGAAGGATCTGGTGGAGCGGACCCTGGCCGAGCGCGAGGCCAGCGTGCGCAGCTGGTCCGAGGACGCCATCCTGCGTGGCGCGCTGCTCTTCGACACCTTCGAGAAAAGCGACGCGGTGCTCGCGGGGCTGGCGAAGAACCACCCCTCTGTCAGCGGCTTCGTCCTCTTCGACGAGCAGGGCCGCGCCGTGTCGGCCAGCTCGGAGGCATTGCGCAAGACGTTCCAGGGCCGCGAGCGCGAGGTGCGCGAGACGGCGTGGTACCGGGCGGCGCTCGAGGAGCGCTTCACCGCCGAGGGGGTCGGGGAGAAGGACGCAATCTTCGGCAAGCGGGTGCTGCCACTGGCCGCGCCGGTGAAGAGCCCGCTGAGTGGCAAACGGCTCGGCGTGCTGCTGGCCGCGTATGACTGGAGCCAGGTGCGGGACGTGGTGAAGGCCGCGGTGAAGCGGGCCCACGAGCGCTCCCAGGGCAGCTTCGCCCTGCAGGTGCGGCGCGCGGATGGCTCGGTGCTCTTCGACTCGCGCCCCGCCGAGGACGGACGCGTGGAGCACGCCGTCTCCGAGGCGGCCATCAACGGCACGGACGTGCGGGACGTGGGGGATGGCTGGCACTTCGTGGCCCGGATGGACGCGCCGGAGGCCTATGCCCCGCTGGCGCAGGCGGCCACGGCGGCGCTCGGGATGTTGGGGTTCTTCCTGGCGCTGACCATCGCGGGCGCGTGGTGGCTGGCGCGGGGCATCGCCCGTCCCATCTCCGCGCTGAGCAAGGCGGTGACGCATGTGCTCGAAGAGGGAGACCTCTCGCAGCGCGTGGAGGTGAACAGCCAGGACGAGGTGGGCGAGCTGGCCACCGCCTTCTCCCGGATGATGGAGCATCTGCGCCAGACGACGTTGGGCCTCCAACAGGGCACGCGCGTGCTCACCGGGGCCGTGACCGAGCTGAGCGCGGCGGCCGCGCAGCAGGAGCGCAACCTCTCGCGCCAGGCGGCGGCCATCCAGCAGACACAGGTCACCGCGCAGGAGATTCAACAGACGTCGAAGATGGCGGCGGACCGCTCGCAGGCCGTGCTGGAAGTCACGGCGCGGGCCGAGGAGGTGGGAAGCGTGGGCGAGGCCACCCTGGGCGCCAGCCTCGCGGGACTCCAGGAGCTGCACGAGAAGGTGGGCAAGCTGGCCACCACCATCGTGTCGCTCGGCAACCGCACGCAGCAGATTGGAGAGATCGCCCAGACGGTGAAAGACCTGGCGGACCAGTCCAACATGCTGGCGCTCAACGCGGCCATCGAAGCGGTGCGCTCGGGCGAGCACGGCAAGGGCTTCGGCGTGGTGGCGCGGGAGATCCGCGCCCTGGCCGATCAGTCCATCGAGTCGACGGACCGGGTGCGCGAGCTGCTGGATGACATTGGCCGGTCCATCCAGGCCACGGTGACGATGACGGAGAAGGGACAGCATCAGATGCAGGACGGGCTGGCGCAGATCAAGGCCAGCGGCGAGAGCCTGCGGGAGCTGACCTCCATCGTGAGGGACAACGCGGGAGCGGCCCGGCAGATCGCCGTCGCGGTGAATCAGCAGAACGCGGGCATCTCGCAGATCTTCACGGCGGTGACGGACCTGTCCTCGTTGATGGACGAGACGATGCAGGGAGTGCAGGCCACCACGCGCGCCACGAGCACGCTGCGCGAGGCGGCCGAGCACATGGAGACGGTGGCGCGCACCTACCGGGCGTAACAGGTGTCCTCTCGTCACCCTGGCTCGCGCAGGGCTCCGCCGGCCTTGCCCACGCAGCCCCTCGCCGCCGTCTCGGTGGCGACGCTTCTCTGTCTTTCCTGCGCCACTGTCCCGCCCCAGGCTTCCTGGGGCGGGCAGCACACCAGCACCCGGTCTCAGTTCAACCAGTCGTGTGGTGCAGCCTGCGGAGCTCCGGTCAATGCGAGTACCGGGGAGCTCCTCGCACCGGCAGCATCCCGAGCTGGTCAAATACTCGAGAAGGCGGTCCAGACCGCCGAGGTCCTCCAGGGGTTCATCCACGTCACCAGATTCCTCGATGAAGCCCAGAAGGGCGTCGTCGAGGACGTCCTGAAGGAGTGCGTTCAAGCAGCCAACAGGGAGGTGGACGACGAGCTCTTTGGCAAGGAGCGCTCCCTGCCGGACTCGGAGTGCGAGAAGGAGCCAACCGTGAAGGACAAGCTCGCTCCCTCATGGGCACGGCACCTTGGGAAGCTGAAGCACGCGGTCGCCTTCGCGTGTATTCAGAGGCGCCTCGCCGAGAAGTTTCCCAACAACTTCACCGTGGAGCCGCGCTACCGGAAGGATGAATTCACAAGAGACGTGATGCTCACCGACAGGTGGGAGGGGTCGCTCCGGCCCGACATCGTCATCCACTTCACTCGCAATGCCACCCGGATTCAGTGCATCTACGACCTCAAGTTCCCTTGCGGCTACGAAGTGGGCAACCCGTGGAGCAAGGACGTCGTGAGGCAGATGAAGTCGTACGCGGGACTCGGAGGGCAGTGCAAACCCGCCCTCGTCCCCCCTCAATTTGGCGTTGATCGCCGGTAGAGACGCCGATGGACAGCCCCTCCCCTCGCATCCGCATCTCGGGTCCCGTCAGGGCCAAGACCTGGACGCGTGAGACCGGCGTGGTCGAGCGCCTCGAGGAGCGGCTACTCGTCCGGGACCTGGTCCGTATCGTCTTCTTCGTCCCCTCCGATCACTTCCAGATCGCCGCGGGAGTGTCCCATGCGCTCGACAGCTACCTCCGCGCCGTCGAAGGACATCCCGAGGCGCTCTCTCGCTACACCTGCTGCTACTGGGAGCCGCGCGGACTGGGAGAGAGGGGATGGGAGCTCATCCGCGAAACCCTGCATCCCAAGGAGCGCAGGTACTTCGACGACTACACGCCCGATGAGGCCTTCCATCCCGAGAAGGAGGGTGCGGATCCTCATTTCAGCCTCTACGCCGATGACGATCGCGGCTATGCCTTCCGCTATCACGCGCGGCTTCCCTGGCGCGAGCCGCCACGAAATAGCGTCAGTGTTCTCCAAGTCACCCTGCCGACGGAGTACCTCGAGGAACGTGGGGCGGACGCCGTGCGCGCTCTGGCTCTAGACATGGCCTCCCGGCTGCCCTTCTCCTCGGGGCATGCCGGCCTTGCACTCGCCTCCTGGTTCCCCGTGGACGAGCAGTGGGACCGGCTTCGCCCGGTGATACTCCGGTACCCCGGCTTCGACATCCGCGACGCCAGCATTCACGACAACCTGGGCACCAGGGTGGACGGTATCCATTGGCTGAACTTCCTCGGGCAGCCGGTGCTGAACGAGCTGGGAGGAGCCTCGGTCCTTCGTGCGCGGTTCCAATGCCCCCCGGTCACCGTGCAGGAACTGGAAGAGGAGCGCGTCGTCGTGACCCTGGGCCCCAGCCCCGAAGCGGGAGACCTGGGCCAAGGCCAGAACCTCCCCGCCTACCGCGAGCTCGCGAGGGTGCTGGAACCCTGGCTGGAACCATTCCCCTGGCGCCTCACCCATTTCACGGACCCTTCCGTCAAGGAAGAGCTGTGGCGCTGGTGGAGGCGCTTCCTCGATCCATCCGCGGCAGCGCATCACGGGCCGACATCTGCATGAGGGACTTCGCGGCCCGCGGCGAAGGTTGGGACGGTTCCCTCGCTCCTGCGTCCTCCAGGTGGTGACAGCCGTCACCAGGAGAAACTGGAGTCACCAGGGTCTGGTCATCGGTTTGTCCCCGAAAACACCCGGCCGTCGAGCCGCTCCCGAGGGAAACGGGCCTCATTCACGGTCCTGTCGGGCCGCGTAGGCATTGGCACACCTCCTGCCTTGTGTGGCGCACATCAACGGCGAACAGCCGCCGCCACTCATACCCACCTCGCAGGAGCCTTCCATGACCACGCCCATCGCCGCCAACCGCCCCTCGCTGCAGCGCTCCAACTCGGCTCCCGTGCTCGGCGGCATCGACAAGCCGGCGCTGACCCGGACGAACTCCGCGCCCCAGCTCACCACGCCTCCCAAGAGCACCCCGGCGACTCCCGCGGCCACCAAGCCCCAGTCGATCCACACGCAGGACACCATGGACTCCGCGGCCAAGACGTCGGGCGCCGCCGCAAAGCAGAACCTGCTCGGCAAGTACGTGCAGAACGCCACCGACGCCGCTCACGCCAATGGCGCCGCGGGCGCGTTCGGCAAGCTGAAGACGGGCGGAGGCGTGGCCGCTGGCGTCGCGGGCATCGGTCTCAATGCCGCAGGCCTCGCCAACGCCATCAAGAACGGTGAGGGTGGCCAGGCCATCTCCGACAGCGCCCTCCTGCTGGGCAAGAGCGTGCTGAACACCGTCAAGGGCGGGCTCGACGTGGCCGCCATGGTGCAGTCGGGCAAGGAGTTCAAGAACCTGAAGGACGCGGCCCAGGCGGCGCTCGGCGCCAACGGCCAGGTGGGCAAGAACATCGCCGGCAAGGTCGCCGAGTCCGTGCTCTCCGGCAAGCCGCTGCGCGACGTGGACGTCCTGGGCGAGCTGGCGAAGTCGAAGGGCGCCGGGGCCAACCTTGGCACCACCCTGAAGCAGGGCGCCGCCGACGTGCTCCGCGGCCTCGGTGGCGAGAAGCTGGCCGGGAAGCTCGAGGGCGGCATCTCCAAGGCGGGCCAGAAGATCGCCACGGGCGGCGCCGCGGGCTTCAAGACGGCAGATGCCGCCATCGACGCCGCCAAGGGCGCCGAGGCCGCGGCGAAGCTGGGCGCCAAGGGCGCGGGCACGGCGGCGAAGGCGGCCGGCCGGTTCGCTCCGGGCCTCAACGTCGGCATCGCCGCCATCGACACGGCCATCGCCGCCAAGACGATCGCGGACCCCAAGGCGAGCGTGGCCTCCAAGGTGACGTCCGGCATCACCGCCGCCGGCTCCATCGTCGCCGCCACCAACATCCCCATCGTCTCGCAGGTGGGCGCGGCCGTCTCCACCGCCTCCTCCGTGGTCGGCGCGGTCGTCGAGAACTTCGGCGCCATCAAGGAAGGCGCCAAGAAGGTCGGCGAGGGCATCAAGAACTTCTTCAGCGGCTGGTAATCCCGTCCATCCCACGTCTCCTCTTCCGAAAGCACGCCCCATGAACTCCCCTTCCTCCAATCCCCAGTCCTTTGGATTGCCCCGGAACTTCTCCTCCACCTGGAGGGACGAGCGGAGTCACCCCGTGGTGCTGCCCCAGGTCGAGGCTCCCTCCCTGGAGGGGCTGTCCGTCACCCTCCCCGCCCCCCAGGGATTCACCGCCGAGCAGGTCCAGGAGCGCTTCCTGGAGCTGGCGCGGCCCCACGCCACCGAGCGCTACCGCTACCCCACCGAGCAGATCTCCTGGGGAGACGAGATCCTGCTCAACCTCGCGGGCTACTCCCAGGGCCACCTCATCCCCTTCAGCCTGCGCACCGACGTGTGGCTTCCCGTGCAGCCGGATCCGATGCTGCCCGGTTTGTATGAGGCGCTCGCGGGCCGCTCTCCTGGCGAGGGGCTGGTGGTGGACATCACCCTGCCCGCGGAGTACCCGGTCGAGTCGCTGCGCGGCACGCAGGCCCGCTTCGTCATCCAGCTCCAGGCGGCGCGCGAGGTGAAGTACCCCAGCCTGGAAAGCCAGGAGTTCCTCATGGCCTTCGGCCGTGGCCACACGCTGCAGGAGGCCATGCGCGACGTGGTGCGGCAGATGGAGGACGAGGCCGCGCAGCTCCTCCTGCTCCAGGCCCAGCAGCACGTGCTCAACCAGGTGGCGGCGCGCACCCGGGTGGAGATTCCCTCGGAGCTCGTGGACGAGGAGATCCGCCGCCGCTGGAGCGCCAGCGAGGGCCGCTCCGCCAGCGAGCTCCAGTTCAACGGCCCGGAGCAGGAGGAATCGCTCGCCACGTGGCTCCGTGACGCGGACACCCGCGCCGAGGTGGAGCAGCGGCTGCGGATCAGTCTCGCGTTGGGCGCCATCTGCAAGCGCGATGGCCTCACGCTCACGCCGCAGGTGGTGGAGAAGGTCCTCCGGGACGAGGCCCACGCCGCGGGGCTGACGATCGGCCAGGTAGCGGACGCCCTGCGCGCCGAGCCGCGCAATCTGGCCCGGATCGATCAGGTGGCCTGGCACCTCATGGCGGTCGACCACGTGGTGAGCCGGGCGCGAATCCACATCGAGGGCGCCTGAGCCCCAAGCCCCCGCGCACCGCTCACTCCCGTGGCGTCTTGTCCCTCACGCACTGCACGGTGCGCGTCTCCCAGTCGATCCGGAACTTCGCGAGGGGCACGGCGCGCGATCCGCCGACCTCCAGGAAGCCGTACCGCCATCCCTTGGGCAGCGTGAAGTCCTTGCGGACGTGCTCCACCCCACCGCGCTCCATCCGGATGTAGAGATACTCGGTGCGACCATGCTCCCCCTCGTCTCCCAGGAAAAGGGGAAGGCTCACGCTGCAGCGCGTGCGGGAGTGGAAGGAGAAGGTGGCGGAGAGGTGCACCTGCTCGTCCGTGAAGAACTCCATCCCGTCCAGTTGGAACCGCGCGTCACGGAGGCAGCCGTCCGAGCCCATGCCCCACGATTTGGCCTCGGAGAGCGAGATGTATCCGGACTCCTCCATCCGCAGCTTCACGGAGGGAGCGGAGCCGCGCCCGGGCCCCACGAGGTCCCGGGCCTCGTGCACCCAGGTTTCGGTCGGCTGTGGACCGGAGCGCAGGCGCACTTCATCCAGGGCCATCGCCGGAGCCAGCTCTCCGGGAGCCAGTGAATCCCAGCCGATGCGGAGCCCCTCACCGGACTCGCCATCCGGCACGGGAACCGCGTCCTCCGCCACGCGCTCTCCATCCACCCAGAGGCGCATGCCGGTGGCGCCCCACTCCAGCGCGACGTGCACGAAGCGGCCAAGTTCCAGGGGCTGGGGTGACGTCAGCCCGCGCGGGCCCCATCCGAAGTACAGCCGTCCCGACTCGTCCAGCCGGAGCTGGAGCACGCGCTGCATCCCCGCGTACGTCGTCAGCACGGGGCCCGCTCCCGGCCGCTCGGGGCTGAGCCACAGGGACAGCGCCCCCTCGGAGGGAATCCTCAACCCGGGGCCACCGTTCTCCGCCGGCTTCACCACGAGCGAGCCCTTGCCGCCCAGGAGCGCGGCCTGTCCCCGCACTCCCAGCACCTGGTCTACCTCCGAGTGCCGCAACGCGGGCCCGCCCCCCGCGCTCTTGAACAGGGGCTCCCGGCTGGAGTCCTCGAAGGCCCAGTAGGCCAGATCCTTCACGGACGGCGTGACGGGAGGCGGTGACTCCTGAGCGGGCGGCTCCGGAGGGTTCGGCGTCTCCTGGGGAGTCGGCGGCTCCGGAAGGACGGCCACCACGGCCGGGGCGGGCGCGGGCTCGCGTCCCGAGGACACGAAGGCCACGGCACCCACGACCAGCGCGGCGCCCGCGGCCACCAGGGGCCAGCGCGGAGCGGGGCGCGGGAGGGGCGCATCGAGCGCCAGCAGGGCATCGGCGGCACTGGGGTACCGGTCCTCGGGCCTGCGCGCCACGAGCTTCCGGAGGAAGGCCCGGAAGTGCTCGGACACGTGGATCTCCCGCGTGAAGGCCAGCTCCCAGTCTCCACTGAGGAGCGTCTCCGGTGGGCGCCGGCTGAGCAGGTGCAGCAGCGAGGCCCCGAGCGCGTACAGATCGCTCACCGGCGAGACGCTGCCACCGAGCTGCTCGGGGGCCATGTAGCCGAAGGTGCCGTTGAGCGTGGCCTCGTGCGTGCGGCCGTCCCGGAGCGCCCGGGCCGAGCCGAAATCCACCAGCACGATGTGGCCGTCCTCGCGCCGCAGGAGGTTGGCCGGCTTGACGTCGCGGTGGAGCACGGGCGGCTGGCGCGAGTGCAGGAAGCCGAGAATCCGCAGCACCTCGCGGGCGATCTTCCGCACCTCGGTCTCATTGAAGCGGTGGTGCTCCAGGCGGGCCGCCAGCGACTCGCCGGAGACGTAGTCCTGCACCAGGTAGAAGCGGACCTGGGCCCCCTCGCCCTCGGAGAAGGAGGCATGGAGCCGGGGGATGTTCGGATGGGAGAGCGCCTCGAGCAGGCGGGACTCGCGCTGGAAGGCCTCCACCCGCTCCGCGTCCGGCGCGTGCGCGAAGACGAGTTCCTTGATGGCCACGGGCCGGCCCGCGGCATCGGCGGCCAGGTACAGCCGGCCATGCACGCTCTGCGAGAGGACCCGCTGCACCCGCAGCCCGCCTGGAGCCTGCGCGGCACCACAGAAGGAGCAACGAGGCTCGGCGCAGGGACGGGCACACGCCACGCACGTGCCGGGGGAGACGCCAACCGGAGAGCTCACGTCCTACTCCTCCACCAGGGTGAGATTGTCGATGGCGCCCTCGACGCTCGAGCCATACCCGAGGATCGCGATGTTCTTCACGGCCCGGATGGACCCCGCCTTGAACGGGACGAGCAGCTCGTTGAGCTCCACCTTCACGTGCTGCCACTTGCCCGGGAGCACCGGCACCACGTGCATGGCGGTGTCCTTCCACGGGGGACCCACCTCCGGGGGGGAGCCGATATCCACGGAGACGGCCTTCTTCCCAGGGCTGGACTCCATATGGAAATCCATCCAGATGGACAGGCCGGACCCGGGCGCGTTTCGCGTCAGCTTCACGTCCAGCTCGAGCCACAAGCGGCTCGCCCGGTACACCCCGTGCTCCCGGGGTTGCACCCGTAGGAAGACGCCGCGTTCTTCCTTGGGGCCCGCCTGGAAGAGGGACAGGTGCGGGTTCCCCGCCTCCTCGACGAGCTTGAACTCCTGCTCCACGGCCTCGGGGAGCGGCTGCGGCTCCCACCTGCGGAGCCCGCGGGAGAAGTCCTCGGAGAAGAGAGGCGGCTCCGGTGAGTAGTCCCCCGCCGCGCCGGGACTGCCCTGCTCCAGGGCCGCGAGCGCCGCCACCGCCACCTCGGGCAGCACGCCGCGATAGAGCGTCAGGTCATCCAGCGACACCCGGGGCGGTACACCCGGGTCCACGTCCGCCGCGCTCCTGCCAATCCAGAGCGTCTGGCCCTGGCGCGAGGCCAGGACGGGCGTGGGCTCCTCGGCCACGAGCTGGCCTCCGACGTACAGGCGCGTCCCCTCCTTCCCCCAGGTGGCCACGACATGGTGGAAGACGTCCGGGGCGAGGCGCACGCGAGGCCGGAGCCACCGGGAGCCCTCCGCGCTGAATTCCAGGTGCCCGCCGTTGATGACGAGCGCGAGGTGGGCGCCAGCGGAGTCCCCGGAAGCGTTCCTCGAGGCGAGCACCGTGCCCAGCGTGTCCAGGAAGGCGTCGCGGCGCAGCCAGAGGGAGAGCGAGCCTTCCTCGAGCCCCTCCAGGACGGAGGGCTTGCCAGCGCCCGCGCTCGCGGAGTCACGCGCCACCTCCACCGGGAGCGGCTGCCCGAGCCGGAGCGCGCTGCCACGCAGGCCGGTGTCCCGCATACCGGCGGGCGTGGCGAGGTCGAAACGCCGCTGATCGTCACGTGCCAGGCGCGTCAGGGCGGGGTCCTCGCCCTGCGTCTTGCGCAGCACGGCGTCGTCCTCGTCGAACCGCCAGCGCGCATGCGGAGGGAAGTCCGGAAGCAGGGGGAGGTGGGGCGCCCACGGGGGCGGGCGGGCCGGCGCCTCGACCTTCTCGGGCGCGGTGGCCGTGGGGAGCGCCTCGGGCGGTGGAGTGGGCGCGGGAGCGCTGGCGGACGGACGCACCACCCACGCGGCGACCGCCACCAGAGCGCCCAGGACGAGCACCGGGACAGCGGCGCGGCGCCAGAGCGGCACCGGCTGGTTGTCACCCGTGGACGACTCCAGCGCGAGCTGCGCATCGAGCGCGGAGCGGAAGCGCGCGGCCGGATCGCGGGCGATGAGGAGGAGGAGGAAACGCTCCATCCGGGAGGAGACGAAGGCATGGGCCGCGACGTCCAGCGAGAGGTCCGACGCGAGCATCTCCTCGGGAGACCTGCCGCTGAGCAGGTGCAGCAGCGAGGCCCCCAGGGCATAGAGGTCACACGTCTCGTCGAGCGTCCCGCCGAGTTGCTCCGGGGGCATGTACCCGAAGGTGCCCACCATGGTGGCGCCCGCCGTGCCCGAGCCGAAGAGGTCCCTCGCGGCGCCAAAGTCGACGAGGAACACGGCCCCATCGTCGCGCCGCACGAGGTTGGCCGGCTTCACGTCGCGGTGGACGATGCGCGGAGACAGCTCGTGCAGGTAGCGCAGGACGTCGAGCACCTGTCGGGCCACCTCGAAGGCCTCCTCATCGCGCAGGCGGCGCTTGCGGAGCAGCTCTCGCAGGGAGGTGCCCTGGATGAGCTCCTGGGCGAGGTAGAGGCGGGTGTGGACGCCACTGCCCTCCTGGAAGGAGTCCACGAAGCGGGGGATACGCGGATGGGAGACCTGGCGCAACAGCCGGGCCTCGCGCTCGAAGGCCTCGAGCTGCCGCGCCTCGGGCACCAGGGAGAAGACGAGCTCCTTGAGCGCCACCTGACCGCCGCCGGGCGCCTGCGCGACGTAGAGGCGGCCATGGGGACTCTGCGAGAGAAGACGCAGCACCCGGTAGCCCCCGGGCATGGCCGCGGCGCTACAGAGGACACACCGCCCTTCCGCCAGCGCCCCTTCACAGAGCGGACACCGGGAGGGAGGAGACACTTCGGAGGCGGGGTGGGGAACGGAGGAACTCACGGCCGGGGCAGTCTACCCCAGTCCGTCAGTCCTCCTTGAGGCGCGCGGTGGGCGGAGGCCCGGGCAGCGGGGGGAACTTGGGGTTGCGCTCGGGCTCGGAGGCGCGGACGTAGTGCGGCTCCAGGGCGAAGAGCGCCTCCAGCGTCTGCGACTCGGGGAAGCGCACCAGCGAGGCCAGCGCCGCCGCCGAGGGGAAGGTGGGCGCACTCAGCAGCCGCGAGGGCGCTACGCCCTGGGCTTCCAGTGCGGCACGGTACTCGGGCAGTGCGGGCCCCAGGGCGAGCGCCTCCGGCTCGGCGGCCATGCGCGCGGCCACCTCTTCCGGGCTCATCGCCTCCTCGGACCCCAGGGCCTCCACGCGCTGCCCCACGCGCCGGTAGGGCCCCAGGTAGAGGTCATCCTTGCGCGCCACGGCGAGGGCGAAGAGGGGCGGTCCCTCGGGGCCCTCCAGGGCCACGGCCGCGAGCGAGGAGGCCCCGGCCACCTTGAGTCCCGCCGCGTACGCCAACCCCTTGAGGCAGGACAGGCCGATGCGCAGGCCGGTGAAGGAGCCCGGGCCCAGGCCGATGGCCATGCCCTCCAGGGACTTCAGCGCCACCCCGTGCCGCGCGAGCAGCTCGCCGACGATGCCGGGCAGCGCCTCGCTCTGTTTCTTCGGAGGGCCCACCACCACGTGCTCGAGGACGCGCACGCCCTCCCCTTCCCGCTCCACGAGGGCCAGCGACAGCGTGAGGGTGGAGGTGTCGAGCGCGAGGAACATGGGGAGGCTTCTACCCGGTCTTGTCCGCGCAGCGGTAGAGGCGAACCCGGGCCAGCCCCTTGTCCATCATGCCGAGCTGCTTCGCCGCGGCGGTGGACACGTCCACCACGCGCCCTTTGACGAAGGGCCCCCGGTCATTGACGCGCACTTCCACCGAGCGCCCGTTCTCCACGTTCACCACCCGGAGGCACGTGCCGAAGGGCAGCTTCTTATGGGCGGCGGTGAGCTTCTGCGGGTTGAACTTCTCGCCGCTGGCGGTGGGCCGGCCGGCCAGGCCCGGTCCGTAATACGAGGCGAGCCCTTCCTCCAACCAGGCCCGCGCCGGGGGCGGCTTCTCTGGCCGCACCACCTCGCGTCCCGGCGCACAGCCCGCCAACGCTCCCAGCCCCACCATCCACCCCACGAGCAGCCGCCGCATCGCACCTCTCTAGCGAGTGATGTCGTTGATGAGCGCCATTCCCATCAGGGCCATCAGCAGGACGAGGCCCACCACGTTGGCCACCTCGCGCACCCGCACCGGAATGGGGCGACGGCGGATGCCCTCCCAGAAGGCCGCCAGCAGGTGGAAGCCATCGAGGATGGGGATGGGCAGCAGGTTCATCACGCCCAGGTTGATGGAGATGATGGCCATGAGGTTGAGGAAGTAATCCAGCCCCTGGTCCACGCTCTTGGAGGCCAGCTGGTACATCATCACCGGCCCGCCCAGCGTCTTGTGCGACACCTGGCCGGTGACGAGTCCGCCAATCACCTTCACCATCTGCCCGACGATCTTCGGCACCACGGTGGCGGCCTCGCGCAGCGCCTCACCCACCCCGAGCGTCACCGTCACCTTGTCGGCCGGCAGCAGCTCCGCCGAGGAGGGCATCCAGGGCCGCAGGCCCAGCTCCAGCCGGGAGGACTCCTGGCCCATCTCGTCCTTGCTGGTGCGGGAGGCCTGGGCGAGCACCTCCGTGCGCTCCCGGCCATCCGCCGAGAGCCAGCGGAGCTTGAAGGACTGATCCTTCAGGGTGCTGAGCTTGCCCGACAGGACGTTGAAGGAGTTGAGCGGCTCGTCGTTGAGGGAGACGAGCCGGTCGCCCACCCGCAGACCCGCCTTCTCCGCCGGGCTGCCCGGGAACACGATGCCCACGTAGGTGTCCAAGGGCTGTGCGCCCAGGGCCGCGAAGCCCTCGGCGTCCGGCTGCTTCTGCACCGTCACCGTCTTCACGGTGGGCGCGTGCCCCGTCACCACACCGGCCGCCACCGGCTCCAGGCGCTGGAGGGTGAGCTCCAGCGGCCCCTGCATCTTCGCCAGTTGCTCGTTGAGGGCGGCCTCGTCCGGGATGGCCACCCCGTTGATGGACAGGATGCGGTCGAAGGTCTTCAGCCCGGCCTCGGCCGCCGGAGAGCCCGCGGGCACGCCCAGCATGGCGGGCCGGTTGGTGGGCGCCACGCCAATCAAGCCCCGCTCCACGGAGTCCACGGGAGAGGACTCGACGAGGCGCTCGGGGGTCAGATTGACGATCTGCTGCTTGCCATCCCGCTCGATGGTGATGGGGATGGAGCGCGCGAAGCGGCCGACGAAGGCCTCGCGCATCTCCTCGAAGGTCCGCACCTTCTCCCCGTCCACCGCGACGATGCGGTCTCCGGCGCGGATGCCGGCGGCGGCCGCGGGCATGGCCGGGTCCACGTACCCCACGCGGGTGGAGATGGTCTCGTGCGGCCCGAAGAAGACGAAGAAGTAGATGAGGACGGGGAAGACGAGGTTGAAGACGGGCCCGGCCACCACGATGAGGGCGCGCTTCCAGGGCGCGGCGTTGAGGAAGCCGCGCTGGGCGTCCTCGGGGCTCAGCTCCTCGTGGGGCGAGTCCCCGGCCATCTTCACGTAGCCGCCCAGGGGCAGCAGGGCCACCTGGTACTCCGTCTCCCCCTTGGTGAAGCCGAAGAGCTTCGGCCCGAACCCGATGGAGAAGCGGATGACCTTCACCCCGCAGGCCTTGGCCACGAGGAAGTGGCCCAGCTCATGAACCGTGATGAGCACGCCGAGCAGGACAATGAACAGACCGGGACCTTGAAGCATGGTGCCAACACTAACCGTGGGAACCATGCCCGACAATGCGCATCGCGGCTCGTGGGCCTACCAACCGGACAATCGGCGGACGCTACGGGAGCAGCCCGCGCACGAAGGTCACGTAGACGAACACCAGGGGCGCGTTGAAGAGCAGCGCGTCGATGCGGTCCAGGATGCCGCCATGCCCGGGGATGGCCACGCCGGAATCCTTCACCCCGTAGGCCCGCTTGAGCATGGACTCGCACAGGTCCCCGATGGGTCCGAGGATTCCGCCGAATATTCCCAGCACCACACAGTCCGTCACCGTGAGCATGGGATAGAAGAAACCCCGGGTGATGAACATGCCCACCAGGGAGCCCACCATGCCGCCAAAGAAGCCCTCCCAGGTCTTGTTGGGGCTCACCTCGGGGTAGAGCTTGTGGCGGCCCAGGAAGCGGCCGGCGAAGTAGGCGGCGGTGTCGTTGGACCAGGTGATGACGAGCGCGGAGATGGCCCACGCCATCCCGTCCGGCATCAACCGCAGGGCGGCCACGGCCGTGAGGCCCACCGAGCCGTACAGCATGCCCGTCACCAGGTGGGCCACCCGCGTGGGGGCGTCCTGCAGAGGGCCCCGGATGAGGTGGTAGGTGAAGGCGAAGAAGAAATAGAAGGCGAGGATCCAGAAGGCCCCGGCCCCGGTGCGCGCCGGATCCTTCAGCGTCAGGGCGGGCAACAGGCCCGAGAGCACGATCCCCACCCAGGCCGCCGGTGAGAGCGTCTTCTGGGTGATGAGGTAGTACTCGCTGGCACAGATGGCGGAGGCCACGCTGAGCAGCGCCGCGCTGTACAGGCCCCCCTTGTACAACAGGAAGACGACCAGCGGCAGCAGGGTGAGCGCCGATACAGTCCGGATGACGAGGTTCTTGTTCTTCTCGTTCACGCCTTGGCCCGGTGGGAATCCTCTCGCTTCAGTTGCGCGGAGGTGAGACCGAAGCGCCGCTCGCGTTGCTGGTATTGAGCCAGGCAGCGCAGGAAGGCCCCGGTCCTGAAGTCCGGCCAGAGGACGTCGCTGAAGCAGAGCTCCGCGTACGCCATCTGCCAGAGCAGGAAGTTGGAGATGCGCTGCTCGCCGCTGGTGCGCACCACCAGGTCCAGCGGCGGCAGGCCGTTCGTCCAGAGGTAGGACTCGAAGGTCTGGTTATCCAGGTGCGCCGGCGTCAGCTCGCCCTTGCTGGCGGCCTCGGCCACCCGTCGCGCCGCCTGCACCATCTCCTCGCGTCCGCCATAGGACAGCGCCAGCGTCAGCACCATCCCCGTGTTGTGCGCCGAGTCCGCCCGAAGCCGGTCCAACGGCTCCTTCACGAAGCGCGGCAGCTTGTCCACCTCGCCAATGGCGTTGAGGCGGATGCCGTTCTCGAGAATCTCCGCGCGCTCGCTCTCGAGGTACTCGCGCAGCAGATCCATGAGGGCGGCCACCTCCTCGGCGGGGCGGGCCCAGTTCTGGGAGGAGAAGGCGTAGAGGGTGAGGGCCTCGACCCCCACCCGGCGGGCGCAGCGCGTCACCTCGCGCACGCTGGTGGAGCCCTCGCGGTGGCCCTCCACCCGGGGCAGGCCGCGCATCTCAGCCCACCGGCCGTTGCCATCCATGATGATACCCACGTGGCGCGGCAGGGGCCGTTCCTGGACGAGTCGCTCGAGAGCAGCCACAGAGGGAGGTGACACAGGGCGTTCCATGAGGCTGCGCAATGTAGAGGCACCACCCCTCCACGTCCACGGGCGTGTGCAGGAGTGGTCGCACTGCACGCCCGAGCGGTCGCGCCGTGGGGTGGAACGGTACCAACCCGCCCCGCCGCAACCCCCGGAATTCAGTGAGTGCCGGACCTACCCCACCCCGTCTACCCGGCCCCATGAGGAGATGGAATGCCCGGATGACCGCAATCCGACACCCCTCTCTTCCAGACGGGCGTTTGACCCCGACGCAACAGGGTATCTAGGATCTCCGACTTGATGCGTCCCAAGCTCATCGGTCCCTATCGCGTCCTCGAGACCCTCGGAAGTGGTGGAATCGGGACCGTTTTCCGGGCCCTGGATGACAGGACGAACGAAGCGGTGGCGCTGAAGCTGCTGTCGGGCGGCCCGGCGATGGACTCGCGGGCGGCGAAGCGGCTGGTGCGCGAGTTCGAGGCCCTGGAAGACCTGTCCCACCCCAACGTGGTGAAGGTGTACGACACGGGGGTGTTCCAGAGCTCGCCCTACCTGGTGATGGAGCTCATCGAGGGGCTGACGCTGCGCGACTACCTGTCGCTGCGGAGCGAGCAGGTGCTGTCGCCCACGAGCGGTTCCTCGGGCTCGTTCCCGCGATCCACGGGCGGGGCGTCGGCGAGCCGGGAGGCGGGCTCGGAGGAAGCGGGCGCCTCGCTGTTCGATCTATCGGCCTTCGCCGAGGAGTCACCGAGCGAGGACATGGTCTCGGGCGGCGGGATGCGCTTTGGCACGTCCGGCTCGGCGGCGCGGCTGCCCGTGCCGATGGACCCGTGGCTGGACTCGGAAGAGCTGGATCCACTGGAGTTCGAGCTGCCCTATGACATGGGGGGCTCGGAGGTGGTGACGGTGAAGCGGGAGACGGCGGCGCGGCTGGAGGAGCTGAACCGGCCGGAGCGGGTGGGCCGCCTGAAGGACGCGCTGCTGCAGGTGTGCGAGGCGCTGGCGTACATCCATGCGCACGGGCTGGTGCACCGGGACTTGAAGCCGTCCAACATCATGGTGGACGAGGACCGGCAGGTGCGGCTGATGGACTTCGGCCTGGCGAAGTTCCTGGCGGACGACGCGGGGATGACGCTGGACGGGCGCATGGTGGGGACGTTCCGCTACATGCCGCCGGAGCAGATTCTGGGCGAGCCCCTGGACGGGCGAGCGGACCTCTACAGCCTGGGGGTCATCCTCTACGAGCTGATGACGGGCCGGCCGCCTTTTGACGCGAAGTCGCCGGTCGACTTGTGGCACAAGGTGTTGGAAACCGAGCCCCCGCCCGTGCTGGCCATCAACCAGAGGGGAGATCCCCAGTTGGCGCGGGTGGCCCATCGCCTCATCCGGAAGGAACCGGACGACCGGATCCAGACGGCGGAGGAAGTGTACGAGGCACTGTCCGAGTGAACGAGACCGGGACGACACACACGCTGGTGGTGGAGGAAGGCAAGGCGGGGCAGCGGGTGGACCTCTTCATCGGAGAGGCGCTGGGGCTGTCGCGAGCGAAGCTGAAGAAGCTCTTCGATGCGGGCGCGGTGAAGGTGGGAGGCCGGGCGGCGAAGAAGGGGCTGCTGGTGGCCGTGGGGCAGCGGATCACCGTGGTGGTGCCGGAGGAGCGGCGCGAGGTGGTGCCGGAGCCGGAGGCACCGCTGACGGTGCTGCACACGGACGAGGCGCTGGTGTTCGTGGACAAGCCCGCGGGCAAGCCCTCGCACCCGCTGCAGCCGGGAGAGACGGGCACGGTGGCCAACGCACTGATCGCGCGCCATCCCGAGTGCACGGAGGCCTCGGAGGACGAGCGTGAGGGCGGGCTGTGCCACCGGCTGGACATCGAGACGTCCGGGGTGATGGTGGCGGCGCGCACGCGCGAGGCGTGGAGCGCGGTGCGGGAGGCCTTCGGTGGGCGAGAGATCGACAAGCGCTACTGGGCGCTGGTGACGGGGCCGTTGGCGGACGAGGGGGAGATCGACCTGCCGCTGAGGCACCATCCGAGACACCCGGACCGGGTGGAGCCGGCGCTGGACGGGGGCGAGGGCGCGCGGGAGGCGAGCTCGGAGTTCCGGGTGCTGGGGCGTGAGGGGGAGTACAGCCTGGTGGAGGTGCGGATCCACACGGGGGTGCTGCACCAGGTGCGAGCCCACCTGGCGGCGGTGGGAGCGCCCATCGTGGGAGACACCCTCTACGGAGGGCGGGAGGAGCCGGGACTGGGCCGCTTCTTCCTGCACGCGAAGGCGCTGGGCCTCACCCACCCCGTGACGAAGCAGCAACTCCGGGTCGAGAGTCCCCTCCCCCAAAAGCTCCTCGAGGTTCTCGAGAGCCATCACATCCCTCTCCCCCCGGGAGAGGGACGGGGTGAGGGTGCCCGGACCCCGGGCTGAACCCCGCGAGCCCTACTCGCCCATGACCTTGATGACGAGCCGTTTCCTGCGCTGGCCATCGAACTCGGCGTAGAACACCTGTTGCCAGGGCCCGAGGTCCAACTTCCCGGCGGTGACGGGAAGAATGACCTGGTGGTGGATGAGCAAGGACTTCAGGTGGGCATCCCCGTTGTCCTCGCCGGTGCGGTGGTGGCGGTAGTCGGGCCCCTGGGGAGCGAGCGTCTGCAACCACTCCCAGATGTCCTCGTGGAGACCGGGCTCGTCGTCGTTGACGAAGACACCGGCGGTGATGTGCATGGCGGAGACGAGCACCATGCCCTCCTGGATGCCGCTCTTGCGGACGAGCTCGGAGACGGAGTCGGTGATGCGGACGAGCTCGCGGCGTTCACGGGTGTGGAAGGTGAGGTATTCGGTCAGGGTCTTCATGGGAAACGAGCGTCAGAGGGGTCCACTACAGTGAATCCAATGAGGGCCATCATCCACGTGGACATGGACGCCTTCTATGCGTCCGTGGAGCAGCGGGACAACCCGGAGCTGCGGGGCAAGCCGCTGATCGTCGGCGGAGACGCGCGGCGCGGGGTGGTGGTGGCGGCCTCGTACGAGGTGCGCAAGTACGGGGTGCGCAGCGCGATGCCCATGGCGAGGGCCATGAAGATGGCGCCGCACGCGCTGGTGGTGAAGCCGCGCTTCCACGCGTACAGCGAGGCGAGCGAGCAGGTGTTCTCCATCTTCGAGCGCTACACGCCGCTGATCGAGCCGCTGTCGCTGGACGAGGCCTTCCTGGACGTGACGGCGTCGGTGGGGCTGTTCGGGGCGCCAGCGGACATGGCGAGGCGGATCCGCAAGGAGATCGCCGCGGAGACGGGCCTGCCGTCGTCGGCGGGGATCGCCTCGGTGAAGTTCGTGGCGAAGATCGCCTCGGACGTGGCGAAGCCGAACGGTCAGCGCGAGGTGCGGGCGGAGGAGACGGTGGCGTTCCTCGCGGGGCTGCCGGTGGGGCGGCTGTGGGGGGTGGGGCCCAAGACGGAGGAGGCGCTGAAGCGCTCGGGGCTGGAGACGATCGGCGACGTCGCGAAGCGGGACGTGTCGTGGATGGAGGCGAAGTGGGGCCCGAGCGGACGTCACCTCTGGGAGCTGGCGCAGGGAATCGACCCCCGCGAGGTGGTGCCGGACCGCGAGGCGAAGAGCGTGGGAGCGGAGGACACGTTCGACGAGGACCTCACGGGGATGGAGGCCCTGAGCCCGCATGTGCACTCGCAGGCACTGCGGGTGGGCCGGCGGCTGCGGCGCGCGGGGGTGAAGGGCCGGGTGGTACAGCTCAAGCTGAAGTTCTCGGACTTCACGCTCATCACCCGGAGGATCACCCTGCCCTCCGCGACGGATGACGGGCAGACGCTCTACCGGGTGGCGCGGGAGCTGTTGGAGAAGGCGCACGAGGACAAGCCGGTGCGGCTGACCGGCGTCTCGATGCAGGAGCTGGGGACGGGCGGAGGCGAGACGAGACAGCTCGGGCTGTTCACGGAGCCGGAGAAGCCGAAGAAGAGCGACAAGCTGAACGCCGCGTTGGACCGGATCGCCGAGCGCTTCGGAACGAAGGCGGTGACGACGGCGGACATCGCGGGCAACGACGAGACCGATCCGGAGCCCGTTCGTCCCCAGAAGCCGAAGCGCCCCAACTGAGCCCACGCCCTTCGGGAAGGCTCAGAACGCGCCCATGCCCACCAGGCCGAAGGTGCGCGTCACGTTGCCCTGGACGCCCATGAAGAGTCCGGACAACACCGGGCCCGTGCGCAGCGTGGCCGTGGCCATGGAGCGAAAACGCGCCGTCTCCCACTGCCGGCTGAACACGGCCCGGACGCTGAAACGCTCGCGCTGCACACTCGTCTCGAAGTCCGTCCAGAGTTGCGGCTCGGCGTGGTTGGAGTGGACACCCATGGACAGCTCGAGCCAGGACAGCCGGCCCCGCAGCGTCACCCACCGCGTGTCGAGCAGCAGCCCCTCGGGGGTGCGCGCGGCCGCGCCTCCCACTTCCACCTGATGGAAGCGAATGGCGGGCAGCGGAAGCTCCGGCAACCGGAAGCGGGCCGACATGTCCGCGCGAGCGTTGTGGAACCGGGGCTCGGAGTGCAGCTGCACGGAGGCATTCAGGTTGCCCCCGAGCGTGGTGGCGCTCAACGAGGTAGGCAGCCCGAGCTCGTTGGCCTGCACGGTGCCGAACTGGTGGACGAGCCCGAGCACCGCCACGCCCGCGGTGACCATGGCCGCCGGCTTGGGAACGTGGAGGAAGTCGAGCGCCGCCTGGAAGCCCTTCTGGAGCGGGCTGTCCGGCCCACGCAGCCTCGGGCCCAGGTCTCGCACCCGGAGTTGATCGCCATCAGGTCCAAGGGCGAGCAGGGAGGCGAGGCGACGTCCCGCCGGTAGCTCGGCCAGGGTCAGGTCCTGAGCCGGCTGCGAGAGCGAGTCGAGAGCGTCCCGCTGCTCGTACTTCCGGGTGGGCATGAAGGCCCAGGCCCGGGCGCGGATGGCGAGGGAGAGCGAGGGAACGAGGAAGCCCCCCTGCAGGGCACGATCCGGGTCCGCGAAGGAGAACAGCATCTCCTCGAACGCGGGACGCTCCGGCATGCTTGGAGGGGGAGCGAGCGGGCGATACAGCTCAAGGACCTGGGCGCCCGACGGGAGCGCCCAGAGTGCCACGGTGAACAGCACCGCCCATGAGAAGGCGCCTCGGCCCATTGGGAGCAAAGGTGGTCAGACCTCCGCTCGCTCGCAAGCAAGGCCCGGAGGCCCGGCTGGCCGACCGTTCAGCCCTTCACTCCCGCCAGCCCCCGGCTAGCAACAGGTCAACCTTCGTCGGACTCGGAATCACCGTCGGAGTCCGCGCCGGAGTCGGCGTCGTCACCCGAGTCGTCGGAGTCACCCGGGTCTCCGGCCTCCGGAGCCTCACCGCCCGAGGCCCCGGCACTCCCGGCCGCGGAGGCGGAAGCACCCTCCCCTGCCCCGACCTTGCGCCCACCCCGGCGACGGCGCCGACGCCGCTTGCGCGGGGCCTCGCCACCCTCGGGGGTGGAGGCTTCGAAGGTCTTGAGGGGCGGCAACTCGCCCCGCTTCCACGCCTCGAGGGCCTCGCGGTACTTGCCGGTGGCCTCGACGGAGATCTCGAAGACGATGAGCGCGTCGTTGAAGAGCGGGTGGCGGCGGAAGGCGCCCGTGCGGCGGCGGCGCTCGCCCGTGAGGGTGCGCTGGGAGATGAGCAGCAACCGGCACCGCTCGGCGATGCGGCGCGGCAGGCGCGCGCTCTGGACGAACTCGGCGAGCAGGTCCTCGATGGCCTGGGCCACGGAGGGGCGCTCGGCGGGATCCTGGCTCTCCACGACGGGGGCCGTCTGCGCGATGGGGACGAGCAGCGCGGCGAGCAGGATGGCGTCATCCAGCGGCTCGCCGGAGGCGACGCGCCGGTCGAGCGCCTCGGCGTAGGCGTAGAAGGTGTCCTGGCCGCGGCGGCCATGCTCCTTGAAGTACGCGGCCACGGGCGGCAGCAGCACCTTCAGGGCATCCAGGGCGGAGAGCAGCCGCAGGGTGGGAGCGGCCACCCCGCCGCGGATGAGGCGGAAGGTCTCCTCCAGCAGGCGTGCGGGGGCGCAGCGGGGGAGATCCTCGACGGCGCCCTCCATGGCGGCGTAGGTGCGCGACTCGATGTCCAGGCCCAGCTTGGCGGCGAAGCGCACGGCGCGAAGGATGCGGACAGGGTCCTCGCGCATGCGGATTTCGGGGTCACCGATGGTCCGGATGTAGCGCTCGTCGATGTCGCGTCGGCCCCGGACGTAGTCGATCACCTGGCCCTCGGCGACGTCGTAGAACAGGCCGTTCATGGTGAAGTCGCGGCGGCGCGCGTCCTGCTCGGCGGTCCCGAAGACGTTGTCGTGGGTGATGAGGAGATCCTGCGACTCCTCGGCCTCGTTGCCCTCCTCACCGTTCTCGGCGCCGGTATCGGCCTCGGCCGCGCCGTTGGAGGCCTCGAGCTCGGTGGGGTTGGCGCGGAAGGTGGAGACCTCGATGATCTTCCCGCCCTTGAAGTAGATGTGGGCGAGCCGGAAGCGTCGGCCGATGAGGCGGCAGTTGCGGAAGATGGCGCGCACCTCGCCCGGGTGGGCACTGGTGGCGATGTCGAAGTCCTTGGGCTTGCGGCCCAGCATCAGGTCCCGCACACAGCCGCCCACGAAGTAGGCCTGGTGGCCATGGGAGAGCAGGCGGTGGATGACCTTGAGGGCATCCGGGTCGAGCTTGTCGGGGTCGATCTCCGCGGGCCTGCCGGAGGGGGTGGCGTGGGAGAGGAACTCGGTCTCGGGGAGGGTGTCCTCGGGAAGTGTCTCCGTGAAAGCGGACATGGCTATGGGGTTCTCCTCCGCGGCTTCGGGGACCGGCAGCAGCTCGAGGGGGTCCAGGAACTCGTCCTCGGAGGCAGCAACCTCGCGCGCGTCATCGGGCGCAGGCTGGAGCGTCGGTCCGCCGGCTGGCGGTGTTTCAGTGGAGTCTCGCGTCATCTCGCGGTTGACGCCCCTTGGGGGGCGCATCTAAGGGGCGACCTATACCGCATCCGCCCCGGAAGGGAGTAGCGCATGAAGACATTGTTGACCGGTGGGACGGGGCTGGTGGGGGCCAATCTCGCCCACCTGCTGTGTGAGCAGGGGGAGCGCCCCCGGCTGCTCGTCCGGGAGCGGAGTGACCGCCGGGGGTTGCGCGGGCTGAGCTATGACGAGGTGCTCGGCGACGTGCTGGACGCAGATTCGCTCCGGGGGGCGCTGAAAGGGGTAAATCAGGTCTACCACGTCGCGGGCCTCGTCCGGTTCGATCCCTTCACGCGGGAGGACGTCTCCCGCATCAACGCCCAGGGGACGAAGAACGTTCTGGAGGAGGCCCGGGCGGCCGGAGTGCGGCGGGTCGTGGTGGTGTCGAGCGTGGCGGCGGTCGGCCATGGGACGCTGGCCGAGCCGGCAACCGAGGACAGCGCGTACAACTACGCGGGGGACAACCCGTACCACGAATCCAAGCGGGAGGCCGAGCGGCTGGCGCTGGAGTCCTCGGGACTGGGCCTGGAGGTGCTGGCGGGCAACCCGGGCTTCGTGCTCGGCCCCTACGACGTGAGGCCCTCCACGGGGGAGCTGCTGCTCCACGTGGCGAAGGGAATCGTGGCGGCGTACCCGAGCGGCGGCATCAACGTGGTGAACGCGCAGGACGTGGCGCGCGGGCTGAAGCTCATCATGGAGAAGGGCCGCCCGGGAGAGCGCTACATCCTGGGGGGAGAGAACCTCACCTTCCGGGAATTGCTGACGATCTGCGCGGAAGAGGCGGGGGTGGCGCCACCGAGGCTTCCGCTGCCGGACGGGGTGGTGAAGGCGGTGGGGCGGCTGGGAGACATGGTGGGCCGACTGTCCCCGGAGCTCTTCAAGCACGTGAACACGGCATTCTTGCAGGCGCTGCCGTTACCGGCGTACCAGTCGTCGGCGAAGGCGATGCGGGAGCTGGGCTATCAACCGAGGCCGGTGCGGCTCGGCATCCGCGAGGCGCTGAGGTGGTTCCAGGAAGAAGGAATGCTCCCGAGGGACCGCCCGCTCACGCCCCGAGGCGTCGTGGGTTGAACCCATCCCCTCCCCCACCTGACAACAACATCCCCTCTCCCCTCCGGGAGAGGGACGGGGTGAGGGTGCCCGTCCCCGTATTCCCCTCCGTGGAGAACCAGGTCCCATGTCCTTCACCATCGCCGTAGGCTCGACGAACCCGGCCAAGACGACGGCAGCGAAAACCATCTGCGAGCGGGCCTTCCCCGGCTGCACGGTCATCGGAGTCGACGTCCCCAGTGGAGTGCCCGAGCAACCCATCGGCCCGGGCCAGACGTCGACGGGAGCGCGCAACCGGGCGCGGGCGGCGCTCGCAGCGGTGCCAGGGGCGAGGCTGGGGATGGGACTCGAGGGAGGCGTGGACGCGGAAGGCAACCTCATCAACTGTGTGGCCGTGGTGGAGGCCGGGGGCCGGGAGAACCTCACCTGGGGCGTGCGCTTCCCCCTGCCGCCAGCGGTCGTGACCCGGGTGCTGAAAGGCGAGGAATTGAGCCGGGTGATGGACGAGGTCACCGGCCGCACCGAGAGCAAGAAACACCAGGGAGCGGTGGGAATCCTGACCAACGGCCTCTTCACGCGGGCCGAAATGTGGCAGGGGCCGCTGGCCTGCGCGCTGATGCCCTTCCTGCATCCGGAGTTCTACCCCGCTCCAATTCCTGGTTAGCGCGACTCCAACGCCTGGAACACCACTCCGTCCAACTCCAGCCGGCGGACCGCGTCCGCCATGCGCTCGCTGGCGATGATGAGCGAGGACCAGTCGGCCAGCCTGAACACGTCCAGGTCCGCGGGAAGCGAGGCGGCTGCGAGGATGGGCGGCTGCGGGAGGCTGTAGCCCTTGTCCTCGCCACACGTGGGGCATGGAGGCTCGCGGTCCCGGGGCAGGCAGTCGGGATGGAAGCGGCCCCGCAGCGCGAGTTGCAGGTCCAGCAACTCCGGATGGTTCTTCTGCCGGAAGCGCACGTTGAGCGGCCAACCCTGGAGGCCACGCACCCCGGCCGCCTGCAGTTTCTCCAGCGCCTCGCGGCGCAGGTAGAGCGACCAGGGGTTCTGCATGAAGAGCTGACCGAAGTGACCGGTGGCTGTCCCTGTCAACGGCCCGAATGCCGTCACAGGCAACAACTCAGCACCCGGGGGGACCAGAGGTCGCACCAATTCGCGCAGCCGAACGAATTCCTCTCGCGGTACGGGCCAGGGATCGGACAGCTTCTTCCGCTCCTCCTCGGGCAGGTGGGAGAGGTCCACGCAGGGATACTGCGCAGACGAACTCTTTCCCCCGAGGCCGCAGCCGGAGCAAGGCTCGATGCCGGGCAGCATCCACTTGTGCGCGGCATTCAGGTTGCCCGTGTACCGCGGCGCCTCATCTCCCCGAATCCGATAGAACTTCATGGGGTCCTCTTCATCTCGTCCAGTCCTCAAGGGGCGAACATCTGGGGCCCGGGAGCGACGAGCGTGTGCCCGTACGGCACGATGGGTCCGACGATATCGAAGCGATAGGCGAGTTCGAAGGCCTTGGCCAGCAGCTCTTCTGGCAGTACCGCACGGCCCTGGTTGGCATTCTTGAAATCGCGCCACGCATGGTTCCACAGGCCGCCGCGCACGCCAGCCCTGTGGACGCGCAAGTGCACATGCGCCGGAATGACCATCGTCCAATCGTGAGGATTGATGCCCTGCGCTCTGAACCAGGCCGCGAGATCTGCCGCCTGGGGGAACAGGTGATGCTTGATCAGCCTCCCCTCGAGCCTCGGGAAGGCCGGAAGGAACCCCTCGCGGTAGCGGAGGTGGAACGCCATGCGTGGCCCCGCACCCTCTCGAAGTCCTGTGCGCCTCCAGTTGCGCCAGGATCTTCGGGGCGTGAGGCCGCCGGGTGTCCCCCCTGGCGGCATGTCAGTGGGCTCGAATATAGAGGCGGGCCCATGCGACGCCTCCTGCTCCTCGCCTCCCTTGCCCTGGCCGCCAGCGGCTGTGTCTACACCCGCTCGAGCGCCGTTCCCTCCTCCGCGGCTTCCGGACTCGTGCCCCAGTCCGTGGGCGCCGTGCAGGTCCGCGCCACGGCTGCTCGCGAGGGCGCCCGGGAGCTCGGTTTCGTCGAGGCCAATGGCACGGGATTGGCCGAGCTGCCGGACATCGTGGAGGAGTTCCGCCAGCGCGTAGCCGGCCTCGGCGGCAACTACGCCCAGGTGGATCGCATCGCCACGAAGTTCGAGATGCAGACCCAGACGTACACGTACACCTGTGGCAAGTCGACCTGCACCGGGACCCGGGCCGTGGAGGTCAGCACCACGAGCGTCCTGGGCCGCGCATTCCTCATCGAGAAGTCCACCGCCACGAGGTCCGCACCATGAAGCGCATCGTCCTGCTGTCCGTTCTCTCGCTGTTCACCGTTGCCTGTGGCACCACCCGGACCAGCCGCGTGGTGACGGGCAAGGAGTCCGCGCCCTACTCGGGTGAGGTGAAGATCCTCATGGACGGCACTCCCGTGCCGGAGGGGATGCAGGAGGTCGCGCTGGTGCAGGCCATCGGCCACGGCTTCCACGCGGACCTCGAGCACGTCATCCAGGGCCTGCGCGCGGAGGCCGCGACTCTGGGCTGCGATGCCGTCGTCCGGGTGAAGGTGGACCAGGGCTCCACCCAGGCGTCCGCCAACGGCGTCTGCATGCGCACCGCCTCGCGCTGAGCCCTTGCCGCCGGCGACGCTCCCTCCGCCCGTTGGGTGAGGCGCAGGAGCCCACACGGGTTCGAATCCCGTCGGGGACACTGAAACTGGGGCCGGAAGCTGCTGGAATCTCAGCGGTTTCCGGCCCCGGTGCTTTCTGGCTCCTTCGCGTCTCCAGAATGTCTCCAAATCGGAGACGTCTCCCGCCCCTCCTCCAGCATCTGGATGGCGCGGTGCTTCTCCCCCTTCCCCAGGTGCATGTAGCGCATCGTGGTGCGGAGGCTGCGGTGGCCCGCCAGCTCCTTGATCGAGAGAGGCGGCACGCCCCGCATGGCCAGGTGGTTACAGAAGGTGTGGCGGAGGATGTGGAGCGCCCCCGTCACCTTGAGCCCGGCCCGCTTCTGCGCTGCGGACATCCAGCTCCGCACCGTCTGCTGGGACACCGGCGTCCCATTCTCGCGGTAGAGCACCCGCTCACCTCGGAGGTGACGGGCACGCACGAGCGCCGAGGCCAGGGCGCGTGTCAGCGGCACCTCACGGGGCCGCCCGCCCTTGGGGAGATTGACATGCCCCTTCCAGTCCGAGCGCTGCACCTTGAGCAGCTCGCGCTTGAGGTCCACGTCGCTCCACTCCAGCGCGATCATCTCGCCCATGCGCAGGCCCGCATCACCGCCGAGCAGCACCACGAGTTGCTGCGCCGGGCCGAGCTTCTCGGCGGCCTGCACCAGTCGCTCGTAGTCCTCCACCTCGTAGAAGTCGACGGTGCCTTCCGCCCCCTTGAGGTGCTCGACCTCCACCGGCATCCGGTCGATGACCTTCCACCTCACCGCGACCTTCAACATCGTCGAGAGCGTGGAGAGGCAGTTGTTCACCGTCTTCACGCTGCGGTCCTGGAGGGCTGCCTTGAGCTTCTGCACGTCCTCGTCCGTGAGGGCGTCCAACCTCTTCTTCCCGAACCGGGGCAGCAGGTGGTTGCGGAAGTGTGACTCCTTGCTGTCCACCCCGGACGGCTTCTGCCGATTGGCCTTCGCGTAGCCCTCGATGAACCGGGGGAAGAACTCCTCCACCGTGGGGACCTCCCGCTTCGTCTTCACCTCCTTCTTGACCTGCCTGCCACGAGCGAGCAGCTCCGCCTGCCGCTGCTCGCCCCACGCCTTCGCGCCCGACTTGGAGCCTACCGGAGCCTTCACGCGCTCGCGGTACAGCTCGCCATCGGGCCACTTGAACATGATGTCCACCTCCCATCCGCTCTTGCCGCGCTTCTTGTACTGCCTGACCTTCACGCTCATCACCGAGACCTCCTCGGCGACGGCGCAC
>DASQMW010000287.1:0-28629 GCA_035645295.1 Archangium sp.
CCAGGATGTCGTCCACCACGAGCGGTAACGCCCCCCGTGTCTCGCCGAAGTCCTGGATGACCGCCAGCCGGAACGCCAGGTAGAGTTGCTCCCGCGTGCCTCGGGAGAGATGCTCCGCGCTCCAGTCCCTCCGTGCATCACTCACCCGGAGCTCGCGTTTGCCTCCCGCGGGGAGGAACACCCGCCGGTACCGGCCCGCCGTGAGCGCCGCGAAGTGCTCCGAGGCCAGTTGGATGACCCGCGGCTGCTGCTCCTCCTCGAAGCGCCGCCTCGCCCGCGCCAGCAGCGCCAGCGCCAGGCGATCCGTCGCGTACCGCGTGGCCAGCTCCGCCGCCCGCGCCTTCAACTGCTCCTCCTGGATGCGCAGCGCTGCCAGCTCCTCGTCATCCTCCCAGCGCTCGAGCTGGCTCCGTGTGGAGCCGTATTCGGTGTGCAGCACCTTGAGGTGCTCGGCACACGCGGGCTCCTGCATCCGCAGTTGCGCCAGCTTCTCCTTCAGCCGCTCCTCGCCCCCCACCTCCAGGATGGCCTCGCGCGCCGCGGGCTCCTCCAGCCCCGTGGCGGCCTCGATGCGCCAGGTCAGCTCGCGCACGCGCCGGGTGAGCGCCTCGAAGTGCTCCGCCTGCCGCGCCCGCTGGCGGAAGGTCTCCTCGGTGGTGCAGCCGCCCCGCGCCAGCAGCGCCGCCAGGGCCTGCTCCTCGGACTCCCGGAGCCGTGAGAACCTCGCCCGGTCCCCGACCCACTCGTCCACGCGCGCTCGCAGGGTCCGTGCTTCCGCGTCCCGGGTCTTCAGCTCCTCCAGCGCCGAGGCCACCCGGGCGGCCACCGCCTCCACCGGCCCCGCAGGGAGCCCCGCCTCCCGGGCCTCCTCCAGCAGCCGCGAGACGGCCGCTTCACAGGCGGCCTCGTCCGCGGCCAGGGCCCGCTCGTCCGCGCCCAGATCCGCCAGCCGCTGCCGCTGCTCGGCCACGTCACGCCACAGCGCCAACGCGCGCTGCGGAGAGAGCTCCTTGGGAAAGCCCCGTGCCACCAACAGCGCGGCCAGCTCCGCCCGGAGCGTCCGCACCTGCACGTCGGCCCGGCGTCCCGCCAGCTCCGCCGCCTGCGCCTCGCGCACCACCCCGTCCCGCTCCGCCTCGCGTGCCTCGCGCTCGCGCCCGAGGTGCTCCACACGCTCGGCCTGCCGCAACGCCTCCGCCAGTGCCGCGTCCGCGCCGGCGAGCCCGGCCGTGGACGCCTCGGGAGTCACGCCCGCCTCGCTCGTGGCCGCCGCCAGCTCCCGCTCCAGCCCCAGCTGCCGTCCCGTCAGGGTGTCCAGCGCCGACTGCAGCCGGGCCAGCTCCTGCGCTCGCTGCCGCTGGCGCGCGGCGTGGGCCTCCACGTTCCCCTGATGGCTCCTCACCGAACGCACGTAGCCGAGCACCAGCGGCACGATGAGCAGCAACGCGAAGAACAGGGCCAACGCGCCCTCCTTCGCTCCCGAGTGGAGTGCCAGCGCGCCCACTCCCACCACCGCCATGCCCGCACCGAGCAACACCAGCCAGGGCGCGGGGGCCGCTCCAGGCTCCGGCTCGGCCTGGGCGCGCAGGGCCTGGAGCCGCTGTTGCTGCTCGGCCCGCTGCGCCGCGACCTGGTCCCGCTCCACGCGCAGCAGCCTCGAACGGCTCAGCGCCGCCTGCCGCTGGCGCAGCTCCGCCGCGGACACGTCCGGGAGCTTCGTGCGCTCCGCCTGGAGCCTCGCCAGGGAGGCCTCGATGCGCTCCCGCTCCACGCGCGCCCGCCCGAGCGCCACCTCCGCCTCGCGCCGCTCCGCCTCCGCCTTCGCCAGCCGGTCCGCCAGGGACTCCAGCGTGCCTCGCGCCGCCGCGCCCAGCTCCAGCGCCAGCAGGCCCGCCGCGTCCACCGCCAACCCCAGTCCCCCCAACGCCTGCTCCACCTCGCGGCGCCTCGCCTCGAGCGCCGCGCGGCGGCCCGGCAACGCCCGCAGCAGCTCGGCCCTCGCGGTGAAGGCCCCCAGCACCAGGCGCAGCCCCTCCTCCCGCTCCCGCACCGCCGAGGCCGCCGACAGCCGGGCCAGCTCGGCTCCGCCCGTGGACAACAGCTCCTCCACACGGGACTGCTCGGCCCGGGCCTTCGTCCGTCTCTGGAGCAGTTCCTCCAGCCGCCCCTCCCCTCCCGGTGGGAAGGCCGACAGGTCCGGCAGCACGGCCAGCTCCGTCCGCAGCCTCGTCAGCTCCCCCAGCTCTCCGAGCGCCGCCTCCAACCGGGACAGCCGCCCCAGCTCCCGGGCGATCTGCTCCTGGCGGGCCACCGCCTCCTCCTGCTGCCGCCCCAGGGACGCCAGGCGCTCGCGCTCCTGGAAGTACTGCTCCGGCCGGTCCTTCAGCGCGTCCAGCTTCCCCCGGATCTCCTCCAACTGCCGGAGCACCTGGTTGAGCTCGGGGTTCTTCCCGCTCACCTTGAAGAGCTCACCGGCGCGCTTCTCCAGGTGCTTCTCCACCTCCGGCAGCCTGCGCGCGCCCCGCAGTCCGGCGGCGAAGAGCGCCCGGGAGACGCCATCCTCCTCCACCAGCTGCTCGAAGCTGGAGAGCTCGTCCAGGCTGAAGGCGAACACCTCGCAGAACAGCTCCCGCGACACGTGCGCCAGCGCCTCGTCCAGCCGAGAGGCGAGCAGCTCGTGCCCCTCCGGGCTGAACACCGTCACCGCCGCCTTCCCCTTCCTGTCCGCCACGCGGCGCACCACCAGCGGGCCCGCGCCCGAGCTCACGCACAGCTCGCCCCCGAAGGCCCCCGCTTCCGGCTCGTACCGGGACTCCGAGCGGCCCCGCTTCTCGAAGCCGAACAACATGCCGCGGAGGAACGCGAGCAGCGTGCTCTTGCCCGCCTCGTTCGGCCCGTACAGCAGGTTGAGGCCCGGCCCCAGCTCCAGCTCGTAGCCGGAGAAGTGGCCGAAGCCGTGCACCTTCAACACGTCGATGCGCAGGGCTCCGCTCACGACGCGTCCTCCTCGTGCAGCTGCTCCACCACCTGCCATCCCGCCTGCTCCACCAACTCTGGCCGGGGCGCCTCGAGGACATCCACGCCCAGCCGCCGCAAGCGCTGGCCGAGCGTGCGCAGCTCCGCGTCCTCCGCCCACAGGGCCTTCAGCACCTCCGGGTCCGCCACCAGCGCCTCGGCCTCGGCCAGCAGCGTCCCGGAGAAGCCGCCTGACAGGCGCACCGTCTCGAGGTCCAGCTCGGGCAGGCTCGCGTCGCGCAGGGATTCCAGCAACACCGGCGGGTGGCGCAGGGCGAGCTGCTCGCGCAGGTCCGCTTCGAGTTGGCCGAGTGCCTCCGGCCGGGACAGCTCGCGGTGCAGCGGCCCCCGGCCCGTGAGCGTGAGGCGCACCGCGTGGCCCTCCAGCTCGTCCGGACAGCTCGCGTCCACCCGCTCCGTCACCGCGGCCACCAGCCCATCCAACGAGCCGAGCCCCGTGAGCCCCACCTCCAGCCGGTGCCAGCGCACCCGGTCCACGGGGACGAAGCGGCGCCACGTCCTCCCCTCCTCCACCTCCACCAGCACGCAGCCGCGCTCGCCCGGCTCGTTCACGTGCCGCCCCTGCGGGTTGCCCGGGTACACGGCCACCGCGCCCCCCGCGAGCGTGTACTCGGCGCGCGTGTGCACGTGGCCCAGCGCCCAGTAGTCCAGGCCCCGCGCGCCCAGCTCCTCCACGGTGCAGGGCGCGTAGTTGGCGTGCCCCTCCACTCCGCCCAGGTTCGCGTGCAGCAGTCCCACCGTGAAGTCCGGCCCCGTGCGGAGGAAGCGCGCCGACAGGTTCTCGCGCATCTCCGCCTCCGGATAGGAGATGCCCTGCACCCGGCACAGCACCCGCCCCTCGCGGCGCACCTCCACCTCCTCCCAGTCCGCGCCGAACACCTTCACCGAGTCCGGCAGCCCCAGCGCGCCCGTGTCCCCGCTCAGCGGATCATGGTTGCCGTGCACGATGAACGTCTGGATGCCGGCCACGTCCAGCCGGTCCAGCTCACGCCGCAGCGCCAGCCGCGCACGCACCGAGCGATCCTTCGCATCGAAGAGGTCTCCCGCGAGCAGCAGGAAGGCCACGTGCTCGCGCAGGCACACGTCCACGATGCGGGAGAAGGCCCGGAAGGTGGCCTGCTGGAAGGCGCCTGTCAGTCCCGAGCCGGCGGGCACGCCGCGGAAGGGAGTATCCAGGTGCAGATCGGCGGCATGGACGAACTTGAAGCGCATCGCGGCTGTGCACAGTAGCCGCCCTGCAAGCGAGCACCAGAAACCCGAGTTCCCGGCTCGGCCGGGATTTCCGAGGAGGGTTTTCAGGAGTTCACCCGGCTGTCACGACCGCGAGACGGGCGAGCCATGGGCCTCCAGGCCGGCAACTTGCGACGAAGTGTCAGCCAGTGGAAGGCTTCGCGCGCTTTCCTCATCCGCCCCCGGAGTATCGATGCCCCCCATCTCTTCCTGGCCGAGCCGGCTCGTCCTGGCCCTGCTCACGCTGCAGCTCGCGAGCGCGTGTGATCCGAATCCGCCACCGCCGCCACCGCCGCCCGCGGACACGACGCCGCCGTCCACCCGGGCCACCCCGCAGGGAGGAACCTTCAAGGCGGACGTCTCCGTGACGATGCTCTGCGAGGACGGCACGGGCAGCGGCTGCGATGCCACGTACTACACCACCGACGGCTCCACGCCCTCCACGAGCTCGGCGCGCTACTCGGCCCCGGTGGTCCTCACCCAGAACACCACGCTGAAGTTCTTCTCCACGGACAAGGCGGGCAACGCGGAGGCCGCCCAGAGCCTGACCTTCGTGGTGGACAAGGCGGCGCCCACCACCACCGCCACCCCGGCGGGAAGCATCTACAACGCCGTGCAGAGCGTCGTACTCGCGTGCGATGACGGCACGGGCACCGGCTGCGCGGCCACCCACTACACCACCGACGGCTCCGAGCCCACCACGGGCTCGCCGCGCTACACCGCGGCCCTCTCCATCACCGCCAACACCACGCTGAAGTACTTCTCCGTGGACACCGCCGGCAATGCGGAGACCGTGAATACCTCGACGTACGTCATCGACACGGTGGCGCCCACGACCACGGCCACCCCGACGGCGGGGACGTACGACGAGGCCCAGAGTGTGACGCTGGCCTGCACCGACGGTACGGGCACCGGCTGCGCGGCCACCCACTACACCACCGACGGCTCCGAGCCCACCACGAGCTCGCCGCGCTACACCGCGCCCCTGTCCATCGCCACCAGCACCACGCTGAAGTTCTTCTCCGTGGACATGGTCGGCAACGCCGAGGCGGTGCACACCGAGACGTACGTCATCGACACGGTGGCGCCCACGACCACGGCCACCCCGGCGGGCGGCCTGTACAACGCCGCCCAGAGCGTCGTGCTCGCGTGCGCGGACGGCACGGGCAGCGGCTGCGCGGCCACGCACTACACCCTCGACGGCTCCGAGCCCTCCACGGGCTCGCTGCGCTACACTGCGGCCATCTCCATTGCCGCCAACACCACGCTGAAGTTCTTGTCCGTGGACACGGCTGGCAACGCGGAAGCCGTGCGTACCGAGACGTATGTCATCGACACGGTGGCGCCCACCACCACCGCCACCCCGGCGGCGGGTAGGTACGAGGAGACCCAGAGCGTGACGCTGGCCTGCACCGACGGCACGGGCAGCGGCTGCGCGGCCACGCACTACACCCTCGACGGCTCCGAGCCCTCCACGGGCTCGCCGCGCTACACCGCGCCCCTCTCCATCGAGGCCAACACCACCCTGAAGTTCTTCTCCGTGGACAGGGCTGGCAACGCCGAGTCCGTGAAGACGGCGGACTACATCATCAACACGTCGATCCCGACGGTGTCCGCCTCGCCCGCGGGCGGTCTCTACCGCACCGCGCAGAGCGTCACCCTCAACTGCAACCCCGGCGCTACCGGCGGCACCTGCGTGGCCATCTACTACACCACCAATGGGAGCACGCCCAGCACGAGCTCGGCCACGTACTCCGCTCCCATCGACGTGGACGTCACCACCACCATCAAGTTCTTCGCGGAGAACTCGGTGGGCAACTCGAGCAGCATCCACACCGAGACGTACCGGATCGACGAGGGGGTGCCCACGACGACGGCCATCCCCTCGGGCCGCGCCTACAAGGAAGCGCAATCCGTCACGCTGCTGTGCGCGGACGGCACGGGCAGCGGCTGCACCGCCACGTACTACACCCGCGATGGCAGCACGCCCACGCGCTCCTCCAGCACGTACTCCGCCCCGCTCTCCATCTCCGCCAACACCACGCTGAAATTCTTCTCCGTGGACGCGGCGGGCAATGAGGAGACCGTGCGGACCCAGTCGTACGTCATCGACACGGTGAAGCCCACGGTCGCCGCGGCCCCCGCGGGCGGCTTCTACAACAGCGCGCGCGACATCACCCTCACCTGCACCGACAACACCTCGGGCAGCGGGTGCGACACCCTCCACTACACCACCGACGGCAGCACGCCGGACACGGGCTCGGCCACGTACAGCGCGCCCATCACCCTCTCCGCCGACACCACGCTCAAGTTCGTGGCGGTGGACAAGGTCGGCAACGTGAGCACCGTCCGGACGGAGGTGTACACCTTCGACACGGCGGCGCCCACCACCACCGCCACCCCGGCGGGCGGGCTGTACACCTCCGTGCAGAGCGTCACCCTGGCCTGCGCCGATGATGCCCGCGGCATCGGGTGCGCGAACACGTACTACACCCTCAACGGCAGCACGCCGACCACGGGCTCGACGCGCTACACCGGCCCCATCTCCCTCACCGCCAACACCACGCTGAAGTTCTTCTCCGTGGACAAGGCCGACAACGCGGAGAGCGTGCGGACCGAGACGTACACCATCGCCACCCCGGCCAATGTCTCGGCGCAGATCGCCACCATCCGCGCCAGGGCGAATGGGAGCATCAGCGAGTTCATCGACTACGCGCTCGTCACCTACACGAAGCCGCTCACGGGTAGCTCTGATCCCGCGGGCTTCTTCCTCCAGTCGGAGAAGAACGGCCCGGCGCTCTTCGTCGCGGTGGACCCCACCACGCTCAGCCCGGCTCCCAAGGTGGGCGACCGCGTGCGCATCCGCGCTACCGAGAAGATGACGGTGAGCGGGCTGGTGCAGGTCACCAAGCTCGACAGCGTCACCGTGCACAGCAGCGGGGAGTCGGTGGAGCCCCTCCTCAACGATGTGAGCAACGTCGACCTCGTGGCCAATCTGAACAACTACGAGAGCGAGTTCATCTCCGTCAACGGAACCGTGGCCAGCACCTTCGCCACGGCCAGCACCGGCCACGTCTCGGCGAGCTTCGTGACCCTGGGCAACACCTCCGTCAGCGCCAACCTCCGGCTGCGCCTGACCACCCCGGTGCAAGACGAGCTCGACGTGGCGCAGGACTGCTCCGTCACCGCCAAGGCGCCGCTGTGGCGGTTCGGCCCACAGGCCCAGCCCTCCGCATGGGCGGCCGGTGACCTCACCGTCCTGTCGTGCCCCGCCCCCAAGATGACGAGCGCGGCGGCCATCAGCAGCACGAGCGTCGTCGTGAATTTCGACCGGCGTATCGATCCGGCCAGCGTGCTCGCCGACGGCAGCCAGTTCACCTTCGACCCCGGTCTGGTGGCCTCGTCCGCCACCGTCTCGGGCCGCCAGGTCCAGCTCACCACCACCTCGCAGGTGGCGGGTACGCCCTACATGGTGACGGTGGCCTCCAGCGTGAAGGACACCCTGGGAGGCAGCATCGGCGCGACGGCCAACAGCGCCACCTTCGATGGCTACGTGAAGCTCGCCAGGCTCCTCATCAACGAGGTGAACCCCGCCATTTCGGGCAGCCGGGACCTCCTCGAGTTGCTCGTGGTGGAGGGAGGCTCGGTGAACAAGATGACCGTGACCGTCGATGGCACCGCCGCCCCGGTGGCCACGATGCCCAACGTCCAGGTGGAGACGGGCGACATCATCGTGGTGCACTTCGCTCCGGCGGCAGGCGACGTCTCGGAGACGACCGCAAAGGATCAGATCAAGGCCCCGTACAATTACGATACGGCCTGGGACTTCATCGGGAACTCGTCGGGCCTCAGCTTCTCGCACCGCGTGATCCGGGTGAGGGACTCGGCGAGCATCACCATGGATGCCGTCCCGTTCGTGGTCGCCAGTAGCACGTCGCCCCCCGGCGCCTTCCCGGGTCAGCTGCAGACTCTGCAGGGCGAAGGCCTCTGGTTCCCCGCTGACTGCAGCGGGGCGCCCTGCTCGACCAACGCCCTCGCCGTGAGCGTCTCCGTGGACTACGGCGGTGCAGGAGCCACTGCCACCGGCAAGTCGGTGCAGCGCAAGGCCGGAGCGAACACGCACCAGAAGAGTGACTGGGTTCTCGTGACCGCTTCCTCGTTCGGGTTGCCCAACACCCCGTAGTCCGTAGTTCCCACGTGGGAGGGGCCGGACACTCCGGCTCCTCCCGCGTTCCCGGGGGAAGACCCGCACCCCAGCCCTCTCCCAAAGGAAGAGGGAGCCGTTGGTGCTTCTGGGTCACCTCAACGCCCGCGCGAAGGCTGGAATGTGCGCCACACCTCGTAGGTGTACTCATCTCCGCGGACGTATCGAAGGTCGCCGTGATGTACAGGAACTCCGGTGGCCGTCGCCATGACAGGCCCCACTTCCCGCACCAGCCTCGCGATCATCTCTCGCGCCTGCTCACCCTTCACCTCACGTGCGAGCAATAGGATGTGGAAGGGCTCCTCCATGCGAGGCTCCCCCATGCGGTGCTTGCGTGAGACGTTGAGTTCGACGGTGCCTCGTTCGACGAACGAGATGCCCCACTCGTAAACGTTCTCTGCGTCGAACTCGAAAGGCGGCACGTTCAGTGCCTCCTGCAGCGCCTCACAGAGTACCTCGAGGGTGAGCGGTGCCGTGAGCCACAGCGCCTCGCGGAGCGGCGGAGTCCAGGTCTTGTCGTTGTCCATGTGGCCTGGACGGGGTAGACCGGAGGTCCCTGATACGGTGGGAGGAACATGACGCTCTCGGTCATCCCCGTCTCCCCCGCGGAGCATACGCTCCTGCGCCATCTGTACCCGCTGTACCTGCATGACCTGAGCGAGTTCGGCGACGGCTACTCGCTGGATGCCGAGGGCCTCTGGCAGCCCGACTACCTGCCCTACTGGCTCTCGGGGAAGGAGGGCTGCCACCCGATGCTCTTCCGGCTCGACGGCCGGCCCGTGGGCTTCGCCCTGGTGGGACAGGCGCCCTTCCCGTTCATGACCCCCGGGCGTGACTTCCGGCTGAGCGAGTTCTTCGTGCTCCGCGGTGCACGCCGGCACGGCGTGGGACGCAAGGCAGCCTTCGCCCTCTTCGACCGGTTCCCCGGCACGTGGGAGCTGTCGCAGCTCCCCGCCAACCAGGGCGCCACCGCTTTCTGGCGGCGCGTGATTGGCGAGTACATGGATGGCGCGTTCGAGGACACCACCCTCGACGGAGACCCGGCCCAGGTGTTCGACAGCCGCAAGCGGAGACGAGTGGCGCCCTAATCCACCCTTCTCAATGCGTCAAAAACCTGCCCAGGACGAACGTTCGGCACCGTTGTCCACGTTCGCATGCATTCTGTACGGTGCCTCCATGGGCGACTATTTTCAGACCATCGTGGACAAGGACGTGCCCGAGGACGAAGCTCCGCGTCTCGCGGAGCGGGTTCGGGAGTGGTTTGTCTCACGCCGCATCATCGAACCTGAGCTCTCCGACTGCGCTTTGGGTGAGCCAGGCCATCAACCAGGCCCTGCGCATACCACCGCCTTGGAGGATCCATCGTCGGATGCATGGGAGGTGGAGCCAAATGGCGTCCAGTTCCAGGTGGGGCGGACCGTCTTCTGGACCAATTTCGAGGACTTGACGTGTCGCGCCTGTGGGCACCGCTTCGAGCCCGGAGAGGGATGGAGTGACGCAGTGGATGCCTGGAACGAGGGTGACGATGCCGTTACCTTTCCTTGTCCCAAATGTGAACGGCCGGAGCGGCTGGTCGATTGGGGCGGGGAGTTCCCGTGGGGTTTCGGAAACCTGGGGCTCACCTTCTGGAACTGGCCGCCTCTGTCAGCGAGCTTCGTGCACGAGGTAACCGAATTGCTGGGACACCGCTCGGTGCTCGTGCGCGGAAAGCTCTGAACCACGGGGCTGAACAGCGGTAACACCAGGCAGGTGGCGCCGTTTCAGGGAACCACGGGCAGCAGGAGACCGGCCCTGTTCAGCAGTTCATGAACATGCTGGCCGAGCTCGACGTGCTCGGGATTCTCCGCGGTGAGTCGCTCGGGCGTAAGGACGATGAGCGTTCCCTTGTCCTCCACCGGCTCGACACGCACGGGCGAGGGGAGTGGTGGGACCGCGCCCCGGCTATGTGGGAAGTACATGATCCAGCCCACGAATGCTTCCGTGTCATCCTCCGGTGTCACCGCGTCACGGTGCATCGTTGAGGTGGCGAGGGCCGAGTCAGGCTCCCAGGCCAGCACCATGCTCCGCAGCAACCTGGTGAGAACGGGCACGCTCAGCATACGATCCGCGTTCGGTCCCCGGGTTGGCAGATCGACCACACAGCGTATCGTTCCGGCAAATCGCGCGTACCGGCGAGACCGCCCTGTGGCGTCAGTCGGATGCGATGCTGCTTTGGGACATTGCCGCTCCTCACTACTGCTAAAAACGCGTCGTGCCCTCTGCAGATCACAGGATCTGTCCTCCCAGGTGCCGGGTAAGGTCGAAACTCTTTCCGACACCTCGTCTCCTCCGAATCGGCTGACTCGACTTTCGCCATTTCATTCCCGGCGAGAGCCGCAGTTCATGCGGCTTTCGGCTGGGAGCCTGTTCCGGTAGGAGGCTGTTTTGCAGCCTCGCCCGAGGGACAACCTGACAGGGATCGGTCCTACCGGAACAGGTTTTAGCTCTCGACGGAGGCGGAGCTCTCCGCGTCCCGCTGCGTCTCACTGCATACCCGTGCGGACGTGTCGTCCTGCGGAGCCTTGTCCTGGGGCCCGGAGACCGTCAAATTCGCGGGAGGGTAGCAGATGGTGCTGCATTCACCCCACCGTCCACACGTGATGCGCGTGCCGGTTCCGATGGTGCAGGTCGTGGTGCAGGAAGACTCGCAGGTACAGACGTTCTCGCACGCTTCGTAGGCCGAAGCCGCCGTGGGGGCGAGCGTCAGGACCACAGTGGCGGACAGCAGGAAATTCAAAAGCTTTCTCATGACTCCTCCAGCAGGGTGGAACCATCACGGTGCGTCAATAAGGTGAGCCGATGAGGTGGAAAATGATGCATAAAATCCGCTCCGTGCCCATGAGCAAAGGCTCCAAGACAGGCGCCGCTGTGCTGGGGCGTCGTTTGCTGGTGAGCGTCGTCACTCGCTAGCCGTGAGGCTCGTCCCGAGTCTCGAATTTCGACCTTACCCAAATTTTCTGAGGCCCCTCTGAGAGGAGAAAGGCCGTAGGCGAGACGGAACGCAAAGTCCCAGCGGCGCGGAGGGCGTACATCCGCAGTAACGTGGAGTAGCTCTTCCAGCGACGCGGGTGAGGCACTCAAAATTCTGGATAAGGTCGAAACTCGTGTGCGGCTTCGTGCCACCCGCGGTGCCGTTGCTCACCCACAGCTCGCGGTCGCTCAGCTCGCGGCCGCTCACGCCGCAGGAAGGTGTCAGGCAACTCATTCAGGAGGCGGCAGCGCGTCCCGAGGCTGGACTAGGCCGGGTTGCTCCGCAAGGCGTTCGCGGTGGATGTCGTCTCCTGCCCAAGCTGCGGGGGCAGGCGGCAAGTGCTGGCCTACCTCACGCAGGGCGCCGTCATCCGGCGCATTCTCCGCCATCATCAGATGCCTGAGTTCCCTGCTGTCCTGGCTCCGGCCCGGGGGCCAGCACAGCAGGCGCTCTGGGAGTAACTCACAGCGGAGGGACGTGCCCTCTTGAGGAGCCCGAGGCGACCGGTCGCCCGCGCAGGGGAGAGGTGCGCCTGGAGCGCGACGTGCAGTCCTCCATGGGGACCCTCCTGCACTCTCCAGGGCGTGTCGCGGCCTTCCTGGCCGACCACCTACCCCGGCCCTCGCCCGCAGCAGGGCTCCTATCCCGCGTATACTCCCGCCTGCATTGGGAAGGCGATGGCGTGGGCTGGCCGATCGCGCGTTATCCATCAACCCGAGAAGGACACCATGTTCGCAATCCGATTGCTTGGCTTCCTGCTGTTGTGTGTCAGTTGGACGGCGCTGGCCGATACCACCAACGCCACCCTGAAAGGCTGGGACACCGTGGAGAAGACCATCCGCGACCAGTCGCCGTCGAAGATGTCGGAACTCAACGGCCGCGAGTTCGTACTCGAGCTGAGCCCGAATGCGATCCAGCTGAAGATCACGCCTATGGCGCCGTTCGAACTTGTCAGCCGCGACAACCGCTATCTGCTGCGCATCGTCAACGCCGCAGCGCTGCTGGAGAGCAACACCGGCGGCCTCACGAAGAAGCAAGCCGTGTCATGGAGCGCGACCGTGAGCGGCAGCAGCGACTTTGACATCGCGATCGCCGGCGTCGACGAGTGCCTGTTCAACCTCACCTTCAACCAGAAGGGCGGAGATGTCCTCGACCTGTCCGTGCTTCGGCAGGACTACGATGTGACCTGGACCTTCGACCGTCCTGCCGCCATTGCTTCGTCCGACATCAACGGCGGCACGCTCCAGGTACGGCGCAAGGACGGCGACAACGCCGACGTCAGCGTGGTGCTCCGCCTCAAGTCGAAGTCCGGCGACACCGACGTGCGCAGCGAGCCCGTGCCGATCCAGAAGTGCGCAAGGTTCGTTCGCGACGACAACGACAATCCGGGCGTGATCCAGGTGCGCACGCCGGGCCAGTGCGTGGTGCAGAGCTACCGCAAGGAAGACGAGTACAGGACGCAGGCCAAGCACGGCATCAACTACCGCACGACCTATCGCAACACCTGCGATCGTCCGGTCACCTGCGCGGTGTCCTGGCGCCAGTACGCGTACGCCAGCGAGGCCGACGGCATCGCGCGAATCAACGGCACCCAGGTTTCGCACTGGCCCAGGACGCTGACGATGGCCGCCAACGGCGAAGTCAGCGAGAACTTCTATCTCGAAGCGGATGCCGGGCGCCCCTACTACTCGTGGACGAACCCGTGGCTCCCTGACGCCGCCTTCCCGGGCCGGCACGAACCCGACCTGAAGTGCAGCTGGGTGAAATAGCGCAAGAGCGCGGAATCAGCAGCGTGGTGGAGGCCGCTCCCCGGCCTTGATGGCCTCCGCCGCGCTTTTCTTAGAGTACTGCCCGCGGTGCGAGCCCCGGGTCTCTACGGTCGTGCGCGAGCTCGACCTGTTCGATGAGTACGCAAGCGAAGAGGACTAGCGCCGCGACTTGCCCCTCTCGCTGTCGACGTGTGCGAGAGGGGCAGCGGGTGCTCCGGGGCGGTTTTCACGTGAAGGCCCGCTGGGGTTTTTTCCTCGGAATACGTCTTACCCATGCTGTGGGTTGAGCCGACTGAGACACCTGCCCCGGTCGCGTAACTGGTCGCCCTCCCTGGAGGGCGCATCTGCTACGGTGGGACGCCAGAGGTAATCCACCCTGGCACTACCATCGTCCGCTCGTCTCCTGGTCCTACTTGTCCTAGCCGTCCACGAGGTCTCGGCGGCCCAGCCGTCTCAGCCGCCGGCCCGCGAGCGCCAGGAGCGGCAAGTCGTCGTCCCCGGCCCCGGTGAGCCCGTGCCGGAGGTGCGGGTGGCGGCGAACGTCACCACCTACCTGCGCTTCAGCGCCCCCATCGACAGGGCCTTGCTGGAGGTGGAGGGGCGGGCGACGCGCTTCAAGCTGGTGGACCCGGGCGAGTACACCCTCGCGCTTGAGCCCTCCGTCGAGCCGGGCCCTGGGGAGAAGCTGGGCGTGCGAGTGCGCTACAAGGACGGAGGCACCCCGACGTACGCCCCCCTCGCGCTCGTCTCCCACCCGACGCTGGTGGACAAGGAGGTGGAGGTGGTGCGCCGCCCGCGCACCGTCGAGGCGCTGGAGGCCAGGCTGTCCCACGTGGAAGCCGAGCTCGTCTCCCTGAAGGCCCAGTGCGCGCAGAGCGGACTTCCCAACCTCGCCTTCTCCGGGGTGCTCGACTCGAAGGACGTCCAGGCCAAGCCGTTCTGGGGAAAGGCCGCCCCCGGCTACAAGGGCGGCCTCGAGCCGGGGCGCGGCACCGGCTATCGGGCCACTCGCTGGGCCATGGTGGTTATCCGTGTGCGCAACCTCCCGGGCCAGTCCGCCTGGGCACCTGGCACGGCACGGCTCACCAGCGTGAAGGGAACGCCGGTGAAGGTGCTTTCGGTGCACATGGAGAAGCCCCTGCTTCAGCCAGGGGAGTTTGCCCTGGTGGCCGTCATGGTGGAGCCCCCCGCCTCCAACGAGGTCCTCTTCCGGCTGGAGTTGGTGGACACCGAGGGCGGGCGGCTCCTTCCCATCACCGAGGTTAAACTCTAGGAAGGCCGGCCCATGACGACTGAAGCCCAACACCCGGACCACCTTCAACCCGGCCACGCGGTGGGGCCTTGGCACATCGTCGAGGTGCTGGGCCGCGGGGGCTCCTCCAGAGTTTTCAAGGTGGAGCGCGACGGCCAGCCCTACTCCATGAAGATGGCGCTGCTCCCCCTCACCCAATCCACGGAAGAGCTCACGGAGGAGCAGTACGTGGAGGAGGCGAGCGCCTACCGGCGCCTGGCGCGCGAAGCGGCGGCCCTCTTCATCTACGCATCCCACCCCAACCTGCTGCGTGTGTACGCGGTGGACATCTGGCCCCACCCCACCAAGGGCTACCCCTTCCTCATCACAGATTTCATTGACGGGGAAAACTGGCACGAGAGACGCTGGCGCAAGCCCCCTCACGCCATTGAGTTGGTGGACACCTTCTCCACTGTGGTGCGCACCGTGGGCATGCTGCACGCACGCGGCGTGTACCACCGGGACCTGAAGGCGGAGAACATCCTCATCCGCAGAAAGGACGGCCGGCCGTTCGTCATCGATTTTGGCACCGCGCGCCTTCCCGGGGCCTTCACGAAGACAATGGGCCTGCCCGAGGGCGTCCTCCACCTGGCGCCACCTGAGCTCCTGGCCTACATGCGCACCGAGGCGTGGAAGCGGGGTGAGCCCTTCCAAGGCGGGGTGGCTGCGGACCTGTACGCACTGGGCGTGCTGCTCTACCAGGGGCTCACGGATTTGCACCCCTTCGACCCGGAGCTGCCGGACAAGGAACTGCTGGCGGCTATTGCCGCCGTCCCGCCCACCGCGCCCCATCTGCTCAACCCCCTGGTGCCGCGCTCCCTCAGCGACATCGCCATGAAGCTGCTGGAGAAGCGGCCAGAGGACCGCTACCCCAACACCGAGGCCCTGCTCGAGGCACTGGAGCAGGCCACCGAGAAGCAGAGAAAGACCCCCGCCTGGAAGATGCCCCTCACCGCGCCGGAGAGCCCGGCAGAGGCGCCGCCCAAGCAGACAGAACCGGAGCAGGAGGCCCAGCACCCACAGGCAGCACCCGCGGGTGAAGCAACTCCGCCTCCAGAAGAGACGAGGCCGTCGGAGGACGCTCGCGAGGAGGCTCCCGCCAAGAAGCGCCGCACGTGGCGCGTGGGGCGCCTCGCCATGGTGGGCCTGCTCCTGCTTGTCGGCCTGTTCCTTGCGTCGTGGCTGGTGAGATCCACACTCGCGCGCTCCCACATGTCGGAGTCCATCGCATCCGGCACCCCCGAGAAAGGAAGTGCGCCCGTGCCCCCTCTCACCACGCACCAGGACTCGACTCCCTCCAGCCGCTCACGCTTCGGAGTCCTCACCGTGTGGCTGTGCACCGCTGCGGGGCTGGGCTGTCCCGCCGCCCAGGTGAGGCCGGAGCCAGAGGACTGCCCCGCCGAGGCCCGGCACGTCATGTTCGAGGTGCTGAAGCTCGACGAGGGCATGGAGCTCCAGGCCCTCGTCGATATCAACCAGCCCGGAGCGCCGACCGAGGAGGGCACCTACAGTGAAGGCCCCATCGCCGGCCGCGTGGTGCAGCGCGACTGGTCCCCTCCGGCGCTGCCCGGTGGCACCATCCTGTACGGGAAGCTCTGGACGGCCCCAGGCATCCAGAACCGGGATGGGGAGGAGGCCGTGCTGGGGCGCTACACGGAGGCACTGCTGCCGGATGGCCGCAAGCTGCCGGTGTGCATCGTCCTGGGCGGGCCGGAGGGGCGCTGGCGCAAGCTGCCCGGCTCCGAGCCTGGGGCCGTTCGACTGCCACGGGAGTTGCCAGTGGCGGCCGTCTGGCGCTGGCCCTGATTCGGGGGCCCACCGACAGATAAACAGAGGGCCTTCCAGTTGCAGCTGGAGGGCCCTCGCCCTTTGCAACCCGCACTGCCGTCCCGCGGCGATGACCACGACGAAGAACGGGGAACTCAGGTCTACTGAAGATCAGATTCCCGCGCTTCTCGGTGCTCGCTCACACCCAAGAACTCCTCTCGTCAAAACTCTGACATCGCGCGCTGTTTAACCGTCTCCCAATTGATGACCTTGCCGGTCACCGCCTCGGCTGGCGCCTCGCGGCGATTCCGTTCGCCAGGGCCACCTGTTGTTTCCAGTGGCCATACAGCCGCCCCTGTGAGGCCAGCCGGTCCAGTTCCTTCTGCGTCTCCTCGTCCACCGAGCCCGGCGGTGCGTCCCGGTACGGTGTCCCCGGCAGCGGCATGAATGTATGCCCGTGCACCTTCGCCCCGAGCTCCGACAACCGCCGCATCAGCGCCAGCGTCGCCCTCACGTCCTCCGGCGCCTCTCCCGGCAGCCCCAGGATGAAGTCCACGTTCGGCACGAAGCCCGCCTCCACCGCCAGGCTCGCCGCCCTCACCACCGTCTCCACGTCGTGCCCCCGGTGGCTCGCCCGCAGAATCCGCTCGCTCCCCGACTGGCCTCCGATGATGAGGTTGTCGTTGTCCACGTAGCGTTTGAGCAGCGCCAGCGCCTCCGGTGTCACGTGCTCCGGCCTCACCTCCGAGGGGAACGTCCCGTAGAACACCCGCCCCCCAGGGTTCATCGCCTCACGCACCGCCGCCAGCATCCGCTCGAGCGCCTCCAGGTTCACCGACTCGTCCGCCGTGCCGTAGGACATCGACGTCGGGGTGATGAAGCGCACGTCCCGCTTTCCCGCCTCGCGCAGCACCCGCGTCCACCGCGCGATGTTCTCCACGCTCCGATGCCGGAAACGTGCCTTGTTCAGGAACGGCGTCTGGCAGAACCGGCACGCGTAGATGCAGCCCCGCGTAATCTCGATGGCCCCGAACATCCGGTGTCTCGCCGCGAACGGCGGGTACGTGTCCAGCACCACGCCCTCCCCTCGCCCCTGCGACACCAGCTTCCCGTCCACCAGCCTCGACATTCCCCGCGTCTGCTTCGGATCCTCGCCGCGTACCAGCCGGCCGAGCAGCTCCAGCAACACGGGCTCGCCCTCGCCCACCGCCACCAGGTCGAAGCCCCCTCGCAGGGTCTGCTCCGTCTCCGCCGTGGCGTGCACCCCGCCCGCGATGCACAGCACCTCGCGGCCCTCCAGCCGCTCCCGCAGCCAGGCCAATTCCTCCACCGCCCCGGGGAAGCTCGCCGAGTAGAACGACCACGCCACCACCACCCGGTACCCCGCGTCGTGGCACTCGCGCACCGCGGCCAGCAACGACTCCCGGTCTCTCGGGAAACGCAGGGCCACGTCCTGCCCCACCGCGTCCGCCTCCACCGCCCCCGCCAGCACGGTGAGCGCGTACTTACCCGGGTACTGGTAGCTCAGGACCAGCGCGACCTTGTTCTTCGACGCCATTTCCCCTGAAAACCCACACGGCCCCCCCTTGTCAAATGGGCCGTCCGCCCGCTCCTGGGACATCCAGCCATGCCAGGCTAGACTCGGCCCACTGCCGGGGGAAAACACACCCGCGAGGTGGGCTCCCACACGCCCTTCCACGCCCTCATCCACTTCGGCGTCGCGAACATCGACAAGGACGCCCGCGCTCACATGATGCAGCAGGCCCGCGCCGAGTGGTTCAAGGGCCTCGTGGGCGTCGGCGGCAACATGGTCCAGCGCGCCGTCTCCAAGACCATGATGGTGGCCCTCTACATCACCGGGAAGTGGACCGTGGAATCCGACTTCGTCGAGACCGAGGAGCAGGCGCGCGCCGCCATCACCCGGCAGCGCTCGAAGCGGCTGAACAGCGCCGCGTAGCTACTTCCACGCGGCCCTCGGCACCTCGAACAAGCCGCGCGCATCCCGCCCCATGCGCCGCACCTCGCAGCCGAGCGCGAACACCTGGCCGAGCCCGCCCGAGCGGCGATGCATCCGTGCCACCACCGCCTCACGCCCGGCGGCCCCGGACGCGTGCACCAGCGAAAGCACGTCCTCCCAGACGTGAGCCCGCCAGCGCTCGAGGACGAAGAGCGCCACCCCGCGCATCACCGGCCGCGCCGCCCCCGAGAACATCCTCGGCGTGACGGGGCATGCGTAGCGCTCCACGAGGCGCTCCACCGCCTCGGGCAGCGACGCCGCGAGCAGCCCATTCACCGCATCGTGGTCGTGCTTGTAGCGCGCCAACCGCCGCTCGCTCGTGTCACCGAACTCCTCGATGGTCCGCCACAACCCCAGCGCGAGGTCGAAGTTGATGTGCGCGCTGATGCCGAGCGCCGCGTCCTGGAAGGGCAGGGTCAGGCCGAGGTCCGCGTACACGTAGGCCAGCTCCCACGCCCGGCAGTCCTGCGCCGTGCCCTGGAGCGACCAGGCCAGCGTCTCCAGGTAGCGCTCGGCGAAGCGGCCCGCGAGGCGGGAGATCCACTCCGGTTCCTGGAAGAAGCCGGTGCGGCCGAGCACCTCCCTCGCCACGTTGCGCGTGATGACCGCGTACACGTCGGGGAACACCGCTCGCGCATCCCGCCGCGCACGCAGGCGCTCGACCACGCTCTCCAGCGACCCCAGCGCGGCCACCACGTCCTTCGGCCGCGGCTCGATCCCCTCCAACAACGACGACATGTCTCCTCCCGGTGGATGGGTGGAGACAAGCGTGACGTGTCAATTATCTCACAGCGCGAGCAAACGTGTCCTTCCGGAAGGCGCTGTTGGACAGATGACAATCCTATTGCACCTTCAACCCTGTTCGCGGGCGCTCTCCACGGCCAGCCGCAGCTCGCGAAACAGCCGCGCCAGGTCCCCGGGCCGGTAGTGCGCATTGAGCCCGCTCGGGTTGGGGAGCACCCAGACGCGCGCGCCGCCCAGCGCTTGTGGCTGGGCACCCAGCGAGGCCTTGGGGTGTCCGAAGGCCGTGCGCCAGGCGCCGATTCCCAGCACCGCCAGACACCGGGGACGGTAGCGCCGCACCTTCGCCTCCAGCCGCCGCCCACCCTCGGCGAGCTCTTCCGCCGTCAGCACGTCCGCGGACACCGTGGCCCGGTCCACCACGTTGGTGATGCCGTACCCGAGCGCGAGCAACTCCTCCTGCTCGGAGGGAGCCAGCAGGCGCTCCGTGAAGCCCGAGGCATGCATCGCCGGCCAGAAGCGGTTGCCCGGCCGCGCGAAGTGGTAGCCCACGACGGCCGAGTACACGCTGGGGTTGATGCCACAGAAGAGGACCTTCAGCCCGGGGGCGATGAGGTCCGGCATGTGGCGCCCCACTGCGGCGAGCAGCTCGTCCTTCGTGGGCCTGCGAGGTGACTTCAGACGTTCCTCCCGTGACCCGAACCTATACCGTCCACCTCGCGCCGGCATCCCCTCCCGAGGGTGCAGCGGTGGACGGGAGCCCCTCGCGGGCCCCCTCCCCTGCCCGGCGGGCGGTTACAGTCCTCCCACCATGCGCTCCCTCGATATGAAGGACGGGCCCATCGCCTCCGTGTTGATCGCCGACGAGCTCGTCTCGCCCCAGAGTGACAGCCTCGACGTCGTGGTCCGCCTGAAGGACGGGCGGCGCTTCGGCCTCACCCTCTTCACCCTCGAGCACCTGCGGCGCCAGCTCGACCAGGCGCTCTGCTTCGTCACGCCCCGGATGCTCCTCGTGCGGAACTTCTCCGACGAGGCCATCCTCGACGCCGTGCGCTCGGCCATGAACCAGGACTTCGAGCGGCTCGGCGTGCTGCAGCCGCTCATCAACCAATAGGTCCCCGGCCCCGGCTCACGCCTGCTTCGCGAGTGCCGCGAGCTGCTCCCAGACCGCGCGCACGTGCCGCTCCTCGGTGCGCGCGGAGCCGATGGCCATGCGCAACACGTAGCGCGCGGGCGCTCCGTCCACCCCGGGCAGCACCGTGTGGGTGAGGAAGGCCTTGCCGCCTGCGTTCAGCCGCTCCAGCAGCTGGCGGTTGCGCGCGTCCGTGGCCGCGGGCTCCTCGCCGGGCGCCGGGCGCAGCCGGAAGCACACCAGGGCCAGCGAGCGCGGCGTGGCCAGCTCGAAGCGCCCGTCCGCCTCCACCCAGGACGCGAACAGCTCCGCCTGCCGCACGTGCTCGCGGATGTAGGCCCGCAGCCCCCTGGCGCCATAGTGGCGCAGCACGAACCACAGCTTCAGCGCGCGGAAGCGGCGGCCGAGCGGAACCTGCCAGTCCCGGTAGTCGATGACCGCACCGCTCGCGGTGGCCGCGTTGCGCAGGTACTCGGGCATGACGCTCAGCGCGTCCAGCAGGGCCTTGCGCTCGCGCGTGTAGAAGGCGTTGCAGTCGAAGTTGGTGAGCAGCCACTTGTGCGGGTTGAAGGCGAAGGAGTCCACGGCCTCCAGGCCCTCCAGCATCGCGCGGTGCTCGGGGCAGACGAGCGCCGAGCCCGCCCACGCCGCGTCCACGTGCAGCCAGCCGCCCGCGGCGGTGACGCCCGTGCGCTTCAGCACCTCGGCGATGGCGCCCACCGGGTCCATGGCACCCGAGGAGGTGGTGCCCAGCGACGCGCACACGAAGAAGGGCTGGCGGCCAGCGGCCAGGTCCTCGCGGATGGCCTGCTCCAACACCTCGGGGCGCAGCGCATAGGCGCCGTCCGTGCCGAGCTGGCGCAGGTGCACGCCGTCCGACACGCCGCGCACCACGCCGGACAGCATGGCCGCCTTCAACACGGACGAGTGCGCCTGCGTGGAGGTATAGGCCACCAGCTCCGGCTCCTTCCCGAGCGTGCGCCGTACCCGCTCGCGCGCGGCGACCATGGCCACCAGGGTGGCCTCGCTGGCGGTGCCCTGGATGACGCCGCCGCCGGTGCACGAGTCCGAGCGGAAGGAGGCTGGCAGCCCCGTGAGCTCGGCCAGCCAGTCCAGCACACGCGTCTCCATCTCGGTGGCGGCGGGGCTGGTGGACCAGAGCATGCCCTGCACGCCCAGGCCCGCGGACAGCAGCTCGCCGAGCACCGCCGGCCCCGAGGCGTTGGCGGGGAAGTAGGCGAAGAAGGACGGCGACTGCCAGTGGGTGAGGCCGGGCAGCACCACCTGCTCCAGGTCGCGGAAGACGGCCTCCCAGCCCTCATCGCCTCCCAGTCCCTCCTCGGGCGGGTGCTCGGGGAGCTTCGCCATCACCTCGCCCGGAGCCACCGCCGCGCGCACCGGGAAGGACTCCAGCCGGGACCAGTAGTCGGCGATCCAGTCCACCATCCGATGGCCCAGCCTCCGGAATTCCTCGGGGCTCAGGTGGGGCACCGCCCCTTCGCGCGCGTCGCTCATCTCGGTTCTCCTCTCGGGGTGGCCCTCTCATACGACGGCCCCTCCGGCACGGGTAGCACCGAGTGGACACTCCCCTCTCCCCCCGGGAGAGGGACGGGGTGAGGGTGCGCGCCCCCGTGCTCCTGACCCGCAGGTCACCACGGAGTCCCCGAATGGAAGACAGTGCGAGGGGCAACCTGGTTACATCCGATACCCTCACCCCGTCCCTCTCCCGGGGGGAGAGGGGAAATTCAGCGCATACGCCTGGCGTGACGCTGGGCGCGCCGTAGCAGGCCGCCGAGCCCCAGCAGCCCCAGCACCCAGAGCGGCCCGCCCGCGCTCGAGCACCCGACGCGCGGCGGCTCCTCCTCGAACGTTGGCGGTGTGGCACCGGTGGGGACGATGGGCGGCGTTTCATCTTCCGGCCCGGTACTGCCCCCGTCTGGCCCTGGCACCGGCGTGCCCGCGTCGGGCGTACCCGCGTCGGGCGTGCCCGCGTCCGGCGTGGGCTGGGACACCGGCGGCAGCACGTCCTCCAGCCGCGTCCCCTGGACGAAACCGTCGTGGTACACGGTGCCCACCGGCTGCACGGTGTCGCTGCGGTACAGGCCCATCTTCAGGTAGATGCCATTGCCCGGGTACATCGTGGCGTGCGCGTACCGTGACAGCACGCGCTGGCCGTTGTGCCACAGCTCGACGAAGCCCACGGACGGCTCCGGCGACCACTTCACGTGCAGGATGAAGTCCTGCCACTTCCCCCGCACCAGTGCCGTCTTCCACGGCGTCACGCTGTCGGTGAGCGTGAAGCGGAGCTCCTCGCCGTAGACGAAGAACTCCACTGGCGGCGAGCCGCAGCACCCATCGTGGTGCCACTGGGTGAAGACCTGCCACGTCTTCACGCTCGGGTAGTCCTGCGGGAACAGCACCTGCCAGCGGTAGTAGTACTCCGAGCCCTCCTTCTCGTAACCCTGATAGACGAGCTCGTTGCGGTTACCGCTGGAGTTGATGGGGTCATCTCCCTGTCTCACCGTGGCCTTGAGCGCGTAGCGCCCCTGAAGCACCGGGGACGTGACGACCTGGAGCCGATCCGCGCTCACCTGCTGGACGCGCGTGTACTGGGAGGTGTTGCCCGTCTCGAAATCTCCCCTCCACACGACGCCGGCCCACGCCAGCGCCGGCATCAGGGTGGCGAGCAGTGAAACCAGGATTGCTCTCAAGGCGCCCTCGCTAATGTTTGACAGCCAACGACGAGGGCCACGCTCCCATGTTCCTCCTATATTTCAAGCGGCTGTTATTTCTTTTGCCTTGACAGCAATGCAGACGGCCAGACGAGCGTTTGTCCCTCGGGAACCGTCCATTCCAGAGGTAGAAGGAATGGAGAAAGCCGGGCAGCCAGCCGGACAGGTAACAAAATCGACGCGGCGCGTCGAAGCGGAGGGACAGACGAGCGGCTGACGGGATACCCGGGTGGTGTATGGTGCCCCCCCTCTGCGGTCCCCCGTCCGAGGGGTGATCCGGGTGCTCCCATGCTCGTCCTGCGCGATGTCCAGAAGACCGACCTGCCCGGCCTGAAGCGGCTCGCCGCGGTGCTCAACACCGTCAACCTGCCCAACAACGAGGAGACGCTCGAGGCCATCATCGACAAGTCCGTGAAGAGCTTCGCGGGCAAGGTGAAGAACCCCTTCGATCGCGAGTACCTCTTCGTGCTGGAGGACGTGCGCAACGAGCTCATCATCGGCACGTCGATGATCATCGCGCAGCACGGCACCTACGAGGCGCCGCACACGTACTACGACGTCTCCGAGCGCGAGCACTACTCGGCCACCATCGGCCGGCACTTCCGGCACAAGGTGCTGTCCATCGGCTACAACTACGAGGGCCCCACGGAGATCGGCGGCCTGGTGGTGGACCCGCCCTACCGCGCTACGCCGGACAAGCCCGGCAAGCAGCTGTCCTTCGTGCGCTTCCTCTTCATGGCCATGCACAAGCGGCTCTTCCGCCCGCGGGTGCTCGCCGAGTTGCTGCCGCCACTGCTGCCGGATGGGCGCAGCCTCCTGTGGGAGGCGTGCGGCAAGAAGTTCACCGGCCTCACCTACCACGAGGCGGATCGCCTCAGCCGGCAGAACAAGGAGTTCATCAAGGAGCTCTTCCCCAACTCGGACATCTACGCGTCGCTCTTCCCCGAGCGCGTGCAGAAGGTGCTCGGCGAGGTGGGGCCCAACACCAAGGGCGTGCAGCGGATGCTGGAGCGCGTGGGCTTCCGCTACGTAGAGCGCATCGATCCGTTCGATGGGGGCCCGCACTTCGAGGCCAACCTCTCGGACATCACGCTGGTGCGCCGCTACCGCTCGCTGAAGCTGGCCGAGCAGGACTTCGGCATGGAGGGCGATGACGTGCTCGTCGCCTACGAGCGTGAGTCGGGACGAAACCGCTTCCGCGCGGTGCGCACCACGGCCCGGCTGGACGACAAGAACGCCTACCTGCCGGCGAAGACCAAGGAACTGCTGGAGGCTCCCGCGGGCGCGAAGCTGTCCGTCATTCCCTTCGACTGAGCGGGTGCTCCCGTCACTCGCTGGCGGGCAGGGCTTGCGGACGCTCGATGAGCCCGGCCCGGTCGAGCAGCTCGCGGATGCGGGCGGTGAAGGCCACGTGCTCGGGGTTGCTCGCCGTCATGGGCTCGGGGGAGAGCACGAGGAGCCAGCCCAGCTTTCCCACCGGCTCGATGCGCACGGGCGCGGGCAGCGGCGGCAGCGTCCCCAGGCGGCGCGACAGGTACGTCAGCCAGCCCACCCGTACCTCGAACCTGTCCTTTTCCATGAGGTCCACCATCTGCGAGGAGCTGGCCATGGCGAAGTCGGGGTCCCACGCCGTGGCCACACTGGTGAGCACCTCGGCCAGCACGGGCGAGCGGACCAATCGTTCCCAGACCGCGCTCGGCCAGAGTGGGCTGAGCAGGCACGAATTGCCCCCTCCCCACGAGTATCCGCCACAAGTCAGGTGGACGTGGATGGCGTCCTTCTTGGCATTCCACACCATCTGGTGAAAGCCCAGTTCCTCGATGACTTCCTTGCCGACGTCGGTGCGGTTCCTGCCCTTGAGGAACAGTGTCTCCAACTCCTCCAGCTCCGGGCGCACGGGCCAGCCCGGCAGCTCGCGGGGGAAACCACGGCCCGCCCGGTACCACTGAGCGAACGCCGGGTCACACCGCGCCAGCAGGTGGAAGAAGAGCTCCGCGCGCCGGGCACACTCCAGCGCCGTCTCCTTGCGCGATCCCCAGTAAGCCCCGACGTAGTACTTGTCCTGCATGCGCCCCTCCTACTGTGCTGGTCGTGTATGGCGGACGGTGATGTTCTTCCATCCTCTCTCTTTGAAGATTTCGCGAAGGAACTCCGCCACCTTCGCCTCGGCGACATGCCAGGTCACCGGAAGTCCCAAGTCCTCGGCCATCTGCGATTGTCTCCGGGCCTGTTCCATCATCTGCTCGAACTTGCCGGAATTCACGTACCAGGACTTGGGCGTACCATCCGGGTTGAAGAAGGAGCAGTAGCCGGGGCCCTTGGCCTCCAGCAGTTCCCCCAGCTTGATGCCGTCGAACTCCACTTCACCCATCAGGTAAATCCACCAGGCGGGCCGTCCCGTCACCTGCTCCTGGTAGTCCAGGGAGCGCTTGGAGCCGGTGGTGGGCTTCTTGTACGTCCACCTTCCGGGACCCTTCGCCGGAGCCGTCTGGGAGCCCTTCCCCGCCTTGCCGCTCGCGCCGCCGCTTCTTCCCCCGCCCTTCCCCGCCATGTGGATGTGCGTGGACAGGCGCGCCGCTTCGCGTATCTGGTCCTCCCGGGACATGACCCCGTAGCGCGCGAAGTACTCGGGCGAGGAGGCGATGAGCTGCGCCACCGTGGTGGGCAACTGCCCCAGGTCCTCCAGCGTGCGGATGGGGTGCAGCACGGTGTGAGCCAGCGCCAGCGCCATCTCCGCCATGGCCTCCTGCGCCCCGTCGAGCGCGGCGTTGAGCGAGTCCCTCTCCAGGCCCAGCTCCGCCAGGGGCGGGCCCTCCGCGCGCCGCAGCGCCTCGGTGCCCGGGTAGAAGACGCCCCCGTGTGAGACGTAGAAGCCGCCCACCACCAGGCGGCCCACCCGCCACTCGCCTTCCACCAACTCCAGGGGACCCAGGCGCTGAAGGGGAGTCCCAGTGAGCGCTGTCACCAGGTAGCCATCCGGGCGCACCAGCACCACGGGCCCGAAGCGCTCGGCGCGCCACTTCAAGTCGGCATACTCCACGCGCTCGCCGCCCTTGAGCACCTCGCGCAGCAGCCAGCACAGCGCCCGGCGCGGGGCGAAGCTTCGCTGTGTCACGGGCGTCTTCGCCAACCCGCCCAGTAACTGGCGCGCCTGCTCCAGGTAGAGGGCCGCGCCCGCCGGGTGCCGGGCCGCCTCTCCGAGGCCGCTGGCCTCCTGCACTACCTGGAAGAAGTCCCGCGTCTGCTCGGGAAAGCCCCCCGCCGCGCCCTCCATCTCTCCAGGAAGAGGAAGGGCCGCGCCCAGCCCGGCTCCGGAAGCGTCACGGAGCGGGGTGGATCGTGAGTGGAGACCGAAGCCGCTCGTCAAACTCCCACGCGGAGGGCCCGTAGCGCACCCTCCGAGCAGCACAGCCACGGCCAGGGCCAGAACGAGAGCACCGGCCTCTCGACCGTGCGCGCCAACGGAACGAGTGGACAAGCCGCACCTCTCCAGCCCCATGGGCTGAAAACAGACCCCCTGAACGCAATCCCCTCGCTCAGCGCGCCAGGGGCAGGCGCACCACGCGGTGCTCGCCGCGCAGCAGCGCCAACCACCTCTCCCCGGCTTCCACCGAGGGCCCCCCGGGCTCGGCCACGGCGAGCGGCAGGTGGGACTCCCGGGTGACGGGGTCCAACGAGGTGGGGTCCAGGTCCAGCGTGACGCCCCCCGCGAGCCCCACGCGCACCCAGGCATGGGGCCGTGCGGGGCCACCGTCCACGACGAGCAGCCCGTGCACCAGCGCCACCCGCTGCCCCCGGGCCGCCGCCTTCGCCGCGAAGCGCAGCGCATGGGCCAGACATCCGCCCGCCTCGCCCTCGCCCCGCTCGCTCCAGTCCGCGGCCCCCGGACCCTTCTCCGGAAACGCCGCGTGGACCGCCTCCGCGAGCGCCCGCGCCTCTCCGGCCCGCCAGTCCGTCAGCCAGCCTGGCCGCACCACGAGAGGCCAGGACGGTGAGAAGGCGAGCGGACCCGAGGCTCCCTCCACGGGGACGCCCTCGGCGAAGAGCTCCGGGGGGGGCCTCAAGCGCACGCCTGGTGCCACCGCGGTGAAGCGCGACTCCCCCACCTCCAACGCCACCATCCGTCCGCGCTCGTCGTAGCGCGCGGTGAAGGGCTGGCCGAACATCGTGCCTTCCACCCTGTTTCCCTGCACGTCGGTGATGCAGTGGGGGCCCTCGCGGCCGGACAACTCCTCCCGCCCCGTCACGCAGCCGGGCGCGCGGGGGCCGCGCCACAGCCACAGCGCCTGCGGGACGCTCGCGCGCCCCACCACGCTCTCCCCCTGGCCAAGCTCCAGGGAGACCTCCATCACCCGCTCGCCCACATGCTCACCCCGGGTGTGCAGGTGACGCGAGGTATAGGTGAAGCGCTTCACTTCAGGTGCGAGGGAGAGGGTGACGGTGCCCACCGGCACGCCCCTCCAGGCGAAGACGAAGCGAGCGGTCTCCTCGGAAGAGGAGCTCGGCGAAGTGCCCCCCGCAGGCAGAGCGAGCAGGAGAGCGGGGACGAGCGCGAGCATGCCCCCAGTCTGCGCCGATTTGAGGACCCCGGCGAGAATGCACGATACGGTGGGACTCCGTTCACCCATGGTCGCCAAAAAGTACCTCCTTACTTTCATGGTCGTCGGGGGGCTCACGCTCGCCCTCGGACAGGGCATGCTCCTCAAGCTCTTCACCGGCCAGCCCAATGACTGGGTGGGCTGGGCCGTGCTGCTGCTGGGCACCCCGCCGCTGCTGCTGCTGGCGAGCTATTTCTTCTGGTACAAGTGGGCCGGCGAGCGCGCCGCGCAGCGCACCCAGTTGCTCACCCGGCTGGCCGAGGGAGACCTCACCAACAACGCCTACAGCGGCGTGGAGGATCAGCGCGAGGTGCGCCGGCTCCTCTTCTCGCTGCGCCGCGCGCTCAGCCAGGTGCAGCGGGTGACGAGCAACGTGCGCCGCACCTGCCAGGGCGTGTCCGAGGAGGTGCGGGTGCTGCTGGAGGCCGCGCGCCGTCAGGGCGGAGCCGTGGAGCGCTCGCAGGAGTCCGTGAACAGCATGGGCCAGAGCCTCCAGGCCGCGGGCAAGCGCGTGGCGCAGCTGGAGAGCTTCGCCCAGGAGACGAACGGCTCGCTGGTGGAGATGACCGAGCGGCTCGGGCAGGTGGCCGAGGCGCTGCTCTCGCTGGACGAGTTCTCGCATCGCACCACGCAGCAGGTGGAGGCCATGAGCGAGCGGCTGCACCACATCGCCTCCTCGGGTGACGAGCTGGCCCACTTCGCCAGCGAGGCGGAGGCCTTCGTGCAGGTGGTGCACACGGGCATCGATGCGGTGCGCCACCGCGCCTCGGAGACCAACCAACTGGCCCACGCGGTGACGGCCACCGCCGAGCGGGGCGAGGTGCTCGTCAACGACTGCGTCCAGGGCATGTACCGGGTGGAGGAGACGGTCCGCAAGGCCGCCGGGCTGGTGGACTCGCTGGGCGTGCGCTCCACGCAGATCGGCCGCATCGTGGACGTCATCCAGGAGATCGCGGACCAGACGAACCTGCTGGCGCTCAACGCCGCCATCATCGCCGCCCAGGCCGGTGAGCAGGGCCGGCCCTTCGGCGTGGTGGCCGATGAGATCCGCAGTCTCGCCGAGCGCACCGCGCGCTCCACGCGGGAGATCGCCACCATGGTG
>DASQMW010000288.1:0-14176 GCA_035645295.1 Archangium sp.
CCCTCGCCAGCGCGGAGGTGTACGACCCGGCCACGGGCACCTGGAGCCTCACGGGCGCTCTGGCCACGGCCCGCGTCAGCCACAAGGCGACGCCGTTACCTGATGGCAAGGTGCTGGTCACCGGAGGCTATGCCTCACCAAGCGGTAGCTACCTCGCCAGCGCGGAGGTGTACGACCCGGCCATGGGCACCTGGAGCACCACGAGCGCTATGGCCACGGCCCGCTCCGGCCACACGGCAACGCTGTTACCTGATGGCAAGGTGCTGGTTGCTGGAGGCCATGGCCCAAGCGGCACCCGCGCCAACGCGGAGGTGTACGACCCGGCCACGGGCACCTGGAGCCCCACGAGCGTTCTGGCCACGGCCCGCTCCGGCCACACGGCGACGCTGTTGGCCTCCGGCAAGGTGCTGGTCGCCGGAGACTCTGGCCCAAACGAGGTGTACCAGGCGGCCCCGGTGGTGCTCACTCCGGCCAAAGGCTCCACCCTCAACAACGACCGGCCGGTCTACACCGGCACTGCGGAAGCGGGCAGCACCCTCAGCGTGATTGTGGATGGTTCAGCCGTGGGGACGGCGACGGCCAATGCCTCGGGAGGGTGGGCCTTCATGCAGCCCGTGGCGTTGGTGGATGGCCCGCACACGGTCATGGCCATGGCCACGGCTGCCGGGAGCACCACCAGTGCCGAGTCCCACGCCAACACGTTCGCAGTGGATGCCACGCCGCCAACGGCCCCGGTGGTGCTCACTCCGGCCAGCGGCTCCACCCTCAACAACAACCGGCCCACCTATGGCGGCTCGGCGGAGCCGGGCAGCACCGTCACGGTGATGGTGGATGGCACGGCCGTGGGGCGCACGACGGCCAATGCCTCGGGAGGGTGGGCCTTCCCGCAGCCCATGGCGCTGGTGGCGGGCTTCCACACGGTCAAGGCCAGCTCAACGGATGCCGCGGGCAACCTGAGCCCTGAGTCCAACAGCCACATGTTCGCAGTGGACGCCACGCCGCCAGCGACCCCGGTGGTGCTCACTCCGGCCGACGGCACCACCACCCACGACAACCGGCCGGCCTACAGCGGCACGGCGGAGAAGGAGAGCATGGTCACGGTGTGGCTGGATGAGACAGAGGCAGGCAGTGCCAGGACGAACGCCGCGGGGGAGTGGCGCTTCACCCCGGCCACGGCGCTGTCCGAGGGGTTCCATCGAGCCGTCGCCATCGCTACCGATTCGGCGGGCAATGACAGCGCTCCCTCCCCGGCTCATTTCTTCAAGGTCGACACCGTGCCGCCAGCAGCGCCCGAGGTGCACTCGCCCGAGGCCATCGTCCACACCCAGAAGCCAACCATCGGCGGCACGGCGGAGGCGGAGAGCACGGTCACGGTGTGGCTGGATGGCATTGTTGTGGGGACCGCCCTGGCGGACGAGGCTGGAGCCTGGCATCTCACCCCAGCCACGGCGCTGGCGGACGGCCGGCACCTGGCCGTGGCCCTTGCCACGGACACCGCCGGTAATAGCAGCGACCTTTCCACCGGGGTGTCCTTCACCTTCTCCCGGCGCGGCTATTACGTCTCGGGTTGCTCCGCCAGCCCCTCCTCCTCGGGGGGCTCGTGGCCCTGGGCCCTGCTCCTGCTCGCTCTGCTGCGACCGCGCTCACGTCCGGTGCGCCCCCGGCTTTCGGAGGGACAGCCGCTTTGATATGACGTAGGAGGGGGCTTCCTCTCTCCACGTATGGGTGCGCGCACGTCTCGTTCCTGTGGTTCTTGTGGCCACTCCGTGCCCGAGGGAGCGCTGGTGTGCCCCCACGATGGAACCCCCGTGCCCGACGCGATGCTGGGCCAGCACCTCGGCGAGTACGTGGTGCGCCGGTACCTCGGTAGCGGCGGCATGGGCCTTGTGTACGAGGGGGAGCACCTCACGATCGGCCGCAAGGTCGCCATCAAGCTCCTCCGCGAAGAGCCCACCCGGGGCGTCCAGGCCCGCGGTCTGCTGGCCGAGGCCCGCGCGGCCAGCGCCATCCACCACCCCGGGATCATCGACATCTTCGGCTTCGGCCAGCAGCCGGGCGTCGGCCAGTATCTCGTCATGGAGTACCTCGAGGGCCGCCCCCTCGACGAGCTCATCCGGGCACGCGCGCCCCTGCCCCTCCCCGAGGCCTTCGCGCTGCTGGGCGAGGTGCTCGACGCGCTCTCGGCCGCGCACGCCGCGGGCGTCATCCACCGCGACCTCAAGCCGGGCAACATCTTCGTCGCCCGGCAGTCCAACGGGACCGAGTACATCAAGGTGCTCGATTTCGGGCTCGCCAAGCGCAGCATCACCCCCGAGGGCACCGCGCCGCAGACTCGCTCGGACGTCATCGTCGGCACGCCCCAATACATGGCTCCCGAGCAGGCCCTCCACAAGGAGGTGGGGCCTTGGACGGACCTGTATGCGGTGGGGGTCATCGCCTTCGAGCTGCTCACCGGGCAGCGGCCCTTCACGGGCTGCTCCCACATGGAGATCCTCTCCCACCACCTGAGGACGCCGCCGCTCGCGCCCTCCTTGTTCGTGGCGCTTCCCCCCGGAGTCGATGCGCTCATCCTCCGGCTGCTCGCCAAGGAGCCCGAGGAACGTCCTGGCTCGGCCAGCGAGGTGGCGCGCGAGCTCAGGGCCCTGCTCCCGCCCCAGGAAGGCCCCAGCCCGCTCCCCCTGGCGAGGAGCTCCCGCTCCAGCCCCGCCATCAAGCCTCCGCAAGAGGAGGCAACCCCTCAGGACCCCACGGAGACCCTGCGGCCTTCCCCGGCCACGCCGGGACTCGAGACGGAGCAGCCCCCCGTGCCTCCCAGCCGCGGCTCGCTCTGGAGGTGGGGCGCGGGCGGTCTCCTGACGCTGGTGCTCGGGGCCAGCGTCGTCATGCTTCGCGAGTCTGCGGAACCCTCGGTGTCCGTGGCGAGTACTCCCAGCTCCGAGCCAGGCGTCAGCACGTCCGCGCCAGGCGTCAGCACGCCCCGCGCCGAGGCGCCGCCGCCCGCGGCTCCTGCCCCCTTGACCGCGGCACCCGCCGAGCGCCGAGGCCCCGCATCCGCTCCCGCCAGGAAGAAGGCGCCCGCGCCGCCCCGCCAGCCCGCGGCCGCTCCCATCGCCACCCTCCCGCCGCCCTCCGCCCCACCCGAGTCCGAGCCCCAGCAACCGGCAACCGGCTCCCTCCACCTGGTGGTGAATGGTGCCTGGGTGGATGTCTGGGTGGATGGACGGAAGCTGGGGCGTGTGCCCCCCATGAACACGTACACGCTGACCTCGGGCGAGCATGAGCTCGAGCTGCGCAACCCGGGCCTCTCGCCCTACCGGAGAACGCTCGTCATTTCCACCGGCGGCACCCTGGTGCATACCGTGAACTTCGGCTCCGAAGCCCCGCCTCCCACTCCATGATGATCCGCCCTGGGATGTTCCTGATTGTCATTCTCCTGCTCGTGTCTGGGGTTGCCCAGGCACGGTCGGCGGGGCGCGAGCGCTATGCGAGCGGGGACTATGAGGCGGCGGTCCGGTTCTTCGAGCAGGAGTTGGCCGCTCCCCAATGCCTCCCCGAATGCCGGGCGTGGACGCGCATCTACCTGGCCTCCTCGCTGTATGCCTTGGGGCGGCTGGAGGCAGCTCGGAAGGTGCTGGAGGAGCTGGCGCGTGAGCATCCCGAGCAGCGGGTGGATCCCGTGCGCTTCCCGCCCGAGCTGGTGGAGATCGCCGAGGTCATCCGGCAACGGGTCGAGTCCGAGCGGCAGCTCGCGGCGCGTGAGGCGGAGTTGCGAAAGAGGCGTGAGGTCGTCAGCTTCCTGAGGCCGGAGGTGCTGGGCCTCTACGAAGTCGTGGCTCGTCAGGGGCTGCCGGGCGCGGGAGTCGCCTTCCGGCGGGAACTTCTGGAAGGGAGCGTCCGCGTGCTGCTCGGCAGTCCCCTGGTCTTCCATCTCCAAGCGGGAGTGCTGCCAGGCCGCGGCATGTTGAGGCCTTTCCTGGGCCTGCGAGCCAGCCTGATCCCCGGGCTCAATGGCTATGGCGTGGGGTCCGTGGTGGGGGGACGCATCGCGCTGCCAGCCGGCCTCGTGGGCGTGGTGGACCTGGGAGCGGATTACTTCTTCGCCGGCCAGGACGATCGCTATCGCTTCGCCCTCACGGCCCAGGCGGGGCTCGGCTTCGACGTGCGCCTGCCATGACGAGCAGCCCCCCGGGGAGGAAACCCATGTCGAGAGATCCATCAGCGCAGGGCAACGCGGGAGAGACCACGAGTCTGGAGGGGCTCATGGAACTCGTGTCCCAGCCAGCGGCCAGGCTGCGCGTCGCCCTGGTCGCCCACCACGCTGGAGAAAGACAGACGCGCATCCTCTCTCCGGGCACGCCGCTGGTCGTGGGGCGCGCGCCCTCCGCGGGGCTTCGCATCGATGACCCGAGCCTGTCGCGCGAACACGCCCGTTTTCTCCTCTCCGGCTCACGGGTGGTGGTCGAGGATCTGGGCTCGAAGAACGGCACCTTCTTCGCCGGCGGCCGCGTTGCTCGCATCGAGCTCACGCTCGGCGACGAAGTCGTCCTGGGTGGCGTGACGTTCCAGTTGCAGGCCTTGGGGACCAAGGGGGACACCCTCGGGCTCGAACGGGAGGAACTGCTCCGGAACCACCTGGAGGAGGAACTCGCTCGCGCCCGGCAGTTCCGCCGCCCCTTCGCCCTGCTCCAGGTGCGCGTGCTCCCGGAGGGCGTAGCGGCCATGGCGGAAGGGGAGGATGGAGCCTGGATCGAAACCGTGCGCGGTCACCTTCGTCCGGTCGATCATCTGGCGCTGTACGGAGCCCGCGCGCTCCAGGTGTTGCTGCCAGAGACCGGAGCGGAGGAGGCCCATCGTGTCGCCCGAGCCATCGCGGCTTCACGCGTCGGCGGGGACAGGCCCCTACTCGTCGGCCTTGCCCTCTACCCGGACTCCGGCGGCACCGCGGACGAGCTGTTCGAGGCCGCACGCGATGCCGCGCATCGGGCCTCACCCGGACAACCGGTGGAGAGCGGCCCGGCCGGAGCCGCGGTGCTCGCACGGGAGGAGGGTCCGGAGGAGGCATTCATCGCCGGCCAGGCGATGCGTCCGCTGCTCGAAACAGTGGTGCGCGTCGCCGCCTCGCGCATCCCGGTCGTCCTGCACGGCGAGACCGGGACGGGCAAGGAACTGCTCGCGCAGATGCTCCACGAGAGGGGGCCACGGAAGGCCCGGCGCCTCTTGCGCGTCAACTGTGGGGCGATCCCCAAGGACCTGGTCGAGAGCACCCTTTTCGGGCACGAGCGGGGGGCCTTCACCGGAGCCCTCCAGCAACAGAAGGGCGTGTTCGAGGAGGCCGATGGCGGCACGGTCTTCCTGGACGAGATCGGCGAGCTCCCACCTGCGGCGCAAGCCTCGCTGCTGCGCGTCCTCGAGGTGGGTGCCTTCAACCGTGTGGGCTCGACCCGTGAGATCCAAGTCGACGTGCGCATCGTGGCGGCGACGCATCGCGACCTCGAGGCCATGGCCGAGGCGGGCACGTTCCGGTCCGATCTCTATTACCGGCTCAGCGGCGTGGTCATCGAGCTCCCCCCGCTCCGTGAGCGCCAGGACGAGATCGAGCCGCTGGTACGGCGGTTCCTGCACGCGGCCAACAAGGCCAATGGCCGCCGGGTCGAGGGCATTTCCCAGGAGACGCTCGCGCTTCTCGTCGCCTACTCGTGGCCCGGCAACGTGCGGGAGCTGCGAAATGTGATCGAACGCGCGGTGGTCGTCACTCAGGGAGCACTCCTCGGGCCAGAAGATCTGCCCGCGCGAGTGCGTACAGGAGGGCGCGGCCCCGAAGCGGGTGCGAGCAAGGCCTCCGCTCCGGGGGCCCCGGAGCTGGAGCAGGCCCGCGAGAAGGTGAACCAATTCGAGGCCAGGATGCTCCAGGAGGCCCTCGCCGCGACCGGCTGGAATCGGGCGGAAGCCGCGAGGAAGCTAGGCATGCCGGTGCGGACATTGTCGTATCGTCTGAAGGTGCTCGGCGTGAAGAAGCCCCAGTAAGGTGGGCTGCCTCCAGTTACCGTCAGCCTCCCACGTCAACACAGTTCGGCATGGCGCCGGGAGCGGCGCAAACGGCCGGAACTCCTACGAAAACCGCTCGCGCTGGAATAGCGCCACCCACGCGCCGGGCAGCAGGGTGACGAGCCCCGCGGAGCCGACGAGCCAGAACCAGGTCTCCGTCCCGGACAGCACCGGCCACAGCCGCGCCGGCATGACCAGGAGAGCGAGAAGCGGCATCAGGAGCTTCGACCCTTCATCGCTTGCTGGCTCCCAGGCCCGGTGCTCCTGAGTCGTCTTGGGCATCGCGCCACCCTGTTCATTCTCATGTCACGCCACAAGAGAAAGAAAGGCGGCGGTTGTATGGCGTTGGGTACGTGGCGAATGGAGCGTCGTGGAGGGTCCTGCGATGATGGACCCAGACCGGCTCCCCGTTCAGTCCTGACGGTATAACGTCCGAAGCCTTGCGCCCCCTTCTCGTCCTCCTGGCTCGCGCCAACCTCGTCGGAGCCCTCAGCATGGCCGCGGCGGCGTGGCTGTCCCAGGTGCTCGCGGACCTGCCGGCCGAGCCCCTCCCGCCCCTCATCACCTTCCTGGTCATCTACTCCATCTACAGCCTCGACCGGGTGACGGAGCTGGACGCCGACAGCCTCACCCATCCCGAGCGGGCGAGCTTCTCCCAGCGTCACGCAGGGCTCATCCGGGGCTCGGCCGTGGCCGCCTACGTCCTCGCGCTCGTGCTGGCGGGGAGGCAGGGCGCCTGGAGCGTGGCCGTCACCCTGTTGCCGCTCGCCGCCCTGCTTCTCTACAGCTTCCCGTTGCTCCCCCGGGCCGTGGCACGCCGGGTGGGCTTCTCCCGCCTCAAGGAGGTGTTCGTCCTCAAGAACGTGTGGGTCGCCGGCACCCTGGCCGCCACGCCCGTGCTGCTCGTGGGGGTGTTCCACGGCGCTGTGAGCGAGGGGACGCCGCTGCTGGCCATCGGGGCCTTCCTGCTCGGGCGATGGGCCGTCAACGTCATCCTCTTCGATGTGAGGGATGAGGCGGGAGACAGGGCCAATGGACTGCGGACCCTCCCCGTCGTGCTGGGACGGGCACGCACCCTGCGCCTGCTCCATGGCCTCAACGCGCTGCTGGCCCTGCTCGCGGTGGCGGTGCCCCTGCTCGGGCTGGCCCCACCGTGCTTCGCGCTCCTCGGGGTGAGCTGCCTGTATGCCTGGGCCTACCTGCGCCAGGTGGAGCGCACCAAGGACATCCACTTCCTCTGTGACGTCGTCTCCGATGGGGAGCTGTTGGTGCTGGCCGGCGGGGTCCTGCTCGTCACCCGGCTCCCAGGTTTCTGAGCCCCGCGAGGAAGGCCGGCCCGAACGTTCCCGGACCGGTCCCACCGTGACGGCGGCTCAGGGGGTGTAGAGCATCCCCGGGCCATCGGCGTAAACCTCGAGACCACGCGGCCTGGAGGGGCCCTGGCGCCGGGGCCAGGCTCGCATCTGGCGTGGAGCGCTCAGCGTTGCGGCGCGGCGACGCTCGGGACGGAGTGCGGTGGGGGCGCAGCCGGCTCGTGGAGGATGCGAATGATCCTCAGGCGGTCGAGCAGCCTCATCACCTGCCAGGTGGGGTCGAGCTCGAAGGAACGGGCGGCGAAGTTCGGATTCGACGGCCAGGCGTGGTGGGGTCCTTCTCGGTGTCGGCGAAGGCGTGATGCTCGCGGTGGAGCAGGGCGTAGGCCCGGGGCTCGAGATAGCTCGAGCCCTGTGTCACCAGGGTCAGCAGGTGCAGGGTGCGCTCGGTGCGTGGCCCCATGGTGTACAGCCGGTGGGCCGCGTAGCGGTGCAGGAACAGGCTCTGCATCAGGACGGAGAGGCCCCAGTGGGTGGCGAAGAATAGGTAGACCATGTCGCGACCCTTCGAGCCCGAGCGTCCTAGTGAGCGGACGCGGGCTCACCCTCCGAGGGAAGGACCTGGCGAAGTTCATCGACGACGACGGAGAGGACGACCGTGTCACCCACCGACTGAACGAGGCGGACGGGAAGCTCGAGTGTTCCCGCGTGGAAGATGCCGTGCGAGGCACCGATCCGCTCGGCGATCACTCGATCCAGCTTCACCTGAAGTGACTCGACCCTCCAGGTCTCGCTGTCCAGGAAGAGGGCCGCGATCTCTCCAATGACCTGCCCGTCTGCTCCAATAATGGTCCGTCCCTTCAGGTTTTCATCCGCAAGGCGCATCGCTTCGCTCCCTTCCCCCTCGAAGATAGGTCCTGGGAGGGCGGCAGGACGGCGTTGGCCACGGGAGAGGGCTTGCTCCCCCACGGGGCGTATGCGGACTGGAGCCCTTGGCGGCCACTTCGCTTCGCGCGCGGTGGAGCGAGTCCATCCGCTGGGAGGTGGTCTTGTAGTGGGCACGAACCTGCTCGAGCGCACAGCGGCGCCCCTGAAAGCCTCTGCCCTGGGCATGACGGCAGCGGCCGCGTGCATGGCGCTGCTCGCGCTCCCCCAGGGAGTGACCTGGCCGATGGGCGCCGCGGGCTGGCTCGGAGTCGCGTACACAGGGCTCGTGACCACCTCGCTCGCCTACCTCCTGTTCGCCTGGGGAGCGCGGCGCCTGACGCCGACGGCGGCTGTCGTCGGCATCATGGTGGAGCCGCTGGTGGCCACCCTGCTTGCAGCGTGGCTGTTCGCCAGCCCCATCGCTGCGGGACAATGGCTCGGAGCGTTGCTCCTGGCCGCCGCCCTGGTGCCCTTGACCCGGCGCGCTCAGACACGCGCCGAGCCAGTGCCACCCGTGCCGGACGAGCCTCGAGAACCACGGCCACGAGGCGCGCGTGTCGAGCCGTGACACGCTAGCCCTCGTGCCGGCGTGTGAAGGCCCCGGGCCGAGCGAGAGCCCCGAAGAGAGCGTCCAGGCCGACAGCACTCTCGCCCCGCTCGCCGACTCCAACCTGTACGACTCGTTCTCCCGTGCGGACAGCACCACCAGCCTGGGGAGCCTCGAGGCCGGCGCCCAGGCCTGGAGTGCCACGCCCACTACCGCGAAGTGGGGCCTCTCCGCGGGCAGGGCCTACCTCGCCAGCGATGACGGCACGTGGGCCGACCACTACGCCACCGTCAACGCCGCCGCCAACGTGCGGGTGCTGGTCACCCTCTCCACCCTCGGCCAGTTCTCCGGCCTCACCTTCCGCTTCATCGACCGGGGCAACAGCTGGAAGCTGGCGACGGACACCGGCGCCGGGAAGTACTTCCTGACGAAGCTCGTCAACGGTACCCAAACGTTCCCGCTCGCCATCGCCCAGGCGCCCGTCGCCGGTGACGTCCTGGAGGTCCGCACCTCCGGCGACCGCATCGACGTCTACATCAATGGCGTGCTCAAGGGCGGCGTCAACGACGTCATCCACCAGAGCGCCACCCGCGTCGGCCTGCTCGGCAGCGCCGACAACCTCGCCCGGTATGACGAGTTCAAGGTCTACACCAGCAGCACTCCGGCGGGCACCCGCGACGCCACGTTGCATCCGTTCCGCTCGGACTCCGTCTGGAACCTGCCGATTGGCACCGGGGCGACGTTCGCGGATACGACCGATCTCGCGACGAAAGACTTCATCGCCACCACCATCAACGGCACGAACATCCGCACCGGAGCCAACTGGGATTATTACTCCCACCCCATCACCTTCGCCTCCAGCAGTGACCCCTGGGCGACGGTGACCGACTACAACAAGTGGATGGGCAGCAGGGTGAGGAACTGCCCACGCCGGCTCGAGCCTCAACACCACGCGGCCTGGGGTGGCCCTCGTGCCACGCCAGGCGCCTCTCCTGACGGAAGCCTCAGGCCGGGCCTGGCCGGTCGATGCGGCCATCCGCGTGACGCGCGAACCGCCCCTCCTCGCGGGGATGGACCGGCTCCACGCTCGACCAGGGCCAGCCGCCGAACTGCGTGGCCCGGTAGTCCGCGATCGCCTGCTGGAGCTCCTCCTGCGTGGTCATCACGAAGGGCCCGTACCTGGCGATCGGCTCTTGGATGGGCTGCCCCTGGAGCACCAGCACCTCCGTTTCCGCGGGGCCGTTCACCAGCAGCGCGTTGATGCCATCGCGCATCTCGATCCGGCTGGAGGGAGGAATGTCGCGCCCGCCGATGCGCAGCCAGGGGCCCTTGAAGAAGTACAGGTGGCGGGTGGCTCCCTTGGGGGCCGCGGGCAGCTCCCACTGGGCGCTCGGCGCCATCTTGATGAGCCAGATGGCGACATCCGTCCCGGAGCGGGCGGCCCACGAGTTCGGCGGTGGAGACGGCGCCTTCTTTCCGGAGAGCGTGCCGGCGACGATGGTGACCTCGGTGCGCCGTCCCGCCGAGTCCTGCTCGCTGTACCGGGGGACGGTAGGGCTCCAGAACATGGAGAAGCGCGGCTGCGTGAGCTTGTCGGCCTTCGGCAGGTTGAGCCAGATCTGGAAGTAGTTGATGGGGTTGGGCCCCGACCGGTTGAGCAGCGGGAACATCTCCGAGTGCTGGATGCCGCTGCCGGCCGTCATCCACTGCACGTCGCCGCTGCCGTAGCGGGCCGTGGCGCCGAGCGAGTCGGAGTGATCCATCAGCCCCTGGCGGACAAAGGTCACCGTCTCGAAGCCACGGTGCGGGTGCTCGGGAAAGCCGGGGATGCTCTGGCCGTGGTACATGCTCCAGCCGTCCTTGCCCTCGAAGTCCCGCCCGATGTTGCGGCCCATGAGCGAGGCGTTCGGCCCCATGCGCTCGTTGCCCGCGGGGTACTGGTCGTCATGGAGGACGCAGAAGAGGAACGGATTGGGCGTCTTCCAGGGCGCGGGACCCAGGGGCTCGACGTACGTGACAGGCTCGATGGACGCGGGGGGGGCGGCCACCTTCTGCACCTGGCTGGTGCCACCCGCCTCGGGCTTGCGGATCGTGTCCGTGCATCCGGTGGTCACCGCGGCTCCCGCCACGGTGATCATCTTCAGCGCATCTCTCCGGGTCAACTCATCCATGCGTCACCTCGCGAACGTTTGAATCCCTTATTATCAAGAAAAGCACGCCCGGAAAAACGGTATTGAACCTCGAGACGGCACTGCCTCGGTGAGGGAGAGGCCGGGGTGGAGTTGGCCCTGACGAGCCGACGCCGCTGTGGAGGATGTAGTCCTCGATGCGGCGCTGTACGGCTCGAGGTGCCTTCACGGTGAGTGTGGCGTCCTTGGACTGCGGCATCTGGATGTCTGAGCCTGCCCCTGTACCCTCAAGCTGTGGGAGGCAAGTGGGCCACGCACCGTCACCATGGGGAACGTCACGTTCCCGGTGAGCCCGAAGGCGGCGCCCTGAGCACGGCCACTGCGAGCCGTGCCGAGCCTCAAGGGGTGGAGCGCCCGCCAATCTCCGGGAAGCGCTCGTAAGCCCGGTTGAGCGCGTCCAGGTGGGCGGGGTTGTCCAGGTCGAGCGGCGCATCCGTGAGCCTGACAACCCACCCGCCTGTCGCGGTACGCCGTGAGCGCGAGACCAGCTCCGCATCGCGGGCGGGGTCCGGAAAGCCGATGGCCCGTGCGGCAGCATCCGACCAGTAGTTCAGCCATCCGAGGCGATGCGGAATCTCAGGCGAGCGCATGGCACCAGGGGACTTGATCACCGGCAAGCCACGAGGAGGCGGCTCCAGGTCGTCTGGCCGATTCTTCGAGCGCTACATGGAATTCGAATTGAGCCCGACCGCCAGCCAGGGCTCGGAAGCCTCCTGTACGGCGCACCGGCCCCCGTCCGTCCAGGGCAGCGTCGCCGCTCGCTGGAGGTTGGCGAGCCTCGGGTTCCGGGCCGCTGGCTGTGTTGGGCTGGGCGGTGTCGTCGTACAGGCTGAGAGAAAGAGCAGAAGTGCGATGCACGCTCGGAGACGCATGGCCGGACCCTCCAACCGATTCAAGACCTGAATGCTCCTGGCGGGGCGGTTCGGAGTATGGTAGCGCGCCCCTACAGTCACGAACGCTCGCAAGGGGAGCGGCAGGGGGGCGAGGGTGCAGCAGCCGCGGCTCGGTCCTAATGGATGGCTCCCAAGGCGCTAGCCGTGCCAGTGGGCGCGCGCTCACGGACGGTGCCAGGATAGGGACCGCTTTCCCGTGACTGAAGGGGGGCCGGGTATCCAGGCCGCTGGCGCCTCGACTCGCCCTTCCAGCATCGTCCCGGTTGAACCCTCGCAGCCGCTAGAGCTGATGCCCCCCTGCCGCAGCAGCTCCGGCTCAGGAACCCGGCCGCGGGAGCGAGATGCATGTTCAGGACGGGCAGGCGAACACGTCCAGCGCGAAGGTCCTGCGCAGCAGCCCTGCCCAGTCTACTGGCGGCGTCCTCTCCTTTCTCGGCTCTGCCTCACCCCTGCCTCAGGCGCCACGCTCGCCTCCTCTGCTCCTACCTGGAGGCGCGTCACGCTCCTCTCCTCCGCACCTGCTTGGGGGAGCGCCAAGGCACGACTGCTCGGCCTGTCGAACATCGACTTCCGCTGCGCCGACTTCGAGGCCCTCGAGCTCCCGCTCGACCATTTCGACGCTGTCGCCTATGTCCTCGGAATAGCCGACGAACGAGAAATCAACGTTTCCCTGGACCAATAGGGATATACGGTTAATATGGATGCCTCCAAACCTCCTACTTTGGAGCTCCAACTTGGACACAACTGGACAATATTCGTTCCGAACGTTCCGAAGTCTTTCCGCCGTGCTGGCGCTCGCCAGCACCATGGCCTGCAACGCCTCGCAGGAGCAGGACCTCCTCCCGCAGGGCGAGCCGGAAGGGAGCGTGCAGCGCGCATCGGGCTCGACGCCGCCTCCTCTGTCCGCGATCCCGGTGCCACGGCCGAGCGGTGGAGACATCGTCGACATGGCCGCGGCCGTGCGCCTGGGCAAGGCGCTGTTCTGGGACGTGCAGGCCGGCGGTGACGGGCAGACGGCTTGCGCGAGCTGCCACTTCAAGGCCGGCGCGGACAACCGCATGCGCAACACCATCCATCCGGGCCCCAATGGCACCTTCCAGGCGGTGAGCGGTCCCGACCAGCTCTTCAGCGGTAAGGCAATCACCAGCGACGACGTGATGGGCTCGCAAGGCGTGGCCCAGGCGACCTTCCAGGCCATCTCCTCCGACCCGACGGTGGCCGCGGATCTCTGCACGCCCGTTTCCAGCCCGCAGTTCGGGTCCTTCCGCCAGGTCACCGGGCGCAACTCCCCCACCGTGATTGGCGCCGTCTTCTACCGGGACAACTTCTGGGACGGCCGCGCCAACCACCGCTTCAACGGGCTGGATCCGTTCGGTGCCACCGGCAACGCGCAAGGGGGCCTCACCGCATTGGAGAACTCCAGCCTCGCGTCGCAGGCGGTGGGCCCGGCCAACGACCACGTCGAGATGGCGTGCGCCGGCCGCCCCTTCAACGGAGCCAACAGCCTGGGCGCCAAGCTGCTCACGCGCCAGCCGCTGCGGCTCCAGCAGGTGAGCCCCACGGACAGCGTGCTGGGCGCCCTGTCCGCCGCGCCCGCCGACGGCATGAAATGCGGCGGCCTGCCCTGCACCTATCGTGACCTGGTGGCGGCTGCCTTCGGCCCGGACATGGCACGCGACGCCGAGGCCCGCTTCTCCAGCATCTGGGGCCAGGCCATCCAGGCCTACGAGGCCACCCTCATCCCCAACGACACGCCCTTCGACCGGTTCCTCGCCGGTAACCAGAACGCGATGACGGACAAGCAGAAGCGGGGCTGGGACCGATTCCAGGGCAAGGGCAGTTGCGCGAAGTGCCACGCTGGCTCGGAGCTGTCCGACGCCACCGTGAGCTTCGCCGCGGCGGAAGGCCTCATCAACGAGGATGGTGGCGATCAGGGCTTCCACAACATCGGCGTGCGCCCGACGGCGGAAGATCTGGGCCGCGCCAGCATCGGCCCGGGTGGGGTTCCCTTCTCCGTCAGCCGCGCCCGGGCGGATCGGGGGGCCTTCAAGACGCCGGGCCTGCGCAACGTGAAACTGACCGCGCCGTATTTCCACAACGGCGGCAAGGCCACCCTGGCGGAGGTGGTGGACCTCTACGCCCGTGGCGGCGACTTCAAGAACCCCGAGCTGGCCACTCGGGTGCAGCCTCTCTCCCTCGACTCCGACGATCGCGCCGCGCTCGTCGCCTTCATGGCCGAGGCGCTCACCGACTGCCGCGTCG
>DASQMW010000289.1:0-18426 GCA_035645295.1 Archangium sp.
GACCGGCGCATCCAACAGGTGGACGAGCCCGTGCTCGCCAACGCGCGCGGCGCGGCCTTCCAGGCGGCCCTGGCGCTCGGGCACCTCACCGTGGACGAGATTCCCTCGCTCGTCCCCGTGGCCCACACCTTCGAACCCAACCCCCAGAACCGCGGGCTCTATGACGAGCTCTTCCGCGAGTTCGTGAACCTCTACAAGTCCAACAAGGCCATCTTCGCGCGGCTCAACCGCGTGCGGAGCGCCTGAGACGGCCACGGGAGCACAGGAACACCATGGATCTGCCCGAGCTCGGAACGAACCTCCTCAACCGCATGCCGCCCCGGCTGCTGTCGGCGGCGGAGCGCTACCTCAAGAACGTCCCCCTGCTGCGCGACCGGCTGTCGAAGGAGACGGACTCGATGCTGGCCGGGCTGGAGGGCGGATTGAAGCCCTACCGCGGCCAGACGCCCACCTTCAGCACGCTCCCCCACAAGGGCCTCTCGCACGAGGAGGTGCTGAAGCAGATGGAGGACATGCGCGAGAAGGAGGAGGACCGCTGGAAGGAGGGCTACGTGTCGGGCGCCGTGTACCACGGTGACTCCGGGCACATCGACTTCCTCAACCGCGTGTACGCCCTCAACTCGCAGAGCAACCCACTGCACGCGGATCTCTGGCCCAGCGCCACCAAGTTCGAGGCCGAGGTGGTGGCCATGACGGCCGGCATGCTCGGCGCCGCCGAGGCCAACGCGGGCAGGGCTCCGGACGAGCACATCTGCGGCGCGCTCTCCTCGGGCGGCACCGAGAGCATCATGCTCGCGATGAAGACGTACCGGGATTGGGCACACGAGACGAAGGGCATCACCCACCCCGAAATGGTGGCTCCCTCCAGCGCGCACCCGGCCTTCGACAAGGCCGCGCACTACTTCGGCATCAAGATGGTCCGCGTGCCCGTGGGCCCGGACTACCGCGCGGACGTGAAGGCCACGCGCAAGGCCATCAACCGCAACACCCTCGTGCTCATCGGCTCGGCGCCGGGCTTCCCGCACGGGATCATCGATCCCATCGAGGAGCTGTCGGAGTTGGCGCGCAAGCGGGGCATCGGCTTCCACACCGACGCGTGCCTGGGTGGCTTCGTGCTGCCCTGGGCGCGCAAGTTGGGCTACCCGGTGCCGGGCTTCGACTTCCGGCTGCCCGGCGTGACGTCCATGTCCGCGGACACGCACAAGTTCGGCTACGCGGCCAAGGGCACGTCCGTGGTGCTCTACCGCGGCACCGCGCTGCGCTCGTACCAGTACTTCACCGCCACCGAGTGGCCCGGCGGCATCTACTTCTCCCCCACCTTCTCCGGCAGCCGGCCCGGGGCCCTCATCGCGGCCGCCTGGGCTTCGCTCGTGGCCACCGGCGAGGAGGGCTACCTGGATGCCACCCGGCGCATCCTCGAGACGGCGGACACCCTCAAGCGTGGCATCCGCGCCATCCCCGGCCTGCACGTGCTCGGCGAGCCGCTCTTCGTCATCGCCTTCGGCTCGAGCGACGTGGACATCTACAAGGTGATGGAGCACATGGGCGAGAAGGGCTGGAGTCTCAACGGCCTGCACAAGCCGGCCGCGGTGCACCTGTGCGTCACCCAGCGGCACACGCAGCCCGGGGTGGCCGAGCGCTTCCTCGAGGACTTGAAGGCCGCCGTCGCGCACGTGCGCGCCCACCCGGAAGAGAAGGGCACCATGGCGCCCGTCTACGGCATGGCGGGCACGGTGCCCTTCCGGGGGCTCCTGAGCGACCTGCTCAAGAAGTACATGGACCTCATCTACAAGGTCTGAGGGGAACGTCCTCGGCGAAGTGAAACAGGCGCGCGGAGAGGGGATGACCTGAGCGGCGAGTGCGGCTCCGTCCCACGTGTCACGAAAGTGTCACGAGGGATGGGGACGGGCGGCCCTACAGTCTGCGCATGCCGCACATCCTGATCGTCGATGACGAGCCGGACCTGGCGGGGCTGCTGGCGTACAACCTGGGGCGGGCGGGCTTCACCACCACCCAGGCACATACGGGAGCGGAGGCCCTGGAGCGGGTGCGCGAGGCCCTCCCGGACCTCGTCCTGCTGGACCTGATGCTGCCCGACATGGACGGGGCGGAGTTGTACCGCCAGTTGCGAGCGGACCCGGCCACGAGCCCACTGCGCGTCCTGGTGATCTCCGCCCGTCCGGACGCCCACACCCGGGTGCAAGGGGTTGAGGTGATTCTCAAGCCTTTCAAGGTTCAGGAGGTGGTGGCGCGGGTGACCGCACTGCTAGCGACTCCTTGAGACACCCACGCATCTTTCATGCTGGTACTTATCCACAGGTGTTGTAGTCACCCCCCTCGCAACGGATGGGTGACGGGACGTATCGAGTCCGGCCCAGGAGAAGCGCGATGCTCGAGAAGCTGATGCCCAAGTCGGACGAGTTCTTCGACGACTTCGATGCCCAGTGTGCTGTCACGGTGGAAGGCGCCCGCATGCTGCATGCGCTACTGAGCGACTTCCGGGACGTGGCCACCAAGGTGCAAGCCCTGAAGGACATAGAGCACAAGGGCGACGAGGTGACGCACACCGCTTTCAACCGGCTGCACAAGCAGTTCATCACCCCATTCGACCGGGGGCAGATCCACACCCTGCTGTCGCGCATCGACGACGTGCTGGATCTGGCCAATGCGGCGGCGGCGCGGATCCACTACTACGAGATTCAATCGAGCCTGCCGGACGCCACCGAACTGGCGCGGCTGCTGGTGCTCAGCGCCGAGAAGGTGCAGGAAGTGGTGGCGGCGCTGCGGCTCATCAAGAAGCCCGAGCAGATCCTCGCCGGCTGCAAGGAGATCAAGCGGCTGGAAACGCAGGCGGACGAGGCGCTGCGCGCGGGGCTGGGCCGGCTCTTCAAGAGCGGGGCGGACACGCTGACGATCATCAAGTGGAAGGAGATCTACGACCTCATCGAGACCGCCACGGACAAGTGTCAGGGTGTGGCGAACGTCATCGAAGGCGTGGTCCTGGAGCACTCGTAATGCTGCTCACCGCCGTCATCCTCATCGTCGCGGTCGCGCTCATCTTCGACTTCATCAACGGCTTCCACGACGCGGCCAACTCCATCGCCACGGTGGTGTCCACGCGCGTGCTGTCGCCGAACCTGGCCGTGGCGTGGGCCGCCTTCTTCAACTTCATCGCCGCATTCGGCGGTGGGGTGAAGGTGGCCAACACCATGGGCAAGGGCATCATCGACTTCGAGATGCTGCGCGCCGCGGGCTCGCAAGCGGTGCTCCTGGTCATCTTCTCCGCGCTGATGGGCGCCATCGCGTGGAACCTGCTGACGTGGTGGTGGGGCCTGCCGTCCTCGTCCTCGCACGCGCTGGCGGGCGGGATGATTGGCGCCACGCTGCCGGTGCTGGGCTTCCAGGGCCTGGTGGGCGCGGGCATCGCGAAGATCGCCGTGTTCATCGTGCTCTCGCCGCTCATCGGCATGGTGCTCGGCACGGCGCTGATGGTGGCGAGCACGTGGGCGGTGCACAAGCAGACGCCGCTGAGGGTGGACTCGTGGTTCCGGCGCCTGCAGCTCGTGTCCTCGGCCATCTTCTCCTACAGCCACGGCACCAATGACGCGCAGAAGGTGATGGGCATCATCGCGGTGGTGCTCTTCGGCACCATCTGGAAGGACCGGCCCTTCCACATCGACTGGTGGATGATCATCTCGTGCCACGCGGCCATCGCGCTGGGCACCTTCTTCGGCGGCTGGCGCATCGTGAAGACGATGGGGCACAGCCTCACCAAGCTGGCACCCATCGGCGGCTTCGCCGCGGAGACGGGCGGAGGCGTCACCATCATCGCGCTGGCGAAGCTGGGCATCCCCGTGTCCACCACGCACACCATCACCGGTGCCATCACCGGCGTGGGCTCCACGAAGGGCTGGCGCGCGGTGAAGTGGGGCGTGGCCGGCCGCATCATCTGGGCCTGGGTGTTCACCATCCCCGCCTCGGCGCTCATGGCAGTGCTGGTCTATGGACTGTCCAAGCTCGTCGTCATGGCCGTGGGGTGAGAGTGGTGTAGAAACGGGCGCCCCTCTCCCGTGCCGGGAGCAGGGCCGGAGAGGAAACCGACGATGAACCGACTCGCGCTCGTGCTGGGACTCGTGCTGCTCGCCGGCTGTGCCACCGTGAGGAGCAGCCGCGTCCGCCCCGACTACGAGACCGTGGACAAGACCCAGGTGAAGCGGCTGGCCGTGGTCACCCAGCCGCTCCCCGAGGGCAAGCAGGAGATCGGCGAGCTGTGGAGCCTCATCGCCCGCCGCTACGTCAACCAGAACCGCGACTTCATCGCCAAGGCCAACCTCGCCATCGACGGCACCCCCGAGGACACCTCCCACAAGGGCCTGTGCGTCGAGGGCATCGAGGGCATCCTCTGGCTCTCCCCCGACGTGAAGCGCTCCGGCAAGGGCGTGGAGGCCGCCGTGAAGGCCCAGTTGCTGCGCTGCCGCGATGGCCAGGAGGTCTGGGCCGCCGAGGCCGCCGGAAGCTGGCCCTCCGAGGATGAGCGCTACAAGGAGCTCACCGTCCAGTACACCAGCGAGCTCGGCGACGGCGTCGCCCCCTACGTGGGCCCTACCTTCCGCCTCCTCAGCGCCACCCTCGACACCCTCCCGCGCCCCCAGCTCAATGACGTGGACGTCGAGGAGAAGATCGAGCTCGGGGAGTAACCGCTCATGGTGGACCAGAGCACCGCCCTCCTCCGGCTCGGCATCTCCTTTGGCCTCGGCTTCGCGCTCGGCATCGAGCGCGAGCTGCGCGGGCAGAGCGCTGGTCTGCGCACGCATATCCTCGTCTGCCTCGGCTCCTGCCTCTTCACCCTCACCAGCCTCTTCGCCGAGCAGCCCCTGGATGCCGACACGCACCACGAGGTCCGCGCCGACATCACCCGCATCGCCAGCCAGGTCGTCGTCGGCATCGGCTTCCTCGGCGGCGGCGCCATCCTCCGCCACGGCGCCAGCATCCGCGGCCTCACCACCGCCGCCAACCTCTGGCTCACCGCCTCCGTCGGTCTCGCCGTTGGCATGGGTGTCCCCGTGCTCGCCCTCGCCACCGTGGGGCTCGCCCTCTTCGCCCTCGCGGGTCTGCGCTTCCTCGAGCGCGCCATCCGCCGCTTCCGCAAGAGGCACGGGCTCGTCGCCGACCGTGATTTGTCCTCCCGCGAGCCCGCGGGGAACGACGAGGACATCGTGAAGCTGAAGTAGGGGGACCCTCACCCCGGCCCTCTCCCAAAGGGAGAGGGGGCGAAACGCGGCTCCAACCTGGGAGCCGTGGCACCCTCACCCCGTCCCTCTCCCGAAGGGAGAGGGGAAAGTGGCGGAGAGAGGGGTGGGTGTTTCAACCTATGGCTGCTCTCCCAGACGCCGGTCCATCTCCGTCCGGATGAAGCGCTCGATCTCCTCCGCCGTCGTCAGCTCCATCGCCGTCTCGAGCAGTTGCTGCGCCTCCACACGGCTCGCCTCCCGGATGATGCCCTTCACCGTCGGAATCTGCCCCGCCGTCATCGACAGCTCGTCGAAGCCCAGCGCCAGCAGCACCAGCGCGTAGATGGGGTCGCCCGCCATCTCCCCGCACATCGCCACCGGGATTCCCGCCCCCTTCGCCGCCGTCACGATGTTCTTCAACGAGCGCAGCACCGACAGGTGCAACGGCTTGTAGAGGTACGCCACGTCCCGGTTCTGCCGGTCGATCGCCAGCGAGTACTGGATGAGGTCGTTCGTCCCCACCGAGAAGAAGTCCGCCTCCTGCGCCAGCCGGTCGGCAATCAGGGCCGCGCTTGGCGTCTCCACCATGATGCCCACCTGGAAGCGCTTGCCGATCGGAACGCCCGCGCGCCCCAGCTCCGTGCGGCAGGCCTCCAGCTCGCTCCGGGCCTCGCGCAGCTCGCTCATGCCGCAGATGAGCGGGAACATCATCCGCATGTGCCCGTGCACGCTCGCCCGCAGCAGCGCCCTCAGCTGCACCCGGAAGAGTTCCCGGTTCGCCAGGCAGTAGCGGATGGCCCGCAGCCCCATCGCCGGATTGGGCTCCTTCTCGTGCTTGCCCTTGCCCGGCACCTTGTCCCCGCCCAGGTCCAGCGTACGGATGGTGACGGGCCTGCCGCCCATCGCCTCCAGCACCTGCCGGTACGCCCGGTACTGCTCCTCCTCCGTCGGCGGGCTCTTGCGGTCCAGGAACATGAACTCGGTGCGGTACAGGCCGATGCCCTCCGCCCCGTGCTCCAGCAAGGACTGGATCTCCTCCGGGAACTCGATGTTTCCCACCAGCCGCATGCGGTAGCCGTCCGTGCTCTGCGCCGGCAGGTCCTTGGCCTCCAGCGCCCGGGCCTCGATTTCCTGGTGGCGGCGCATCGTCTCGTGGAAGAGCGCCAGCTGGTCCTCCGTGGGGTTGACCAGGACGAGGCCCCGTGTGCCATCCAGCGCCACCAGGTCTCCCGGCGAAATCTGCTCACTGGCCCGGCCCGCGCCCACCACCGCGGGCGTGGAGCGGGCGCGCGCGACAATGGCCGTGTGGCTCGTCTGACCGCCCAGGTCCGTGACGAAGCCCGCCACCCGCCCGCTGCGCGCCATCATCGCCGTGTCCGCTGGAGACAGGTCGTGCGCCACCACCACCGCGTGGTCCGGCAGCGCCACCTCCTCGTCCACCACCTGCCCCATCAGGTTGCGCACCACCCGGTCCGCCACGTACTCCACGTCCGAGCGCCGCTCCCGGAAGTACTCGTCCGGGATGTTGTCGAAGAGGTGCTTGAGCTTGCGCGCCACCCGCCGCACCGCCCACTCCGCGTTGATGCGGTCCTCGACGATGAGCCGGTTCACCTCGTCCACGAACATCGGGTCGTGGAGCATCAACCGGTGCGCCTCGATGATGAGGCCGTGCTCGGGCCCTTCCGAGCGGGTGATCTGCTCCTTGAGCTCGGAGAGCTGGCGGTCGGACAAGTCCAACGCCGTCTTCATCCGCATCCGCTCGGGGTCGACCTCGGCCTCGGCCAGCCGCAGCTTGGGCGTGCGCACCCGCTTGCGGTCCAGGATGTAGGCGTGGCCCACCGCCACGCCTGGCGAGGCGCCGATGCCCTTGAGACTCAACGTGGGGGTGGCCTGGCTGCTCACGGTCCCTTCTTCGTCTGCGGCGGCTCGCCGCGCAACTGGCTTCACTTCGACTCGCCGAACCTGTTGGCGATGAGCTTCTGGATGTCCTGGAGACACGCCTCGGCGTCGTCCCCCTTGCACGTCACGGTTACTTCCATGCCCTGGGCCGCCGCCAGCATCAGCACACCCATGATGGACTTGGCATTGGCTTTCTGGCCCTCGCACAGGAGCGTCACTTCGCTCTTGTAGCGGTTGGCCACCTGGACCAACTGCGCCGCCGCCCGGGCATGAAGCCCCAGCGCGTTGATGATCTCGAATGTCCCTTCGGCCACGCTCGACATTGCCAGTCCCTGTTCTCCACTCTTTCTACAAGAAGGCCCCCGCCACACAGGCCAGTCCCGCGGCGAGATAGAGCACCACGTAGTTCGGAACCCGACGGGCGACCAGGAGGTAGGACGCCACCCCCAGGGCCAGGCATCCCGCGGACAACAGGGGCGCGAACCGGCCGCCCGCGTTGGCTCCGAAGGAGACCGCCAGCCAGGTGGCCAGCCCGCCCGCGCACGCCGCCGCCACCGCCCGCAGCTTCGCTCCCCGGGTGGGAAGGTTGGCCCGGGCCACCGCTTCCACCAGCCTGTCCCCCAACGACAATCCCAGCAAGTACAACCGGGCCCGGAGCGTCAGGTGGACGAGGTTGTAGAGGAAGAGGAAGAGCACCGCCGCCCACGCCGCCAGCAGCGGCACCAGGGCCGCGCACACCGCTCCAGTGGCCGGCTTGAGCGACAGCCAGAAGAAACCGTCCCCCAGCGCCGCCAGGGGGCCCATGAGGGCCGCCTTGAAGGCCACCACCCGGTCCGGCGGCTCCTCGCCCCGGGCAATCCGCTGCTCGTGGTACAGCACGCCGCCCACGATGGCCGCCGCCACATAGGGGTGGGTGTTGAAGAAGACGAGGTGCCGGCGCACCGCCGCCTCGAGCGCCTGCTTTTCCGGGTAGAGCCGTTCCAGCGCGGGGTAGATGGCGTAGGCCAACCCCAGGTTCTGCATGCCCTGCGGGTTCCACGAGGCCTGCAGGAAGAGCGAGCGCAGGAAGACGCGCAGCAGCACTCCACGGGAGAGGGGCGGGCTGGCGGCGCTCACAGGCACCCCCGGAGCAGGACGAGCAGCACGGCCAGGGTGACGACCCCGGCCCCGAGGCCCGCGAAGAGGGGGGCGCGCCGGGCATGACTGCCGCGCGCGGCGATGGCGGCCGCCACCGAGGCCATGGCCGGGTAGGCCCACGCGAGGCCCCGCAGCACCGGCAGCGGCAGCCGCTCCAGCAGCGGCCCGAGGAAGAAGCCCGACAGCGCGCACGCGGAGGTAATGGCTCCGAAGAGGACGAAGTGCGGCCACATGCCCCAGAGGTTCTGCTGCATGGCCCGGGTGAGCTGGCCCGCCTCGGCCGAGGCCAGGGCCTTGCGCGCCAGCCGCGACGAGTAGCGCTCCAGCACCCGGTCCACCTGCAGGCCCAGCCGCGCCAGCCCGATGAAGAGGAGGATGGCGATGGACCAGAGGGCCGGGGTGGAGCCCGCACCGGTGGCCGCCGCCATGGTGGCCGCCGCCGCCGAGGTGCCGGTGGCCGACAGCGTGTCGTTGTCCGGCAGCGAGGCGCCCAGGTTGGCCGTGCCCAGGTGGAAGAGCTCCAGCAACATGCCGATGAAGAGCCCCGAGGGCACGTCGTTGAGCAGCAGGCCCATGGCGGTGGCCGCCACCAGCGGCCGGGAGAACATGGCCTGCAGGAAGGCCTTTCGCTCCACCGCGACGAGGCCGCCCCAGACGCCAGCGAGCGCCACCTGGGTCCAGCCCACGCTCACGGACTCATCCCGCCTTCCCCCAGCGCTCTTGCAGGTCCGCCAGCTCCACCGGCTTCTCCGCCGGCACCGCCCGCGCCTCCACCCGCACTCCCTCCTCCGCCAGCCGCTGCAGCGACTGCAGCTCCGACTCGGCCAGGAAGACGGAGGGCGACACCTGCCGCCGGCCCGTGCCGAAGTGCACGTTGCCCAGGTTGAGCTGCTCCACCTTCAGCCCGTGCGCCAGGGCGAAGGGCACCGCCGCCACGTCCCGCAGCAGCACCAGCGTCTTGATGGAGTCCTTGGAGATGCCGACGAAGTCCACCTGCGCCAGCGGGAAGATTTGAACCTCGATGGCGCTCTGCACCGCCAGGGCCATGGCGGCGCGCACCAGCGGGCTGCTGGCCGCCTCGTCCTCAGCGACGACGACGCGCGAGACCTTCAAATGCGGGAGCCAGGCCTCGACGACCTGTCCATGAATGAGGCGGTTGTCGACGCGGACCAGGGAGATCACAGCAGTCTCGAATCGCCCACCCTCGGGGGGCCGTCAAGTTCGCGGCACGGCCGGCTGCGGCTGCTGACGCTGCTGGGCCTCGCGCAACAGGGCTGAAGCACAGGTGATGTTGCGCTGCCCATAGGACGCCAGCTGGCTGGCCATCTCAGCGAGCGGCAGATCCTCGGAGCGCAGGGAATTGGCCTTGAGGAGCATGGGGAGGTTCACGCCCGCGAGCACCTCCAGCTTGCCCGACCGGCAGCAGTGCTCCGCGCACATCATCAGCGACTCCTTGCAGGGAGTGCCGCCGAAGAGGTCGGCCATGACGATGACGCCATCGCCCTGGTCCAAATCGGCCACCGCCTGCCGCATCTTCGCCCGGAGTTCCTCGACGGAGGTTCCAGGCTCGATGTTGCAGGTCGCCACCGAGGGCAGCTTGCCCACGATCTGCTCAGCGGTCGCCACCAGCTCGTCCGCCAGACGTCCGTGCGATGCCACTACGAGGCCGACCATGATCACCTCTCACCAGCCCCCCAGGGCTGTGCCTGACTACGCCTGAATGGTGCGATGCGCAACCCCCACCGAAAGTTTCCGTTGGCACCCAACCCACCACCCTACCCCAACCCACCTTCCCTTCCTGGAGGAAGGTAAGTCAGGTTCTGGCCCCACGCCCGCAATTTCACCGTCCGTCGGACGATGCGCTGTCGGCTGCCAGACGAGGAGGCAGGGACAGGCGGGAGAGGAGCAGCACCACTTCCGCATCTTGCCACTCATTTGGATGAGGCGCGCGGGGGGGGGTGTGAGGCCGCAGGGGCACAATCCGCACCTGGCCCGCTCCTGGAGGGAGAGGGAGGAGCAAGCCGCCTCAGAACCCTCGGAATAGAAGGTAGAGGAGCGCGGACAGGGCGAGGGAGACGAGGATGGAACCCAGACACCCGAGCTTGTTGGAGAAGAAGAAGAACATCCCGCCAAGGTGAGGGGCACGCGGGAGGGATGCAGGCCCGAGCGAGCGGACGGGCCCACAGGGTGTACGGGAGGCGACACGGTGCGGCATGTCCGCCGGAGACCCATCCACCCGGCGGACTCCTGCCTCCGAGCCTGCCCGCTATTCCTTCTCGACGTCGCGGTCCCACAGCTGCACGCGCTGGTGGTCCCCGACGAGACGCTTGCGCAGCTCCTCGGCGATGGCCACCGAGCGGTGCTTGCCGCCGGTGCACCCCAGCGCCACCGTCAGGTAGGCCTTGCCCTCCTTCTGGTAGCGCGGGAAGAGGAACTTGCAGAGGTCGACCACCTTCTCCACGAACTGCTGCGTCTCCTCGCGGTCCAGCACGTACGAGGCCACCCGCGGATCCTTGCCCGTGAGCCCCTTGAGCTCGGGGACGAAGTACGGGTTGGGCAGGAAGCGCACGTCGAACACCAGGTCCGCCTGCGGCGGCACCCCGTGCCGGAAGCCGAAGGACATGACGGACAGCGACGGCCCGCTCGCCGGCTCCGGGTTGAAGCGCGCCTGCACCATGCGCTTCAGGTCGTGCACGTTGAGCACGGAGGAGTCGATGACCTGATCGGCCAGCTCCCGCAGATCCTTGAGTGCCTCGCGCTCGGCATGGATGCCCTCGGACACGCTGCCGGTGGGTGCCAGCGGGTGGCGGCGGCGCGTCTCGCTGAAGCGGCGGATGAGGCTCTCGTCGCTCGCGTCCAGGAAGAGCACCTCCACCTGGTGCCCCGCCCGGCGCACCTCGTCCAGCACGCGCGGCGCGTCGTGCAGGAAGATGCCCTCGCGGGCGTCCACCACCAGCGCCAGGTGCGAGAACTGGCCGCCGCCGGCCAGCTCCGTCAGCTTGGGCAGCAGCAGCACCGGCAGGTTGTCGATGCAGAAGAAGCCGACATCCTCCAGCGCGCGGATGGCGGTGGACTTGCCCGAGCCGGACATGCCCGTGATGATGACGACGTGCTTGGCGGGGGCCGTTTTCACTCGACTTCCTCACCCATGGAGCGGCGCATCGCCCCTTGGGCGATGGCGCGGTTGAGCTGCTCGGCGAATTCCCTCGCCGAGTGGTGACCCTGCTGCTTGAGCAGCTGGTTGCGTGCGGCCACCTCGATGATGGTGGTCATGTTGCGGCCGGGGCGCACCGGCACCACCGACAGCGGGATGTCCACGCCCACGATGTTCATGAACCGGTCCTCCACGCCCAGCCGGTCATACTCCTGCTGCGGATCCCACTCGTGCAACTCAATCACGAGCTCGATCTTCTTGCGCTCGCGCACCGAGGCCACGCCGAACAGATCCTTGATGTTGATGATGCCCAGGCCGCGGATCTCCATGTGGTGGCGGATGACGGGGTTGCCCGCGCCATACACCACGCCTTGCCGGCGCCGCGTCACGTCCACGATGTCGTCCGCCACCAGCCGGTGGCCGCGCATCACCAGATCCAGGGCGATCTCACTCTTGCCGATGCCGCTCTTGCCCAGCAGCAGGATGCCCACGCCGAACACGTCCATCAACACGCCGTGCAGGCTGCTGGCCTCGGTGAGGACCTCCTCCAGGAAGGCCTGCACCTGCTGGATGAACTGGCTGGAGAGCAGCGGGGTGCGCATCAGCGTCAACCCGGCCTTCTCGCACGCCTCCAGCAGGGCGGGGGGCGGGTCGATGTCCTTGGTCACCACCACGCAGGCCAGCTCCTCCTGGAAGAGCGAGTCCAGCACCTCGCGCTGCCGCTCCTGGGGAAGCGTGCGCAGGTAGGAGACCTCGGTGTTGCCGAACACCTGGACCCGGTTCGGGTGGAGGTGCTCGGTGAAGCCCGTGAGTGCCAGCCCCGGCTTCTGGATGCGCGAGGAGTTGACGCGGCGCTGCAGCCCGCGCTCGCCCGCCACCAGGGTAAGCCGGAGGTCGTACTCGCGATCCTCGAGGAGCTGTGAGACCCGGATTGAGTTCATCGGCAAGGGTGGAATATCACCCGCCGGACTTTTTGCGTGGTGAACCCTCATGTCCGCCTCCCTCCCCACCTCCGAAGCGCCCGCCGAGCGGCTCCTCGCCCGAGCCATCCTCGTCCTGATCCTCGGAGTGGGAGCCGCACTCCGAGTGTGGCTGGCACTCACGGACGACGGCCTGTCCTGGCCGGATGAGATCTACCAGAGCCTGGAGCCGGCCCACCGGCTCGTCTTCGGCTACGGGATGCAGGCCTGGGAGTTCCTCGAGGGGGCCCGCAACTGGACGCTGCCGGGGCTGGTGGCGGCCCTGTTCAAGCTGTCCACCCTGATGGGGCTGGAGGAGCCCCGGGGGTACCTGGGCGTGACGCGGAGCGTCTTCGGGCTGCTGGGGGCCGCCACCGCCTGGGGGAGCTGGCGGCTGGCGCGGGCGTACGGGGCCTCGCCGCTGGCCGCGGGGGCGGGGGCCTCGCTCTTCGCGCTCGCGGCGGTGCCCCTCTACTTCGCACCCCGGGCCATGAGCGAGAACGCCTCGGCGCTGCCGGTGGTGCTGGGACTGGCGCTGGCGCTCGCGCCGGGGGCCTCGCGCCGCGCGGGGGTGGCCGGGGCCTCGCTGCTGGGGCTCGCCGTGCTGCTGCGCCTGCAGAATGGCGTCTTCTGCGTGGGCCTGCTCGCGGTGCTGGCGGCACGGCGCGACTGGCGGGCCGCGCGCGACGCGCTGGCCGTGCTCGCCGGGTGGGCCTTCCTCTTCGGACTGCTCGACCGGCTCACCTGGGGGCGCTGGTTCCACTCGGCGCTGGTGTACCTGGACTTCAACGTCGTGAAGAACGGGGCCGCCACCTTCGGCACCGAGCCCTTCAGCTACTACAACCGCGTCCTCTTCCGGGCCATGGGGGGCGTCACCCTGGTGACGGCGGTGCTGACGCTGTTCGCGGCGCGGCGGGCCCCGGGCCTGTTCGGGGTGGCCGCCGCCTTCTACCTCCTCCACGCGCTGCAGCCCCACAAGGAGCTGCGCTTCCTCGTGCCCTCCCTGCCCCTGTTCGCCGCGCTCGCCGGCGTGGGGTTGGACACGGTGCTGCGCCACCTGCCGCCCTCCCCCGTCCGGCTCGCCCTGCCGCTGGTGGTGGTGGCGGTGGCGGGCTTCTCCGGCCTGCGCATGGGGGGGCTCACCTTCCGGGACCTCGGACAGTACCCGGGGGCGAAGTCCCTCCAGAACGCCTGGGACGACTTCGGCCCCGCCAACCGCCTGCTCATCACCGCCGGCCGGCTCCCGGACGTGTGCGGCCTGAAGGTGGAGGGAATCCACCTGGCCTGGACGGGCGGCTACAGCTACTTCCACCGCGACGTGCCCCTCTACGCGCACCACGGTCCCGGGCGCGAGTCCCGCCTCTACAGCCACGTGCTCACCCTGTCGGGCGCCGTGGCCAACGGCGAGGTGGTGGCCTCCGAGGGCCCCTTCGTCCTGGTGCGCCTGCCTCACGGCCGCTGCGCTCCGGATCCAGCCTGGTCCTCACGCCTTCCGTGAGCCAACGTTTTCCCACGCGGACCATTTCCCCCTGGGCACGGCGCTGCTAAGCCGGGCCGCCTATGTCCGATTGCATCTTTTGCAAGATTCGCGACGGCCATGTCCCCGCCAGGCTCGTCCACCGGGATGACCACTGCCTGGCCATCGAGGACATCAACCCCCAGGCCCCCACGCACCTGCTCGTCATCCCGCTCGAGCACATCCCCACGATGAACGACGTCACCGTGGGGCATCGCGAGCTGGTGGGCCACCTGCACCTCACCGCCGCGAAGCTGGCCCGCCAGCGCGGCCTCGCCGACAGCGGCTACCGGCTCGTCTTCAACACCCATCGCGATGCCGGACAGACGGTGTTCCACATCCACCTGCACCTGCTCGGGGGACGCCCCATGGGTTGGCCTCCGGGGTAGTGGCGCCCGCCCGGATGCTGCTCGGAGCCTGGGTTCATTTCAGCAGCTCCTGATCCTTGAGCCGGCCTTCGATGCGGCAGCGTCACCGCCTCGCCGGTGCGGAGGCCGCTCCCAACACGCCTCACAGGTCCGGCTGGCACGTCCAGGCGTACTTCTCGGAGTAGCGGTGACACTTGTAGTGGGGGCCGCAGGCACCGGGCGCGGCCGGGTCACAGGCCTTCCTGCAGGCACCCGTCTGACAGACGAAACCCTCGGGACAAGCAGAGGGGCTCGCCTCATCACAGTAGAGGATGCACGTCCCCCAGGCTTCGTGCGGGTGGCTGAAGGTATTGCGGATGGAACACTTCTGCCCCTCAGGACAGGGGAACCGCTGGCAGCTCTGGCCATGCACCTGCGCGCACACCGACACGCCCTCCTCGAGCCGGACGCAGTCCTGGCCCTCGGGACATGCACGGCCCTCACACGTGGGCAGACAGGAAGGACCATCAAGGCCCTCGCGGCAGAAGAAGCCATCCGGACAGGTCCCGGGCTCTTCCAACCGGCACGGCCGTCCGCAGTGCTCCGCCTGACACAAGAGCCCCCGTTCACATGCCGCTTCACGCGAAGTCATCATGTCCGCGCAGGGCTCGCCTTCCTTGCGCACCCCCACCAGCGTGCACTGGCGGAGCCGAGGACCTCCCCGCACCGGCTCCACCGTGCGGCACACCATGTCCTCCGTACAGTGCTGGTCCGTCATGCACCGGCTGTCGGTGCAGTACATCCACATCGAGCGTGGGTTGAAGAAGCACGCGAGCGGTGGCTCACAATCCTTGCGGCCCTTGCAGGGACGCTCGTAGGTCATCAGGCTCTGGCGCTCTCCGGGCGAGAGCATCGGGGCGACCTTTGCTTCTGGTACCGGACGCAATCCTCCCAGCATGGCCGTATGGAGGCTCCAGGCCAGCGGCAGGAGCAGGAGGAGGCCCAGCAGCGGGGCCATAAGGGAGCGCCAACGCATCACGGGTCGGCCCTGAACTGACACGCATGAGGGCACTCTTCATCCACCCACCGAGCAGGAATCGCACACCTTTCATTCCACTCGTCCTCACTCAAGGGGCAGTCGTGCCGGTGCATCTCCTCCGCGAGGTCCTTCGCCATCGCCCGATCGATGGTGCCGCCTTCCCTCCAGGTCTCCGGGCACCCCGTCCCCACCACCAGCCACACCATGAACGCGAACACCCGTCGCCAGCGCATGTGTCCTTCTCCTCGAAGAGGCAAGGCCCCCGTGTGGCCCGGCATCATACGCCCTGCGCTTCCCCACCAGCTCCGGCGCCAGGATTCCGTGGCGTTGGCCTGAACCAGGAACGTAGACGAAGCGCACTTCCCCCCGGAAACCTCAGCGCCAGTCGGGCGGGGCCAGGCGGATGCGCGGCACGCGGTGGCCCTCGGGCCACTGCAGGACCGACTCCCATCGGGGGCCGTCGAGCACCACGCTGCCAGGGCTCTTGTCTACCTTGTCCGGGTCCACCGTGACGCCGCGCGTGGGCAACTTCGCGAAGGTCGGAATGCCATACTGGTGCAGATCATCCACGGCCACGCCGCAGATGGGCAGCGTGCTTCCATCCGGAAGGTGGAGCCGGTCGAACTGGATGTAGACACGGTGCGGCAGCGTCACCACCTCGCCGGAGGCCATGTACTCCACCTCCTTGTACCCCTCCAGGAGGCCGACGAAGTACACGGAGACGCGACCGGGCTTGAGATTGATGGGGCCTCCCTCCTCGATGGGCTCGCCCGAGGCGGGCGTCGCGGGAGAGCCGGCATGGAAGAAGATGGGGTACTCCTCGGGGATGAAGCCCAGCTTGACGGGGGTGGCCCGGGCCTCGGGCGGGCAGCGCTCGAGATAGCTGATGGGATCGGGCCGCGAGGGCGTGGTGGCACACCCGATGAGCTGCGCGGCGGCCGCTCCCAACACGGAGGTGAGCAGCCGGCACGGCCCCGAGGACTCGGGCGCCGGGATGGATGGAGCGATGGACGTTTCGGTGGAGTGGGTGGGCACGGACTGCGTTCCTTTCTCCCGCTGGGGGACAGGTGCCACGCGGAGAAGCATCCACCCTAACCCGAGCAGCACCAGCCCCAGGGCACAGGCAACCCCAAGCATCTTCTTCCCAGACAGGGACGGTCTCGCGGGCGGGGGTGGCTCCTCGCGCGCCAGTTCCAGCACGTCCACGTCCGGGAAGCGCTCCTTCACCCAGGTGAGTTCGGAGGGATGCTTCGCGGGTGCCATCCAGGCCGCCAGGTGCCCCTCTTGCTTCCTCCACCGCTCCAACTCCTCGCGCACTGCGCGGGCACTCGGAGGACGCTGCTCCGACTCCTTCTCCAGCAGCCTCAGGGCCAGGGCGCACAGCGAGGCGGGCGCCTCGGGCGCGAGCAGGCCGGGCTCCAGGGGCGGCGTCGTGGCGATGGCCACCAGCGACTGCTCCAGCGTCCACCGGGAGTTGATGGGACGGCAGCCCGTGAGGACCTCGTACAGCAGCACGCCAAACATATACAGGTCCGCGGCGGGCCGGGCCTCCAGCCGCGAGCCCTGGCGCGCGGCCTCGGTGAACAGGAAGGCGATGGCCTCGGGCGGCTGGCAGTAGAGCGTCCCCGGCGCCAGGCCCTCCGTCAGGGTGGGCGCCCAGGGCAGGTGGGCCGCGCCAAAGTCGATGAGGAAGGGCGTGTCATCACCCTCGCGCACCAGGACGTTGTCCGCCTTCAGGTCTCGATGGCACACACCGCGCTCGTGCAGGGCCTCCAGCGGCTTCAACAGCTCGCACAACACGCCCACGGTCCGGTACAGCGAGGCCCGCTCGCGCCAGCGCCACACGTGGAACGTGCTTGCGGGGACGTAGGGCATGACGAAGTAGGCATAGCCCGTCTCCTGGTCGGGCCACCGGCCCCACTCCGTCACGGGCAGCAGGTGGGGATGCTCCACGCACTCCAGCGAGACCCTCTCGCGGCGCATCCAGTCATCCACCCGGTCCTCGTCCTCGCGCGAGGGTGGCCGGGCGGCCATCTTCAGCGTGGAGCGGAGACCCCCGCGTTCCACCAGGAAGACGAAGGCGAAGCCGCCCACCCCCAACCGGTGCACGATGCGGAAGTCCCGCACCCGGTCTCCCGCGCGGAGCTGGTTCGGATGCCGCGGGCGTCTCATAGAGCTTCATCCATCGTGGACTGGGGAAGCGGTTGGAAGTCTCCGGGCGAGTCCTCCGCATCCAGCGCGACTTCCAGCCCCGACGCCCCCTCCGGCAGCAGGCTGGTGAGGACGTGGAGTTGTCTCATGGCGAGAACCGGACCCGGCAACAGCCGCACGGGCCATTCCATGAGCACTCCATCCGCGAGCGTCGTCCGCAGCCGTGCCTGCACCGGCTTCTCAGGGGCAATGCCTCTCTTCTGGCCCCCCACGACCGCGATGGCGAACAGGCGCTGGCCCATCCAGACCACGGATTGAATCCGCGCCCGGGCGCCCGGCGTGCCGCGCTCCCTCATTTCCTGGGGCAGGGCGAGCATGATCCGCGCCTCCGGCCCTGCGAGGAGAGCGCGGGCCACGTGTTCCGCCGCGTCCTCCGCGGCGGAGTGAGGGGCACGGGCCACGTGTACCCGCAGGTCCACCACCTCGCGCCGGGTGACGACCACGAAGCGGAGGGGCTCGGCGCCGGGCGCGAGGGCCACGGTGAACGGCACCTGCTCGCCCGGCGCCAGATTCCGGGTGAGGGCCACGACGAGCGAGCCGTCGCCCAGACGGGCCAGTTGGAGGGGGCCTCCCTCCCGCGCGAGCGCCACGGCCCCGGCATCGAGGGAGGAGTCGAACTCGACGAGCGTGGTCAGGCCCGCCGAGGCATGGATTTCCAGGGGCGGAACCCCGGCGGGCCGCGCGGGGGCCACGAGCGTGCGCAACTGGAACGCCCGCCCACCGGAGCCATCCCGAGCGGCGGCCGGTGTGGAGAGCAGCAGGAGGAGCAGGAGGCAGGGACCAGGACGCACGCGGCACTCCAGAGGCGGGCGTGCAGGCTAGCCCGGATTATTCATCGGGAGAGAGGAGAAGGAGGGCGGTTGCGGGCGTAACGCCCTGATTTAGCTTGGGTTTGCTCAAGACTCAGGCCGCATCAGAAACGTACGCCCGCAT
>DASQMW010000290.1:0-3025 GCA_035645295.1 Archangium sp.
TGCAGATTCCTATCAATGGCGGGTGCTGGACGAAGGTGGCCCTGAGCGTGAAGGATTGTGACGCGAACTTCGATTATTACGTCTACAAAGGCGAGTGTTACGGCCCCGCCTTCCCACCGGCGCGCCCGCCCACCTCGGGGCACACGGGACCCTCCAGGGGCGACGCCCCATAGGGCAGGGTGCAGGGAAGACAGAGTGGCGCCACAGCGCTGCGGCTTCGCACGACGGGGAGACGTCCACCTGTTTGGCGCTTTCCGGCGGCCAGCCCTGCGGGCAGGCGGGGCGCCATGAAAGCCCTGCACCGCAAAGAACTCCAGGGTTGGTCGCGCTTCAACGAGGCGCTCGCCCCTGGCGCGAAACTGCGGCCATTTCGGGTCCCCGCAGCAGCGGTCCCTGGCGATCAGGCGACGCGTGCGGGCCTGCCTTCCCGAGGGCGCCGTGGAAGGCCGGCCGGCGCAGTCACTCACACGGACGACGCGCCGTGGATGACGGCGTGGACGCTCAGCAAGCCTCCCACGGCCGCCGCGAAGCCGGGCTGGCGCGTCAGCCACTGCGCCAGCCGGTGCAGCTCGTTGGCGGACCTCACGGAACTCATCCTGAGCTCACTCAGCCCGGTGGCGTAGAGCGCCCTTCCGGGACCCTCGCCAAGCACCCGGGTGAGCTTCTCGAGCGCGACGCGCTCCCAGTGTTCTGGAGGACGGCTCATACGGCGCGCGTGCGCTCCAGTTCCATCACCCGAGCCCTGGCCGCATCACGTTCCGCGCGCAGCTTGAGCAGCTCGGCTTCCATCTCCCGGCACTGCTGCTCGATATCGGCGGCGAGATACTCGGCGCGCTCGCGCGCCTCGCGCTCGGTCTGCTCCATCCGCTTCTTCTCGGTGATGTCCGAGAAGGAGATGGCGACGCCGTCCCCCACCCTGCTGCCGATGATGCGAAACCAGCCGTCGAGCCCATCCTTCTGGTAGACGAACTCCACCTGGAAGGGCTCTCCCGTCTCCGCAGTGCGGAGGTAGAGCCCCCACAGCTCGGTGCTCGGCAGGCCCGGGAAAGCCTCGCTCATGCGCCGCGGCCCCGAGGCGCTCACGTCCACCCCAGTGATGCGGATACCCGCCTCGTTCTGGAAGAGGACGTCGAAGTCCACCACGCGCCCCTGCGTGTCCTTCACGTTCCGAAGCGCCATGAAGGCATCGAGAGACGTCTCCTGGGCGCCGCGGAAGCGCTCCTCGCTTGCCCTGAGGCGCTCGGCCATGGACTCCGCGTCACGCCGACGAGAGACAAGCTCCGTCACGTCGCTCGCGATGCCCACCAGACCGGTGATGGCGCCGCTCTGGGGGTCCCGGGTGGGCTGCACGCTGAAGTCGAAGTAACAGTCGCGCATCACACCGCCGCGTAGCAGCCGGACAAGGTATTCCCGCCTGGAAAAGCCCTCGCCGGTGTCGAAGATGCGCTCGAGCATCTCGTAGGTGCCGGAGCCCGCGAGCTCCGGGAACGCTTCGCGGTAGGGCCGCCCTATGAGCTCGGAGAGCTTGCGTCCGGAGAGCTCCGCGTAGGGCTCATTCACCAACTCGAAGACCAGCTCGCGCCCGCGCAGGATGGAGAACCCCACGGGAGACTGCATGAGCATCAACTTGAGCTCTTCCGCCGTCATGTCGCGTCGACTCCTCGGGTATGGGAGCTACATACGCACGTCCCGCCGGGCCGGGAACGCAATGTGGATGGGGATGTCCTCCATCCAATCTTCGAGGCAGGCTCCTACTCCCTCTGCTCGGAGGCGCCGTCCTCTTTCGGCGGCAGGTTCAGCGCGACGGCCTGACGCTGGGGAGGAATGAAGGGCTCGGGGCGCGGGGCGGGGCGGGTGTAGAGCTTGTCGTTGGCCACCCGGACGTCCCGGCTCTGCTGCTGGAGGGTGAAGCGGTCCCGCGCGCCCCGGCGACTCCGTGGTGTACCCCTCCCACCGGAGGCTGCGTCCGGCGGCGCGGGCCTTCATCGACTGGGTGCTGAAACAACCGGAGGCGCCCGCCCCGGTGTAGCGCCGGGCACACGGACCCGGTCGGCACCAGACTGACAGGCAACTGTCATGATGGAAAATCCCTGTCCATGGACAAGCCAACGGCGGCGGGAGAGCTGTTCACCGAGCTGATGCTGGAGGTGTTCCGCGTCAACGGGCTCGCGCTCGAGGCGGGAGACCGGCTGAGCGAGCCCGTGGGCCTGAGCAGCGCGCGCTGGCAGGTGCTCGGCGTGGTGGACCACGAGCCCGCGCCCGTCGCGAACGTGGCCCGCCTCATGGGCCTGACGCGGCAGAGCGTGCAGCAGACCGCCGACGCGCTGGAGCGCGATGGCTTCGTCGAGTACCTCCCCAACCCGCATCACCGCCGCGCGAAGCTCATCGCGCTGACGCCCCGGGGGCGCGAGGCGCTCCGGAAGCTTGAGGCGCGCCACGCGGCGTGGGCGAACCAGCTTGGTGCGGAGGTGGACCTGAAGAGCCTGCGGGCCGCGGTGAGCGGCCTGCGACAGGTCCACGAGCGCCTGGAGGCGCAAGCCGCCTCAGCAGCCCACGACGACGCACGGACAGGAGGTGCCCATGGCGACTGAGACGACGATTCCCCTGCTCCCCTGTGTCTCGCTAGACGAGACGCTCGACTTCTACCGGGCCCTCGGCTTCGAGGTGACGTACCAGCAGGCCAGGCCGAACCCGTACGCGGTGGTGCGCCGCGGCGGCTTCGAACTGCACTTCTTCGGCCTCAAGGGCCTGGAACCCGCGTCGGCCTACAGCACCTGCCTCGTCGCGGTCCCCGAGGTCGAGCCCTTGCACCGTATCCGACCGGTCCTGCCATGTGGTGGCGGTGAGCGAGGTGCCGCAGGGTGCGCGGCATGATGACGACCATCCAGGCAGTGACGACGAAGATAGAGCCCGCGTGGTTGGCCGCCGCGCGGCAGCCGCGGTGGACAGCCGAGGTAGCCGCGGAGGTGGTGCGCGCGTGGAAGGCGGAGGGAGGGACGCAGTCAGCCTTCATGCGTCGGTATGG
>DASQMW010000291.1:0-45170 GCA_035645295.1 Archangium sp.
TGGTGCGCGAGGGCGGTCCGCCCCGCTTCCGCCTCTCGGGGGTGGCGCTCGCGGAGATGGAGAAGCGGGGCGCGGAGGCCTTCCTCGCGCTCACCCATGACGCGGGAGTCGCCGCCGCGACGGTGATTCTGCAGGAGAGGAGCTGAGCCATGCGCCGTGCCCTCACCGCCGCCCGGATGCGCGCGGCCGATCAGGCCGCCGAGTCCCGTTTCGGCATGCCTTCCCCCCTGCTGATGGAGAACGCCGGCCGGTGGCTGGCGGACGCGGCGCGCGAGCTGGGCAGCCCGGGCTCACGGTACGTGGTGGTGTGCGGGCCCGGTAACAACGGGGGGGATGGGCTGGTGGCGGCGCGCTTCCTCCACATCTCCGGGCTGCCGGTGACGCTGGTGCTGGTGGGAGACCGGACGAAGCTGACGCCCGAGTCCCATCGAAACCTGCATGCGCTGGAACCCTACGGGCTTCAGCATCCCCAGCCGCCCGGCGAGGTGGAGGCGAGGGCAGGGGACGTGGTGGTGGACGCGCTCTTCGGGACGGGGCTCACCCGGGCCCCGGCCGGGGAGTTCGCCGAGGCCATCCAGCACATGCTCCGCTGGCGCGCGGCCGGGGCGAAGGTGGTGGCCGCGGACATCCCCTCGGGGCTGCACACGGACACCGGCGAGCCCTTCTCTCCCTGCGTGGAGGCGGACATCACCGTCACCTTCGGCTTCCTCAAGCAGGGCCAGGTGCTGGAGCCCGGCGCCACCCTGTGCGGCGACTTGCGGTGCGTGGACATCGGCATTCCTCCCGAGGCCGTCACGCCCCAGGCCGGCCGGGAGCTGTACGTCGTCGAGGAGTCCGACGCGCGAGGGGCCATTGCTCCGCGCCGCTCGGACACGCACAAGGGAAGCTACGGGCACGTGCTGGTGGTGGCCGGCAGCCACGGCAAGTCCGGTGCGGCGGCCATGTCCGCCCTGGGAGCGCTGCGTGGCGGCGCGGGGCTCGTCACCGTGGCCACCCGCTCCGAGGTGGTGGAGTCCGTGCTCGGCCACGCGCCCGAGGTGATGGGCTGGCCGCTGGAGAACCGGGGGCCGCTCGGCATGGCGGACCTGGAGCCGCTGCTGGAGGCGGCGGAGAAGAAGGACGTGCTCGTCATCGGCCCGGGCATCCCCCGCGGCGACGAGACGTTGAAGCTGCTGGGGGCGCTGCTCCCGCGCGTGGACGTGCCCGTCGTGCTGGACGCGGACGCACTCAATGCCGTCGCCACGGACCTGGAGGTGCTCCGCCGGGCGAAGGGGCCGCTGGTGCTCACCCCGCACCCGGGCGAGATGTCGCGCCTCACCGGTGTGCCCACGAAGGACCTGCAGAAGGCCCGCGTGGAGGTGGCCCGGGACTTCGCCACCACGCACGAGGTGACGCTGGTCCTCAAGGGCGCGCGGACGCTCATCGCGCACCCGGATGGCACCGTGTACGTCAACCCCACGGGCAACCCGGGCATGGCCACCGGGGGCATGGGCGACGTGCTGAGCGGTCTACTGGGCGCCCTGCTGGCCCAGGGCCTGAAACTCCCCGAGGCGGCGTGGACGGCGGTGTATGCGCACGGGTTGTCGGCGGACCTGATGGTGGCCCGGCGCGGCCAGTTGGGACTGATCGCCACGGACGTGGCCAAGGGCCTGTGCAACGTGTGGACGAGGTGGAACCGATGAGCACGACCACGCTGAGCCGCTCGTTGCTGTCGGGCTCGCCCGAGGAGACCCACCGCCTGGGCTTGCGGCTCGGACAGCTGCTCCAGCCGGGGGACTTCGTGGGACTGGTGGGGGACCTGGGCGCGGGAAAGACGCACCTCGTGCGTGGCGTGGCCGAGGGCGCGGAGGTCTCTCGCTCGGAGGTGGCCAGCCCCACCTTCGCCATCGTCTACCCATACAAGGGCCGACTGCCGCTCTACCACGCGGACCTCTACCGGCTGGCCGACTACGACGAGCTGTACGCCACGGGTTTCCTGGACCTGGTGGACGGTGGGGACGGCGCGGTGCTGGTGGAGTGGCTGGACAGGGTTCCCCAGGCCGCGCCTCGCGAGTACCTGCGCATCACCCTCCGGGACGCGGGCGAGGAATCGCGCGAGCTGGTGGCCGAGGCCTGGGGCGCGCGGCCCGCGGAGCTGCTGAAGGCGTGGCTGCCCGCCGATCGCTGAGTGGCGAACATCGTAAAGCCCCCTCTCCCCCTGGGAGAGGGCTGGGGTGAGGGTCGTCCCCCCGCTCGCAATCCTGGGAGGTTCGCTCCGGGTCTATCCTTCGTCCCATGAGCCTCTCCCACACTGTGAAGTGCTTCCTGCTCGTCCCGCTGGTCTGCGTGGTGCTGGCGGGGTGTGGCGCCATCGAGCCGCCCCCTCCGTCCTATCCCCACGCCACCGTCTCCTTCGACGTGAAGGTCCCCTCGGACACCCCGCCCGACGTGGTCGTCACGTTGGTGGGCTCGGCGCCATCGCTCGGGGGCGATACGGCGCCGGGTTTCCGGCTGCGCCGCTACGGGGCGCACTACATGGGCTCGGTGCGCCTCCCGGTGGGCGCGGAAGTCTCGTTCGAGCTCTGGGTGGACGAGGCCTGGCGTCCCGAGCTCTCCGCGGAGGGCACATCGGTGCCTCGCCACACCTTCCGGGTGGACGGCGACATGACGGTGACCGCCACCGTGGCCCGCTGGGGCGAGCCGGGTCAGGGCCCTCAGTGAAATCCCTGACGCGCGCTCAGTAGACGGAGAGCCCCACCGACCACGAGCTGATGAAGCCGCGGGTGTCCCCGGCGGCGGTGGGCAGCCAGTCCTGGGTCCAGCGGAAGGTGAGCCCCAGGCGCGTGGCCAGTTCGAGCTCCGCGATCGCGCCGAAGGAGACATAGGGCCGCTGCCCACTCGTGATGGGCAGGGCCCCGCCCGCCGAGGCGGACCACGACTGGCCACCGCCGACGAAGGGGCCCAGGTGCAGGCGCCACAAGGCGAGGGGGTACCACTGGGCCTCCAGGCCGAGGCGCACGCTGTAGAAGCCGCCGCCGTTGAAATCTCCGGTCTGCAGGCGCGAGTCGGCGAGGAGGCCGAACTGCTTCAAGGGGTAGTAGCCGAGCGCGAAGCGGAAACCGAGGCTCCGCGGGTTGAGCCCACCGGGCAGCGCGAGCTGGTCCTCGCCAGCGCCGAACTGGTACGAGAAACCCGCGCGATTGAGCGGCGCGGCTCCGCGCAGCCACATGCCAGCGCCCTCTCGGCCCGACAGCGTGGCCCGCTCGACATCCCTCAAATGGCCGGGGGTGAGCTGGTCGAGCTGGACGGTGCTTTGTCCACCGTGGCGGTGCCAGAGGTGCACCGGGTGCTGCGGATGCACGGCGACCGAGCCCTCGTAGCGAGCGCCCTCGGTGGCGGCGAGCGCGAGGCCGACCCCAATACCCACGATGACGACCACCACGATGGCCTCGCCCACATTGCCGATGTTTCCGGAGCCGGAGGACGAGGACGAGCCGTTCCCGGTCGATCCACCGCCGGACACGCTTCCGGAGACGGGCGACGCATCGTGCACGGCGGGCCGCGTGTAGACGGGCGGCTGGTAATAGGGCGTGCCGAAGTCGATGTAGAAGTCGGGGACCCAGTAGCCGTGCAGGCCCACCGAGTAGCCCGGCGGCGGCGGCTCACCCGGGGGGGGATACCAGGGCGCGGCCGGTTGCGGCTCCGCCTCCGTCGAGAACTGCTGCACGGCATACACGTGCTGGCCGCGCGTCTGCGGAGGCTCGTTCACGAGCCGCTCCAGTTCCGGGCGCGAAATCTCATAGTGGTGGCCGAGGCACCCGCTCGTCAGCACCGCGATGAGGGTGGTGAGGGCCTGTAGCCGCAGGCGGACCGGAATGGGGGTGCGTCTCGTGCTCATGCGCCTCTCCTGCCCGGTGCTTCGGGGCATGTGAGGGGCAGCATAGGACGGAGAAGCGCGCGCTTCATTCACCTCCGGACGTTCCAGCCCGGAAATGACGGCATCACAGGGGTGGCGATGAGCGGCCCCGGGTTCGAATCCCGGAGGCTCCACGTCCATCCCTGACGCTCAGGGCGTCTGGGTGCACAAGTCCTGCACGTTCCAGCGGTGCAGGACGAGGCCGCTGTTCACCCCGACGATGTTCTCCTCGTCGATGAGGTGCCAGTGGTCCTCGCCCGAGAGCTGCTCGCTGGCGAGCACGAACTGCTCCAGCTGCGTGCCCGGCTTGGGCGGCCCCTCGTGCGGGCGGTGCGGGCGCTTGCCCGTCTCGGGCGCCGTGTCCGACAGGAAGAGCGTGCGGTTGCGCCGCGTCGCCACCATCACGTCCCCGTTCGTCACGAGGAAGTTCATCGACGAGCGCAGCTCTCCCGGCACGTCCGTGATGGCCGACACCAGCCCCATCGTCTCCGCCAGCGCGCAGGCCACCTTCTCCACGCACGCCCGCCCATCCAGCGACTGCAGCCGCGCCAGCCGGGTGAGGAAGAGATAGAAGCAGCGCTCCGAGTCCGTGGCGCCCTGGATGTTCGCGAGCAGATCCGGACGGATGAGCGACTCCACCTCGGCCTGGTGCTGCACGAAGTTCTTCACCGTGCCGTTGTGCACGAAGCACCAGCGTCCGTGGAGGAAGGGGTGGGCGTTGCGCCTCTCCACCTTGCCCACGGAGGCCAGGCGCAGGTGCGCGACGACTGTGCGGGAGGACACCCGGCTGCTCACCCGCTCGAAGTCAGGATCGCAGTAGGCCGGCCCGAGCCCGTGGGCGACGAGGGGGTGCTCACCTGTTTCGTACGAGGCGATACCCCAGCCATCCTTGTGCTCCCTCGACTGCTGGACGAGAGAGTTCTTCTCCGTCACGAGCGAAGGATGGACGGCGGCGGGAACAGCGGAGCGGAAGCCAAATAGACGGCACATGGTCTTCTTGTCTGTTTATAACGGCCGGCCCTGGCGGGAAGTCCCGCCATGCCACTGCTGTCCGCTGGATGTCACGAACAGAGGGCCCGCTCGCTCTCTACCACCACATGGCCATCTTTAATCACTATCCGCGCGTGGTTGATTCCCAGGTGGTAGGGCAGGTGACGATAGTTTGAGCACGAAAAAACGACAATGTTTGCTGGATCTCCCACGGTAATCCGGCCGTATGTGTTCAAACCAAGTGCCAGCGCCGCTCCGCGGGTGGCGGCCCAGTAGGCCTCGGCGGCCGTCAGCCCGTTCTCCAGGCAGGCGAGCCCCAGGGCGAGGGGGAGGTTCTCGCTCATGGCGGAGCCGGGGTTGAGGTTGGTGCCGAGCGCCACGTTGACGCCGGCGTCGCGCAGCTTGCGGCCGGGGGCATAGGGCCGCACGCGCAGGAAGAGGGTGGCGGTGGGGACGAGGACGGCGGTGACCCCGGCCTCGGCGAGGGCGCGGATGCCCGCGTCGCTCACGTTCTCCAGGTGGTCCGCGGTGGCGGCGCCCAGCTCGGCCGCCAGCTCGGCGCCTCCCCCGGCGGTGAGCTGGTCCACGTGCAGCCGCGGCTTCAGCCCCAGCTTCTTGGCGGCCCCGAGAATCCGCCGGGCCTCCGCGTGGGAGAAGGCGCCCTGCTCGACGAAGACATCGCAGAAGCGCGCCAGCCCCTGCTCGGCCACCGCGGGGATGATCTCCTTGATGCAGAGATCCATGTAGGCCTCGCGCCACTCCCGGTACTCCTCGGGCACGGCGTGGGCGCACATGAGCGTGGGCACCAGCTCCAGGGGCTGGAGGGTGGAGAGCCGCTGCACCACCTTGAGTATCTTCAGCTCGTCCTGGAGCGACAGGCCGTAGCCGCTCTTCACCTCGGCGGTGGTGATGCCGTACTCCAGCATGAGCTGGAGGCGGGGCAGGGCGAGCCGGATGAGATCCTCCTCGTTGGCGAAGCGGGTGGCGCGCACGGTGTTGGCGATGCCACCGCCGGCCTGGGCGATCTGCAGGTAGGTGGCCCCCTGGTTGCGCAGGTCGAACTCGGCGGCGCGCTCACCGGCGAAGACGGCGTGGGTGTGCGGATCCACGAAGCCGGGGCCCACGAACTGGCCGTGGGCGTCCAGCACCCGGGTGGAGGGGCCCACGGCCCCCTTGGGCAGGCTGCCCTCGGGGCCCACGTACCAGACCTTTCCCCGGCGCACGCCGACACAGGCGTTGGGTTGGGGCGTGAGGGCCCGTTCAGCGGGCTCCTGGTGGGAGCCCTCCACGGTGAGCACCTCGGAGGTGTTGCGGATCAGCAGCTCCAGGGTTTCCATGCGTCACTCGGTGATGCCAGGGATGCGGACTCCGCGGTCGCGGGCGACCTCGACGGCCTCGGGGTAGCCGGCGTCGGCGTGGCGCAGCACGCCCATGGCGGGATCCGAGGTGAGCACGCGCTCGATGCGGCGGGCGGCCTCGGGGGTGCCATCGGCGACGATGACCTGGCCGGCGTGCAGCGAGTAGCCCATGCCCACGCCGCCGCCGTGGTGGAAGGACACCCACGAGGCGCCGTTCACCGCGTTCACCAGGGCGTTGAGGATGGGCCAGTCGGCCACGGCGTCCGTGCCGTCCTTCATGGACTCCGTCTCACGGTTGGGCGAGGCCACCGAGCCGCAGTCCAGGTGATCACGCCCGATGACGATGGGGGCCTTCACCTCGCCCTTGCGCACCATCTCGTTGAAGCGCAGGCCGGCCTTGGCACGCTCGCCGTAGCCCAGCCAGCAGATGCGTGCGGGCAGGCCCTGGAAGGCGATGCGCTCGCGCGCCAGGGTGAGCCAGCGGCGCAGCGACTCCTTCTGGGGGAAGAGCTTCAGCACGGCCTCGTCGGTGCGGCGGATGTCCTCGGGGTCTCCCGAGAGCGCCACCCAGCGGAAGGGCCCGAGCCCCTCGCAGAACATGGGGCGGATGTAGGCCGGAACGAAGCCGGGGAAGTCGAAGGCGTTCTCCAGGCCGGCGAGCTGTGCCTGGGCGCGGATGTTGTTGCCGTAGTCGAAGACGTGGCTGCCGGCCTTCGCGAAGTCCAGCATGGCCTCCACCTGCATGGACATGGACTGGCGGGCCTTCTCCACGTAGCCCTTGGGATCTCTCTGGCGCAGCTCGGCCGCGGACTCCAGGGTCATGTCCGCGGGGATGTAGCCGTTGAGCGGATCATGCGCGCTCGTCTGGTCCGTGACGAGGTCCGGCTTGATGCCGCGGCGGTACAACTCGCGGAACACCTGGGCCGCGTTGCCGATGATGCCGATGGAGCGGCCCACGCGCTTCTGCTGGGCCTCCTTGGCCAGGGAGATGGCCTCGTCGAGGTCCTTGGCGATGACGTCCAGGTAGCGGGTCTCCACGCGGCGCTGGGCGCGGGTGGGATCGATCTCCACGCCGAGGAAGACGGCGTTGTTCATGGTGGCGGCCAGGGGCTGGGCGCCGCCCATGCCGCCGAGGCCGCCGGAGAGGACCAGCCGGCCGGAGAGGTCATCGGAGCCGAAGTGGATGCGGCCGGCCTGGGCGAAGGTCTCGTAGGTGCCCTGGAGGATGCCCTGGGTGCCGATGTAGATCCACGAGCCGGCGGTCATCTGGCCGTACATCATGAGACCCTTCTTCTCGAGCTCGAAGAAGTGGTCCCAGTTGGCCCAGCGGCCCACGAGGTTGGAGTTGGCGATGAGGACGCGGGGGGCGTCCGGGTGGGTGCGGAGGATGCCCACGGGCTTGCCGGACTGGACGAGCAGGGTCTCCTCATCGGTGAGGCGGCGCAGGCCGTCGACGATGCGGTCGAACGAGTTCCAGTCACGGGCGGCCTTGCCGATGCCGCCGTAGACGACCAGGTCCTCGGGGCGCTCGGCCACGTCGGGATCCAGGTTGTTCATCAGCATCCGGAGGGCGGCTTCCTGGACCCAGCCCTTGCAGGACAGGGCGGTTCCGCGGGGGGCACGAATGGTACGGGACATGTGTTTCCTCGAAGATTTCGCCACGCCGACACTACCCGAAGCCGGGGGGGGATGTGCGTCCGAGTTGAGGGGTTTCCGCTACAGGAGACGGAATGCCCGTCATCAGCGGGACAGCGGTTCGCGCGTTCATCCCGGCCCTTGAGAATCTGGCGTCTTGCGCCGCAGGGCGACGAACTCCGCGGCGAAGTCGAGGAATTTCAGGGCTGCGCGTTCGTGATCTCCGCCGCAGTCGCGCAGGTACTTCACGTGCCAGCCCTCATACGGCATTTCGTGCTTCACCGCGTCGAGCCAGTCCAAGAAGTCCTGCCATTCTTGATCATTGCCGCCGTTGAATTGGGTGTTGGAGGCCCATCCGATGGTGAAGGACAGGAGCGAGTCGATCGTGTCGCCCCCTGTCACGGACCAGAGGCCTCTCTTCTCGAGGATTCGTTTTCGTGCGTAGAGCAGCGCATCCATGAGCCCCACGCCACGCCCGCGCCACTCCTCGGGGAGCGGCTCTATCTTGCCGAGCTTCTTCTCACTCATGGTGCTTGTGTCACCTCGTAGACCACGCGACTCGTGGACGCTGTGTTCAGCCGGGTCAGGTACTCGGAAAGGGGCAGGCCGGCAGGACCCGTGTATGCGTCGATGACCTTGTCCCCAAGCTTCACGGCCAGATGCTTTCCCGTCGTCGAGAGTTGATGGCTCCTGACCAGGACTCCTCTTGCGAGCTCATCGAAACTCAAGAGCCGCGTATTGCCTTGGACGCTGAACCGAAAATACTCCGGATTCTGTCCGAGCCGAGTCAGTCCTTCATGGATGCTCCTTGCGACCTTCTCGCACTCACCCGCCCTCCGGTTGGCGACAGCGAAGGCGTTTTGGAACGCCACCAGCCAGCCCGGTACCCGGCCGATGTCCTTGAGCAGGAGGTACTTGTCGACGATGCAGTGGAGGTCCCCCGCGAGGATGCAGGCCTTGAGCCGGGCCCGGATCGACTCGTCTCCAGGCAAGGGAGGGTTGCTGAGCACGAGCGAGGGGAGGCGGGTCATCGCCGTTGGCGATGACGCCAGTCCCGGCAGGGGTGACAGGCAGAGGAGGACGAGCAGGGCGGTCGTGGCTCTGCCTCTGGCGGATATCAAGGCCGTCATGGACAGCCCCACCGTAGCGCATATCCCCTGCACGTGACGCGGGACGTCCGGGCTGTTCCGTGTTACCACGCACCGCGCCATGAGCCGCATCTATCGTTCGCTGCCCCCCGCTGGTACCCGGATTGGTCTTGCCTTCTCGGGTGGTCTCGACACCCGCGCCGCCGTGGCGTGGATGTCCCGCAAGGGTCTCGAGGTGTACGCCTACACCGCCGACCTCGCCCAGCCCGACGAGAAGAACCCCGCGGACATCCCGCCCGTCGCCATGACGCACGGTGCGAAACAGGCCCGGCTCGTGGACTGCCGCGAGGCCATGGTTCGCGAGGGTCTCGTCGCCATCCAGTGCGGCGCCTTCCACCTGTCCGTCGGTGGCAAGAAGTACTTCAACACCACGCCCCTGGGCCGCGCCGTCACCACCACCGCCATCGTCCGCGCCATGCGCGAGGACTCGGTGAACGTCTTCGGTGATGGCAGCACCCACAAGGGCAACGACATCCAGCGCTTCTACCGCTACGGCATCCTCGTCAACCCGGAGCTGCGCATCTACAAGCCCTGGTTGGACCCGGAGTTCGTCAACGCCTTCGGTGGCCGCAAGGAGATGAGCGAGTTCCTCGTCTCCATCGGCATGCCCTACAAGATGGGCACCGAGAAGGCCTACTCCACCGACGCCAACGTGCTCGGCGCCACGCACGAGGCCAAGGACCTGGAGCACCTCAACAAGGGCATGAACATCGTGGAGCCCATCATGGGCGTGGCCCATTGGCGCCCCGAGGTGGACATCCGCCCCGAGCGCGTCACCGTGGAGTTCGCCCAGGGCCTCCCCGTCTCCCTCAACGGCAAGCGCTTCCCCTCCCTCTTCGAACTCTTCCTGGAGTGCAACCGCATCGGCGGGCGCCACGGCCTGGGCATGAGCGACCAGCTCGAGAACCGCGTCATCGACGCCAAGAGCCGCGGCATCTACGAGGCTCCCGGCATGGCGCTGCTCCACATCGTCTACGAGCGCCTCCTGTCGGCCATCCACAACGAGTCCACCACGGACCTCTACTTCACCCTGGGCCGCCGCCTCGGCCGCTTCCTCTACGAGGGCAAGTGGTTCGATCCCGAGGCCCTCATGCTCAAGGACTCGCTCACCCGGTGGGTGGCTCCCAGCATCACCGGCAGCGTCACCCTGGAGTTGCGCCGCGGCGACGACTACACCCTGCTGGACACCCAGGCCGAGCACATGGCCTACGACCCCGACAAGCTCTCCATGGAGAAGGTCGCCAGCGCCTTCACCCCGGAGGACCGCATCGGCGCCCTGGAGATGCAGAACCTCGCCGTCGGCGACAACCGCGGCCTGCTCCTGCACCACCTCTCCAGCGTCCGCCGCCTCTCGGAAGGCACCGGCACCGGTACCGGCATCGCCCAGTTGCTGGGTGACGGCGAAGAGGAGTGAGCCTTTCCCTATTTTCCCGTTTTGCGTGAATATGGGAATCCCGAGCCGGGGATGAGCCCCGGCGGTCTGGAGACTCCCCCATGCGAACCGGACGGTTGTTGCTGCTCACCACCCTGACGCTCGCCTCGTGCGGCCCCCTCGTCGAAGAGGAGGCCACGCTCGGCGAGCGCACGGACGCGTTGATCACCGACGTGGACCTGGACGGCATCGACGATGCCTTCGAGGACCAGCTCGCCGCGAAGTTCGCGCCCGAGGTGCGGCTGGCCCCGAGCACCATCGACTGGGCGCGGCCGGCCAACGTGGACTGGTACCTGGCCCGCGTCCACATGCGCTTCGACCACTCGGGGTGCCCGGACTGCCAGGTGCTCGCGCTCGCCGCGCCCACGCAGAGCAACCTCTCCACGCAGTCCCATGCGACGAAAGGCACGTTCTGCGGCCACACCAGCACCGTCTATTACTCGAACACGTCGCGGAAGGAGTTCTTCCTCCAGCCGCCGGACGACGCCGTGCACAACGGGGCCCCGTCCACCGCGTGGAAGGTGTACGTGCACTCGAAGAAGAGCGCGCTCGTCGCGGGCGGCTACGACATCCAGTACTGGTTCTTCTATCCGTACAACGACTCCTACGCGTCGGTGAACCACGAGTCGGACTGGGAGCACATCACCGTCACCACCGACTCGGCGGGCAACTTCTACTCGGCCTGGTACGCGGCGCACAGCGGCGGAACGCGCTACACCGCCTCGCAGCTGCGGTGGAACGGGACGCACCCCATCGTCTACTCGGCGGATGGCTCGCACGCGAGCTACCCCACCGCGGGCACGTACCCCACCGAGGTGTCGGGCTTCGATGACCACACCTACGAGGGCGGCCCGGTGTGGCAGACGTGGACCAACTGGGTGAACGTGGGCGAGAAGAACGCGCCCCGCAACGGCCAGAACTTCATCAAGTACGGCGGCCGCTGGGGAGAGATCGGCGAGTTCGACGCCACGAGCGGCGTTCAGGGCCCGTCCTTCCAGGGCTCCTGGAACACCTACTGATCCACCTTCTCCAGGTGCTCGGGGATGGAGGCCGGCCAGCCGCAGCGTCGATGCTCCGGGGCGCCGCAGCGGCTTCCTTGCGGCGCCGCCTCCTCCTATCCTCGCCGGGCGAACCATTTCTCCAGGAGGCAGTGCGAGCCATGAATCGAGCGAAGAAGGCTTCGTGGTGGGCCGTGGTGGTGGCAGGTGGATTGATGCTGGCTCTGCCGGCGGCGGCACAGAAGAAGGAGCCGGCGGACTGCAAGGGCACGTGCGTGTCGAAGGCCAACGCCGCGGTGGAGTCGTGCGCCCTGTCCTGCCCGGAGCCCATCAATCCGACGGCGCGTGAGGCCGCCGGCAAGTGCGTGAACCGCTGCGCGGAGAAGTTCCGCTCCACCGTGGAGTCCTGCGAGAAGACCTGCCCGGCTCCGAAGAAGCAGGACCAGACCCACTAAGCGGGCCGCTCACCCGAGGGCCTGGGCCGCGATGGCGTGGAGGTGCTCCCTCCTGCCCGGGGCCCGGGTCCCGTGAAGCATCATCATGGGCGCCGGGACGTGCCGCACGAGCCCGAGCCCCGCCACCCACTCGCTCAATCCCGCGAAGCGCGGAGGGATGTCCATCCGCACGACTCCCTCGAGGCCCCGGAGCAGTCCGGCCGCGAGGCTCCGGGCGATCGGCTCCTCCTGGGCGATGAGCGGGCCCACCATCGTCGATTCGAAGTTGGGCCACACCAGGCCATGACCCACCACGCGTCCGCTCCGTTCGGCCACGAGCGCGCGGGACGCCACCCGGTGCAGCGCCTGGAGCAGGGGCCTCCGGGGCGCACCGAAGGCGTCCGCGTCCAGCGCGGCGCTCGCGTCCAGATCCTCCCCGGTCATCGCGCGCACCCGCGTGTCCGGCACGGCCACCTCCGGCGGCTGCCGGGTGAGCCGCCCGAGGTGCTTCACGACCTCTTCGACCTGGACGAAGCCCAGCTTCTCGTAGAGCGGACGGCCCTGATCCGTCGCGAACAGGAGCGTGGGGATGGGGCCGATGTGCTCGAGCGCATGCTCCATGAGGCGCCGCCCCAGCCCCTGCCGTCCATGGGAGGGCGACACCACCATCATCCCGATCGAGGCGGCCTCGCGCCCATAGGGCGTGACGAGGACCGTGCCCGCGAGCCCTCCATCCGGTGAGTCCACGCCGAAGCCGGTCCCCAGCTTCAGGATCATCCGCCACTTCAGCTCATCCGGAGGCCAGTCGCGCTTCGCGGCCAGCGCGAGACAGGCGGGCATGTCATCCAGGCTGAGTCTCCGAATGCGCATGCGGCCGCCTATACCACGTGACTCAAGCCTCTCGTGTGAAGGCTCCGTACACCGCGGCGAAGCCCATCGCCGCCAGGCCCACCAGGAACAGCACCGGCCCCAGCAGCAGCCCGCCATACACCAGCGTCCACACGAGGCCCAGCACCACCACCCCGATGGGCGCGAAGCGCAGCCACTCCGGCCTCGGCACCTCCGGGCGCAGCGCCATCAACCCCAGCACTCCCAGCAGCAGCAGCTCCATGGCCACCGAGAAGGACTGGTCCCACCCCTTGTCGTAGCTCTCCTCGGTGAGGCTGTAGAGGAAGTCGTCCGAGGGGGTCGGTGCGTCCACCACGCGCAGCTCCGCCGGCGCCAGCGGCACCGGACCCGAGCTCCGCGTGGTGCCGGTGGGCACCCAGGTGAGGAACAGCGACAGCAGGCACAGCGCCAGGCCCACGAGCGCCATCGGGGCCGTCCCACGCAGCAGGACGCGGGGCTCGAAGAGCCGGCTCCACCCGTTCGGTCCCGCGTACACCTTGCGGTACTGGTCGTAGCCCAGCAGCGCCGCGCCTCCCAGCCACAGCATCGGCGTGAGGCCAATGCCCAGCATCCGGATCGCCAGCGCCGCCACCACTACCGCGAAGAGCGCCGGCACCGCCGGTTGCAGCAGCGAGTCCGGGACCCAGTCCACCAGCGCGTGCCGCTCGCCGGCCTCGCGCATCTCGCGCGCCGTCACCAGCCACCCGCCGATGATGACCACCAGCGACCAGAAGGAGCCCACGCTCCCGAAGATGAAGAGCACCAGCGCCAGGGCCAGCAGCCCCACGCCCACCACGCTCGGCGAGTGTCCCGGCACGTGCGCCAGCCACACCGGCCCGTCGTACGGCGGCGCCTTGGGAAGGGCAGGGGTGCGCAGGCCTGGATCCGTGTCCTCGGCCTCGTCCCGCACGGGAATGGCTCGTGCGGCCGCCGTGCTTCGCGTGCGCCCCGTCGTCACCGGGCCCACTCCCGTGGTGGTCCGGCGGATCGCTCCCGGGGGGGGCGGCGGGGGCATCTTCGCCCCACAGTTCTCGCAATAGCGCAGGGTTTCGTCCCTCGCGCCCTCTCCGCACTCCTTGCACCGCATTGGGCCGCCTCCAGGGGAGGGTTACTGCTTCGCCGTCGGGGGGCTCGCCGAGAGTTCCCGGATCCAACCCGCCAGGGACTCCGGATCGATCGGGCCCACGTGCTTACCCCGGATGATGCCCTGTGCGTCGATGAAGTACGTCTCCGGCACGCCCGCCACCCCGTAGGCCACCGCCACCCCGGAGTTCTGGTCGATGAGCTGCGGGAAGCTCGCGCCCATCTGCGCCAGGAACTGCTTCGCGTTCTCCTCGGTGTCCTCGAACACGACGCCCAGGAACTGCGCCTGCCCGCCGAACTCCCTCGCGCCCCACTCCAGCACCGGGTGCTCCATCTTGCAGGGCCCGCACCACGACGCCCAGAAGTTGATGACCGCGGGCCGGCCCTTGAGCTGCTCCAAGCTCACCCGCATCCCGCTGTCCATCGCCCGCAGCGTGAAGGGCGGTGCCGCCTGGCCCTTCAGCATGAAGGGCACCTCGCGCGGATTGCTGCCGAAGCCCTTGGCCAGCACCGCCAGCAGCCCCAGGCACAGCACCACGAAGCTCAACGTGATGCGCCAGTTCATGCCGCACCTCCCGGGTTGATCTCCACGCCCGGCTCGGGCGACGCGCCGGCCGCTGGCATCTGCTCATGCTCCCGCGCCGTCGCCCGCGCCCGCCGCGCCGGCCACACCGCGATCAGCGTGCCCAGCACCAGCAGGGGAATGCTCCACCAGATCCACCCCACCAACGGGAAGATCCACGCGTTGAAGCTCGCCGTGCCCCGCTCCTCGGAGAACGCCATCAGCGACAGGTACAGGTCTTCCTTCGCCGTCTCGCGCACCGCCGGCGTTCCCACCGGATCCGTCATGCGCTCGTAGTAGTTCATCCGCGGCGCCATCTCGCTGAGGTCACCGTTGGGCGCCGTCACCTGCACCTTGGTGGCCACGTAGGTGCGGTGCGGCTCCTGGCCGCTGGTGAGCCCCAGGTACTTCACCTGGTAGCCGCCAATCTTCAGCGTCTCACCGATGCGCACCGTGCCCGAGGTGTGCGTCACGAACGCGGAGGAGGCCGCCACCGACACGAAGATCATCACGATCCCCAGGTGCACGATGTAGCCGCCGAAGCGCCGCCGCGCCTTCGTCGCGCTGCCCAGCAGCGCCGTGACGAAGCCCTCGCCCTTCTCGCTCATCCGCACCTTCACCGGCAGCGCCAGCTCGCGCAGGGTGATGACGGTGACGAAGCCCGCCAGCCCGAACGTCAGCAGCGGGTAGAAGCCCCGCAGGCCGGCCGCCAGGCACGCGCCCACGATCGCCAGGCCCACTGCCGCCGGTATCCAGAAACGCTCGCGCACCAGCTTCGGATCCGAGCTGCCCCACGGCAGCATCGGGCCCACGCCCATGAGGAAGAGCACCATCACCCCGCCGGGCACCGCCATCTTGTTGAAGTACGGCTCGCCCACGCTCACCCGGATGCCGCGCACGGCCTCGGAGATGAGCGGGTAGAGCGTCCCCAGCAGCACCGTGAAGGTGATGGCCACGAACACCAGGTTGTTCACCAGGATGGTGGTCTCGCGCGACACCATCGACTTGATGTCGCTCTCGGCCACCAGCAGGTGCCCGCGCGTGGATAGCAGCGCGATGCACACGAACATCAGCACGCCGATGAAGATCAGGAACGTGGGGCCGATGTCCGACTGCGTGAAGCTGTGCACCGAGTTGAAGATGCCGCTTCGGGTCATGAACGTGCCGAGGATGGTCAGCACGAAGCTGCCCAGCACCAGGCTCAGCGTCCACAGCTTGAGCATCTTCTTGCGCTCGTGCACCAGCGTGGAGTGCATGAACGCGGTGGCCGTCAGCCACGGCAGGAAGGACGCGTTCTCCACGGGATCCCACGCCCAGTAGCCGCCCCAGCCGAGCACCGCGTACGCCCACCACGAGCCGAGGATGATGCCCACCGAGAGGAACAGCCACGCCACCAGCGTCCAGCGGCGCAACGGCGCCATCCACGCATCACCCATCTCACCGCGCAGCAGCGCCGCCACGGCGATGCCGAAGGGCACCGTCATGCCCACGTAGCCCAGGTACAGCATGGGCGGGTGGATGATCATCAGGTAGTGGTTCTGCAGCAGCGCGTTGGGACCCGGCCCGTCCAGGGGCACAGGCGACACCGAGTGGAACGGGTTGGCCGGCCCGGCGATCAGGAAGGTGAAGAAGACGCCCACCGCCAGCATGGTGCCCAGCGCCAGGGACATGTACCGCGCGTGCTCGCGCCGGTGCACCAGCGCGAAGGCCAGCACGTACGTGCCCATGATGACGCCCCAGAAGAGGATGGAGCCCTCGAGCGCGCTCCACAGCGAGACGATCTTGAAGACCGTCGGCGTGGCGCGGCTGCCCACCTGCGCCACGTACGCGACGCTGAAGTCGTTGGTGAGGAGCGCGTACTCCATCACCACGTTGGCGCCGAGCATGCAGAGGAAGAATCCCCACACGCAGCGCATCACCCAGGGGAAGGCCGCGTCGTCGCGGCGCATCCCGCCCACCAGTCCCACCAGCGCGCCGAAGCTCGCGAAGGCGAGCCCGCCGAGCACCAGCCCGTATCCGAGCGTCGCGTTCACTGAGTCCCCGCCGCGGCCGTGGTGGCTTCCTGCTTCTGCATGTCCTCGAACATCTTCTTCACGTCGTCATCCGTCTTGGGTGCCCGGTACTCGTTGGAGTGGTTCACCATGAGCCGGCTGCCCTGGAAGACCTGGGAGGCGTCATAGGTACCCTCCACCACCACGCCGATGCGCTCGCGGAACATCTGCGGCGGCACCTCGGTGGTGCGCACCAGCACGTGGGCCGCGCCCGGCTGCTCGTCGTCCATGACGCGGAAGTGCAGGGTGGTGTGCTGCTCGTTCCACTGGATGCTGCCCGGCTGCACCTGACCGCCCAGGCGGATGGTGGGGCCGTAGGCCTTCTCGCCCTGGGCCATCATCTCCGAGGGCCTCCAGTAATAGACGAGGTTCTCCCCGATGTTGCCAAAGGCCACCAGGGACAGGCCCGCACCGGCCACCAACAGGGACACCACGGCGATGAGACGGTTACGCGTCTGCTGCGTCATGGCTCACTCCTTCGAGTCGTGGGTGGCTTGGCCGTGACGGCGCAGCCAGAGGGACAGGGCGTACAGCGACAGCGACGCCCAGGCGATGATGTAGGCGGCCCAGACGTACTCCCAGCCACCCTGAATGCGGCCCGAGCCCACCTGGGCGAGCAGCGTGGACATGTACAGTGCCGTGGACATCAGGCGACCTCCGAGGCGCGGTTGTCTCGCGAGCCGGGCACGTCCGTGGGGAGCGCCTCGGGCATGGCCACCTCCGCCTCACGCGTGGCGAGGGCGATGCGGTAGCGGTGCAACAGGAAGAGGGTGAGGAGGATGAGGCTCGCCCAGGCGTTGACGCGCAGCGCCAGCGTCATGTCCGGGTCCACCGTCTTCGGCGTGGACTGCTCCTGGTGCAGGCTGCGCCACCACTTCACGGAGAACCAGACGATGGGCAGGTTGATGAAGGAGATGATCCCCACCACGGAGCTCCACACCGCCCGCTTCTCCGGATCCTCCACGAAGCGGCGCAGGGCCATGTAGGCCACGTACGTCACCAGCATGATGGCCATGGCGGTGAGCCGCGGGTCCCAGTCCCAGTAGGTGCCCCAGGTGGGCTTGCCCCAGATGGCGCCCAGCACCAGGCCGTAGGTGCCGAAGAGCAGGCCCACCTCGGCCGTGGCCTCCGCCAGCGCGTCCGTCTTCCAGCTCGAGTGCAGCAGGTAGCCCACGCAGCAGGCGAAGTTCACCACCAGCGCCAGCATCGCCATCCACATGGCCGGCACGTGGACATAGATGATGCGGTAGACGTCGCCCATCTCCCGCTCGGACGGCGTCCACACCAGGCCCATCCAGTTGCCCAGCGCCAGCAGCCCCAGCCCCGCCGCCGTCATGCCCACCAGCACCGGGCGCCCGTTGACGCGAGACCTGGGTGGCGCCCACTTCACGCCCAGCCAGACTCCCAGCCCCACCGACGTCAGCGCCGCCACCGTCGAGAGCACCTGCAGCACTGTCTTCAGGAGATCGCTCATTGACCTCTAATCCTCGATGACCCGGGGGAACAGAAGGAAGCCCAGCCCCCAATAAATCAGATTGAACCCAATGAGGAGCCCGTACCATGAGCCCAACTGATTCATCGGGTCACCCTGCAAAACGAGCGATGTCGCCTTCGCGGCGGCGAGCAGCGCGGGAATGATGAGCGGGAACAGCAACAGCGGGAGCAACACATCTCTTGCCCGCGCGTTGCTGGCGATGGCCGAATACACCGTGCCCGGCGCGCTGATGGCCATGCAGCCAAGCGTCACCGTGGCGGCGAACGAGCCTGCTCCCATGGCCACGGTCACCCCATAGAGGGCCACCATCACGGGAATGAGGATGGCGCCCAGCAGCATCAGCAGCAGGGCATTGCCCAGGGCCTTGGACAGGAAGATGGCGCGGGCGTCCGCCGGGGCCAGCCGCAGCCCGTCCAGGGTGAGGTTCTCCTGCTCCACCCGGAAGGACTCGCCCAGGGCCAGCACGCTGGAGAACAGCAGCGCCAGCCAGAGGTAGCCGCCCGCGTTGCGTGCCAGCACCTTGGTGTCCGGCCCCACCGCGAAGGAGAAGAGCAGCAGCGTGGCCAGCGCGAAGAAGATGAGCGCGTTGAGGCGGGCCCGCGTGCGCCATTCGATCAACAGATCCTTGGCCAGCAGCACCCCCACCGTCTTCAGCAGGGAGATGGGTCGCGCGCCCTTCATGCCGCCACCGCCCGGCCTTCCTGCAGGTGCAGGCGCTCCTCGCACAGGGCCTGGCCCTGCTCGATGAGGTGGGTGGCCAACACCACGGTGACCCCGGAATCCTTGAGCTCGCGGATGATCTTCTCCATGGCCTGGATGCCGGAGGGGTCCAGCTCGCCGAAGGGCTCGTCCAGCAGCGCCACCGCGGGGGCCTTCATCAGCAGCCGGGCGATGGCCAGGCGCTTGCGCATGCCCGCGGAGAACTGGCGCACCGGGCTGTCCGAGCGCTTCGTCAGCCCCACCTTCACGAGCAGCTCCCCGGCCACGTCCGCCGGAGCGTCCATGCCGAGCAGCCGCGCCAGCACCACCAGGTTCTGGTGGGCCGTCAGGTCCTCATAGAGGAAGCTCGCGTGCGACAGGAGCGCCACCTCGCGGCGCACGGTGTCGCGAGCGGCCACGCAGTCGTTGCCGCGCACCTCGACCCGGCCGTGGGTGGGGGAGAGCGCGGTGCCCACCAGCCGCAGCAGCGTCGTCTTCCCCGAGCCGTTGTGCCCCGTGAGCAGCAGGGAGCGGCCCTGGGGGAGGGTGTAGCTGAGTCGCGCGAGGGCCCAGCGGCGTCCATACCGCTTGCTGACGTCATGAAGGGCGAGCGCGGGGGGTGGCGCGGGGGGAGCGTCCATCGGCGGAAGCGTTCGTAACTGGAAACTTCCCCACACTCCAGTGAAAGCAGGCCCGTCTGCCTGCACAGGAGCCTGGGAGCGGGGCCCCAGGACGAGACCCGGGCCCCCTGGCGCCCCCCCGGGGAAACCCGGTGTCTGGGGGGGGGGAGGTTTCTGGCGGACCCCTGGGAGGGAAATTCAGGGGCACGGCCTGGGAGGGAAGTTTTTTCGATCCCCTGGCCCATTTTGCAGGGACATGGAGGGCGAGCGGCCAGGCGGGACGGGGCGCCAGGGGCCCCTGTCCGGGGCGGAACGGCAGATCTTTCCGCCCGTTGACGCCTGGGTTGCACCGCTCCTGTCCCATGGCCGCAGAGGATGGGAACGGACTTACCTTCCACAGGGGCACGGCCTTCCTGGCACTCCCCGCTGGGCGGTTGGCACTGCGCGTGCAAAAGCTGGAGGCACGACGGGGTATGGGCGACGGTTTCATGGGGGAGGGGAAGCAGTGATGGACACGCGGGGAATGGTGCGACGGGCAATGAAATCCGCGGCGGCGGGAGTGCTGCATCACAGTGGCCTCCGCAAGGCGCTCGCGGCCTACAGGCGGTACCAGTCCGGGGGGCGCCGCATTTTGATCGTCAGCTACCACCGGGTGGTGGCGGACTTCACGGGCGAGTTGCAGCGCTCCATTCCGGGCCTGCTCATCTCCCAGGAGACATTCCGGAAGCATCTCGAGGGGTTGTCCGCGGCGGGCTACGAGTTCTCCTCGCTGGGGAACGCGCTGGACGTCATGGCCGGGCGCCGTGTGGCGCGCAATGATCTGTGCGTCGTCACCTTCGATGACGGCTACCGCGACGTGTACCGGTACGGCTACCCGGTGCTGAAGGAGATGGGGGTGCCGGCCATCACCTACCTGCCGGCGGCCCTCATCGGCACCGACAAGCGCTTCAACCATGACCGGCTCTTCCACCTGGTGAGGCTGGCGCAGGCCCGGGGCTACAAGCCGATGTTCGACGTCCTGCCCGCGCCCACCGCGGAGCTGTTGGACGCGGTCCTCTCCGGCCGCAAGCGGCTGTCCGCGGCGCTCGACGACTTCATCGGCCACTACCCCACCGCCACGCTCGTGGAGACCATCCAGGCCCTCGAGGAGCGGCTCGGCTCCGGCCCGGACTCGCTCCCCGAGCAGGGGGACCTGATGGACTGGAACGAGGTGCGGCAGATGGTCAAGGACGGCTTCGACTTCGGCGCGCACACGCTGGGGCACGTGGTGCTGACGCACGAGCCCCTCGACGCGGTGGATCGCGAGGTGAGCGAGTCCAAGGCCATCATCGAGCGCGAGGCCGGCATCACCGTGCGTGACTTCGCCTACTGCAATGGCTGGTACTCGGACGAGGTCATCTCCGTGCTCAAGCGCCACGGGTTCCGCTCGGCCGTCACCACCGAGGACATGCCCAACCTCATGGGGGGTGATCCGTTCACCCTCAAGCGCAAGGTGCTCTGGGAGAACTTCAGCGTGGGCCTGACGGGCGGATACTCGAGCACCCTCACCGTGTGCCAGCTCGATGACTGCTTCAGCACGCTGGGCATGCGCGCGCCCGTGCTGGGCCGGCGCCTGCAGAACGCCCCGAGCGGTGGGGTGTCCTGGTGAGCGAAAAGCAGGTCCCCGCGGCTGCCGCCCCGGCCTCCTCGTTCCTGGGGAGGGCGGGGCCGTTGGTTCTCGCCCGGTTGTTCACCGCCGGGCTGACGTTGTCCATCCCGCTCGTCCTCGCGCGGGTGCTGAGCCTGGAGGAGTACGGCACCTACTACCAGCTCTTCCTGATCGCCACGACGCTCTACTACGTGCTGCCCTTCGGGGTGGTGCAGAGCCTCTACTTCTTCGTGCCTCGCGCCGAGGAGAAGCGGCCCTGGCTGGGGCAGACGCTCCTCTATATGTCCGGCGCGGGGGTGGTGGCCGCCGGGCTGGTCTGGGTGCTGCTCGGCCTCGTGGCGCGACACTTCGACAACCCGGGGCTGCTCGAGCACCGTGCGACGCTCGCGGCCTACACGGCGTTCCTGCTCGGCTCCTTTCCGTTGGAGATCTCCCTCACCAGCCAGGGCCGGACGAAGCACTCGGCCCTGGTGTACCTGGTGTCGGACGCCGTGCGCGCCGCCTGCATGGTGGTGCCCTGCCTGCTGGGCTTCGGCCTGCACGGGATGATGGTGGCGGTGGCGGGCTTCGCCCTCGTGCGCTACGTGGCCGCGTGGGTGGTGGTGCCGCGGGGGACCACCGGGCCGCTGGCGCGCGCGGAGCTGTGGCGCCAGCAGTTCGTCTACGCCATCCCCTTCGGGGCGGCCATGGCGCTCGCCATTCCCCAGCAGAACGCCCACCTCTACATGGTCGCGGGCTCGGTGGCCCCGGCCGTCTATGCCCTCTACCGCGTCGGGTGCTTCCAGCTGCCCGTGGTGGATCTGCTCTACACGCCCACCAGCGAGGTCCTCATGGTGCGCCTGGGCGAGCTGGACAAGCAGGGGCGTCTGGAGGAGGGCGTGGTGGCCTTCCGCGAGGCCGCGGGCAAGCTGGCCTTCGTCTTCCTGCCCTTCGCCGCCTTCCTCTTCGCCGCGGCGCCCGAGTTCATCGGCGCCCTCTTCGGCGCGAAGTTCCTCGAGGCGGTGCCCATCTTCCGGGTGAGCGTGGTGGGCGTGGTGCTCGCCGTGCTCCCCATGGACGGGGTGCTGCGCGCCCGCGGGCACACGCGCGCCATCTTCCTTTCCTACCTGGTGAAGGCGGCGGTGACGGTGCCGCTCGTCTGGGTGGGGGTGAAGCGGTTCGGGATGATGGGCGGTGTCGTGTCCTGGGCCCTGGCCGAGGTGGTAGGCAAGAGCGCCCTGCTGGTGCGAGTGCCGGCGGCGCTGTCCACGCCCGAGCGGCGCCTGCGCATCCGGGACGTGATCCCCTGGCGCGAGCTGGGCAAGGCGTCGCTCGCGGCCATGGCCGCCGCGGTGGGCGTCTTCCTGCTGCGCGCCGGGACGGTGCACACCTGGAGCGGCCTGCCCGAGGGCTTCGTCTGGCGGGCGCTGCCGCTCGCACTGGCCGGCCTGCTGTTCGCCATGGGCTATGTGGGGGTTCTTTACGCTACGGGTGTGAGGCCGCTGAGCGTGCTCGCCAGCCTGCGCTCCCGCCGTGGCGGGTGAACGTCTGTCGTTGGATTTCCGTACGTGTAAGCAGTGGACGGTACGGGTTCCGGGGGCTCCCGCCCCGGGGGGCGGGTACCTAGCTTGGGGCTCCGTACAACCAGGGGAGCGGCGTGATGGGCATTGATGCGATGTCGATGTATCGGCTGGGACGCAAGCTGTACCTGCGGGGCATTCCCGTGTTGCCAGCCGTGCTGCGCAAGGCCATCCAGTACCTGCATGGCTCGTACATTCCCGCCGAGGCGGAGATCGGCGAGGGCACGCAGCTGGGCTACGGCGGCATGGGCATCGTCATCCATAGGGACGCGAAGATCGGCCGCCACTGCCTCATCTCCCACCAGGTGACGATTGGTGGACGTTCGGGCCTGAAGGATCTGCCGGTCATTGGCGACTATGTGCGCATCGGTGCGGGCGCGAAGATCCTCGGCAACATCCAGATTGGTGACTTCGCGGTGATCGGCGCCAACGCCGTGGTGGTGAGGGACGTGGCCCCCGGCGCGGTGGTGGGTGGCATCCCGGCGCGGGAGATCCGCAGGGACGCGGATCCGCTCGCCGCGTATGAGCGGGAGATGGGGCTGCGCCCGCCGGTACTGCGCCCCAAGCCCGTCGAGTCCGAGCCACCGCAGGCATCGTCCGCCGCGCAGTAGACAGGACAGGAGGCAGGGCATGCGAGTGCTCCTCGTTGGAGACTATCCGCCGCCGCATGGTGGCGTGGCCGTGCACGTCCAGCAGCTCCATGGGTACCTGCGCGAGCGCGGGGTGGAGACGGTGGTGCTGGACATCGGCAAGGGGGGCCGGCCGGCTCCGGACGTCATCCCCGTCCGTACCCCCACCCAATATGGCAAGCGGCTGGCGGGCTTCCTGCGCGAGGGGTGGACCGTCCACGTCCACACCAGCGGCAACAACCCGAAGTCCTGGATGCTCGCGGCCACCGCGGGCGTGAGGGCGCGGGCGCACCGGGTCATCACCCTGCACTCGGGGCTGCTGCCGGACTACCTGGCCGCCTCCGTGTCGCGGCGGGCCTTCGCGCGCGTGGCCCTGGCCGGCTACTCGCGCGTGGTGGCCGTGTCCGAGGCGGTCGGCGAGGCGCTCGCGCGCTGCGGGGTCCCCGAGGACAAGCTCGTGGTGTACCCGGCCTTCTGCGGCTCGCAGGTGAAGCCGGGGAAGGCGAGCGAGTCCATCCAGGAGGCACGCAACCGCCGTCAGCCCCTGCTGGCCATGGCGCACCACCCGTCGCCCGTCTACGGCCGTGGGCTGATGTTCCGCGCGCTGCGGATGATCGCGGACGAGCTGCCCGGCGTGGGACTCGCCGTTTTCGGGCCCGGGACGCAATCGGAGGAGTTCCTGCGCGATGCCCGGGAACACCGGGTGGAGGAGCTCATCGAGGACATGGGAGAGCTGGAGCACGCGCAGGCGCTGGCGTTGATGGCGCGCTGCGATGCTTTCATCCGGCCCACCACGCACGACGGGGACGCCATCTCCGTGCGTGAGGCCCTGGCGCTCCGGGTGCCGTGCGTGGCCAGCGACGTGTGCGGGCGGCCTCGTGGGACGTACACCTTCCGGGCGGGCAACGCGATGGACCTCGCCGAGCGGGTACATCAGGCCCTCGAGCAGGGGCCCGCGCAGGCGGTGTCCCCGGATGCTGGACCGGTGCTGATGAAGCTTTACGCGGATTTGATGCAACCGACGATTCTGGGTGGAGGCGAAACACATGCGGCGCAGTGAAGAACTGGAGATTGCCCGCCGGGCGCTTCGTGGCAGGGATCTGGTGGTCTTCTCCAACGACTGGGATGGGGATCCGCTGTCCAAGGTCCACATCATGCGGATCCTCTCCCGGGACAACCGCGTGCTGTGGGTGAACAGCATTGGTAACCGGGCGCCCAAGGCCAATGCGCACGACGTGAAGCGCATCTGGAACAAGCTGGCGAAGTTCACCGAGGGCATCCAGGAGGTGGAGCCGAACCTCTTCGTGCTCGCCCCGCTGGCGATTCCCTTCTACGGCTCGGAGCTGGTGCGTGCCGCGAACCGGGAGCTGCTGCGCGCCCAGGTGCTGCGGGCCATGCGCCAGCTGCACTTCAAGCGGCCCATCTCCTGGTCGTTCCTGCCGGCCTCGGCGCCGGTGTCCGGACGGCTGGGCGAGGAGTTCGTCGTCTACCACTGCGTGGACGAGTTCTCCGCCTTCAGCGACACCAACGGCAAGCACATCGCCGAGATGGAGGAGCAGCTGCTGAAGCGGGCGGACCTGTGCATCACCTCGGCGGACCGGCTGAGGGAGAACAAGGTGCGCGTCAACCCGAACACGGTGCTGGTGCGCCACGGCGTGGACTTCAACCACTTCGTGAAGGCGTGCGATCCGTCCACGCCCATTCCCGAGGACATCGCGAACCTGCCCAAGCCGATCTTCGGCTTCTTCGGGCTGGTGGCGGACTGGGTGGACCTGGAGGCGATCGCCGCGACGGCGCGGGCGCATCCGGAGGGCTCGGTGGTGGTGATCGGCAAGGTGGCGCCGGACGTGGATCCGTCGGTGCTGAAGGCCGAGAAGAACATCCACCTGATGGGGCGCAAGCCGTACTCGGCGCTGCCGGGCTACTGCAAGGCCTTCGACGTGGCGCTCATGCCCTTCAAGGTGAACGAGCTCACGCTCAACGCCAATCCGCTGAAGGTGCGCGAGTACCTGGCGGCGGGTGTGCCGGTGGTGTCCTCGGACATTCCCGAGGTGCGCAAGGTGGGCCTGTGCAAGCTGGCGCGGGACACCGAGGACTTCGTGCGCAAGGTGGACGAGTGCCTCGCCGAGGGCGCCGGTCCCAGCCGTGAGCGCGCCGAACGCATCCGCCATGAGAGCTGGGAGGCCAAGGTGGAGGAGATCCGCGGCTTCGTCGGCGAGGCCATGGTGAAGGCCGGGCGCGGGTTGTAGACGCTTCGTTGTAGGCCCGCTGCATCCCGTGCGAGGGATGTGGCGGGCTCTTCGCGTGGCTGCTGAGTGCGCGTGGCACGCTCAGCCTGCCGACACGATCAGCTTGTACCAGCTGAGCCCGGTGTGGGTGCTCCAAAGAGCCAGTTCGAGAGTTCCGCCATCGATGGGAATGCCGTGAAGGCGGATCTGGGGACTTCCCGGATCGCAGGGCGCTCTGCCTTGATACCCTCTGCGTTACCCTTCGAGTGCTTGGCAACCGGGTAGCCGCTCAAGTCTCCTAGGGGGGAGCCGGGAGTTCCGCCGAGAGCGAGGTACGTGAGGCGGACCCGGTGCTCTTCGCCCGGTTCGAGAACGATCCAGACGACACAGCCCGACTGCTGCGAGGCCAGTGCCGAGTGGACTTTCTGGATGCGTGTCGTGCCGCCCTCGACCGTGCTCTTCATCTGCACATGCCTGATGACCCGCTGGCACTCGAGCACAAGATCGTACCCGGCGGCGTCCACGTCGGCCCTGAGCACGTTCACCGGCTGGCGCCGCCGTAGCCAGCCATCCTGCAGAAGCTCCGAGAGGAAGGCGTACTCGACGAGCTGTTCCCGGTAGCTTGAGAGGGTGGAGTCTCTGAGGACGGCGAGAGCATCGGTGACGGTAGGAAGAAGCGGGATCATCACGGACCTTTCTTCTTGGGATGCGCACGGCTGTCCCGATGGTAACTCCCAGCCTACGCGAGGGGCGGACGCCTTGGAGATTGTTGCTGGACTCCACTCCCGGCATCCTCCGGCTGGTGCCCGTTTCGAGAGACCACATTGAGGTGGCGGCTATTGACGGTTTCCTCGAGGGCTCGATGATGGATATCCGCTGGGAGAACTACGTCTGGAAGGAGCCACGTCCTGTTGCTTCCTCCGAGGTCGAGCGGCTCGAAGCCATGTGGCAGGTCTCGCTGCCGGGTGAGTTCAAGAGGACTGTCGCAGCCCATCAGGGCATGACTCCCGAGCCTTGTGTCTTCAAGGTGGGACGAGGAGCCAATGTCTTCAGCGTTCTGCTGACGGTGACCCGGGACGCTGACCGCGCGAGCTACTCCATCCAGGATTCATACGACCTCATCCGCTCCCATGTTCCTTCGGGGATCTACCCGTTCGGGAAGACGCCGAGCGGAGAGTACCTTTGCTTTGACTACAGGGGTTCAGCCCCTCAGCCCCGCATCGTCCTGGTGACGGTGGAGATGTCCGTCCTCCCCGTGGCGAACAGCTTCCGGGAACTGCTGGAGGGGTTGCACGACGATTGAGGGCGGTCCAATTGAACCGGTTCACGCAGGACGCGTCTCGCTCCCGAGTGAAGCTCGAAGGAACGCCAGGATCTCCGCGTGGAGCACCGGCTGGAACGCGGCACGGTCGAAGCCCACTGGATCCTGTGAAGGCGGAAACTCGGGTCTCGTCATCGCCGGGGGGAACGGGCTCTGAAAGGAGAAATGGCCAGCGTTCGGGACGACGCGATGGTCGATGCGCTGTGGATGAGGAACGCCTCGCAGGATGATCTCCGCGTGCATGGCGGGCGTGTGCTCATCACGCTCCGCCGTGCGCATCAGGATGGGGAGGTCGATGCCGGCGAGCGCCCCCTCGGCCATGAACCAGGGTGACGCGGGCGCGAGCAGCACCAGCGCACGGACCCGAGGGTCGTGGACGACGGGGATGGCGCGTGCTTGTCCATCGGGCGACTCGTTCGGAAAGGAGGACGGGCGCCCACCTGCCACCGCCAGTGCCGTGTAGCCGCCCATCGAATGGCCGATCACCCCCACCCCAGCGGGCGAGAGCCGCTTGCCCAGCTGCGCGTCTCCGAAAACCGCGTCGAGAACGAGGCGCACGTGGCGAGGCCGGTTCTCGAGATTCGCGGCCGTGTTCGCCAGGCTGTTGTCGGAGCGGTTGTTGCCCGGGTGCTCCGGGAGAGCCACGACGAAGCCCGCGCGGGCCAGATGCACCGCCATCCCGCGATAGGTCCACGGAGAGCCGCCCGTGCCGTGACTGATGACGACGAGCGGGAGCCGCTCTCCTTCCACCGGGGCCTCGGTGGCGACAGCGAGCGGATACGGTCCGAACTGCTCGAGCCGTTCAGGCGCTCGCGACGGGTAGAGAATCCGTACGGGCACGCGTGCGCCTTGAACCACGTCCTCGACGTTCAGGGCGCGGCAACCGATGGTCACTTCTGAAGGCATCTGGGCATCAGTCACGGCGCTGCTTCTACCTCATCAGGGGCCGGGACTCCGAGTGCATCCACTTCGCACCAGGGGTCAGCTATAAACAGGCCCGATGAAGCGCCCCATGCTGGCCACGGCTTGCCTTTTTCTCCTCTCCCTCGCCGTTGCCACCCCGCCCGCACGGGCCGCCAGCGAGCCCCAGCGCGTCACGAGCGCCACGGAGATCGTGACGCGCTGGTCGCCGTCGCAGCACCTCTACGTGAAGGGCGACATCGGCGTCTCGGACGGGCAGCTTCGCGAGCTCGAGACGTGGTTGACGCAGCGGCCCCACTGGACCGTGGTGCTCCTGGAGAGCGCACAGGGCGAGCGCTTCGTCGATGCCGCGGGCATCTCCTACGAGAACATCGCGGCGGTGCAGCACGCGCTCGGTAAGGGACTGTCGAATCGCACGAACTTCGGCTCCCTGAAGCATCCGGAGACCGGTGAGCCGGACGGCGCCATCTTCCTGTTGTCCGTGCGCGACCGGAACCTGTCGTACTTCGGCTCCGAGGCTCAGGACCGGCGGGGCCTGGGCAATGCGAATTGGAAGGGCCAGCTCGATGCTCCGGCCATCGCCGCCATGCGCAGTGGGGGACGCATCCTCGATGCGGTGCGCGACACCGTCACCTCCATCGATGAGCGGCTGGCGGCCCGCCTCGAACAGGAGCGCGCGGACCGTGAGCGCGCCCACCAGCAGGAGCTCGCGGAGCGTGAGCGGGCCCTCGCCGAGCGCGAGAGCGCCCGCGCCTCGATGCGTGACCGGTTGCATCTGATGCCGGCCGAGCTCGATGCACTCGCCGTGCGGCGTCAGCAGCTCTTCGGGGGCTCACCTCCACCCGGCGTCCCCCAGGTGAACCCCGACTCCGTGGGCCTGCGCGTGAAGGCCACCCGCATTCTCGCGCTCCTCGAACCGGCCCGGGGCTCCAAGCGTCAGAAGCCGCGGGACCCGAAGGCCGGCCTGGAGCCGGACCCGAGGTTCGACCAGGCGAAGTCGGCGTTCGAGGAGCTGCGCGCCACCCTCGATGGCCTGCGCTTCGGATTCGAGCTCTACGAGCTGGGGCTCTCACGCCTGAAGAAGGCCGAGGAGGCACTCGCCGCGCTGGAGACGCATCGCTTGAAGGCGTTCGCCGCGCCAGAGCTGGCGGAGGCGCGTGCGGCCCTCGAGCAGGCGCGTGCCTCCGTTCTCAGCCTCAGGCCCAACCACCAGACCCTGCTCGACACGGCGCAGGACAGCCGCACGAAGCTGGAGACGCTCCTGACCGCGACGGCCCGTCACGAGCTGCGGTTGGGGGAGCTGACCGGCCTGCTCGACGCGCTCGAGAAAGACCCCCACGCGGAAGCCGTCCAGCAGGACATCGCGGACGTGCATGCGGTGCTGCGGAAGGCGCGCGAGGCCTTCGCGCGCCAGGACCGCTCGTACACCGAGCCGCTGCGCTGGAGCGAGAGCGCGTACCAGCAGGCCCACGAGCGGCTCGCGGCGGCCAGGTCCAGGGCGGCCATGTACAGGATGTTCGCTGGCATCGCCGCCGTGGCCGCGGTCATCGCCCTCCTCCTCGTGCGGAACAGGCGCAACCAGCACATGCGCAAGGCCGCCGAGCTTCATGCCCAGTGGCGCAAGGCCCTCGACGAGAAGATGCAGGCGCTCTTCGCGCTGCTCGACCGGACCCACCTGGCCGCGGGCCACTCGCGCGAGGAGATCCAGAAGCGCTACTCGGGCACCACGCGTGAGCGGGCCCTGGCGCTCGCCTCCGAGGTGGATGAGCTGTTCCTGCTGTCCGTCGGGGCCTCGCGCGTGCTGGCCCAGGCCGAGGAGCTGCTCACCGGCAAGGGCGCCCTGGACTGGGTCGCGGCCCAGTTGACGGCCTCGCGCTTCGTGCGGGTCACGCGCCTGCTGCGCGACGAGCCGATCGCGTTCCACCCCGATGAGGGCATCGAGCTCGTGTTGCGGGGCCGTCCCACCGCCGAGCAGCGGCTCATCGGCGATCTCGCCAGCTACCAGCCGTTCTCGCTCTCGTTCGAGGCGCTCATCGAGGCCTTCAACACGCGCGCCGGGAACGTCCTCCCGGTGCTGGATGCGCTGGAGGCGGCGCCGGGCCAGGCGGGGGAGGGCATCGCGGCGCTGGAGCGCCTCATCACCGAGGTGCGCACGGCGGAACCGGCGGCCGTGGCACTTCGTGTCCCCGCGCTCCTCGAACGGGTGGTGCCGTCGCTCGAGGCGCTCCTGGCGGAGGCACGTTCGCTCCTCGTGGAGGATCCGATCGGCGCCTTCCACGGGCCTCTCGCCGGGGCGCGCCAGCAGGGCGCGGATACGTCGGCGCTCCTGTCCGTGCTCGCGCGTGGCCGCTCGGAGGTGCTGCCCCTGGCGGAGCGTACGGGGGAGGCGCTCGTGGCCGCCGGGTTCTCCCGCCAGTGGCTCGACGAGACGATCGACACGCTCACCCGTCAGGCGGACGAGGTGGCACGAGCGTTGGTGACGTGCCAGGCCGATGAGGACGTGAAGGCCCTCGGCGAGGCGCTCGTGCCGCTGGAGCGGCGTGCGGCCGAGGCGGGCAGTCTCGTGGAGATGTCCGGACGCGCACGCACCGGGCTGACGCGAGTGAAGGAGGAAATCGAGACGGCCCGGGCCGGGTTGGGCCAGGCCCTGGGGCTGACGCCCGGGTCGATGCTGCGGGAGCAGGGGAGGGATCCTTCCGAGCGCATTTCCTCGGGCGAGCAGTCGCTCGTGAAGGGCCGCGAGGCGCTGAGCCTCGGTGAGCTGGAGACGGCGCGCACCGGGCTCGAGGCGGCCCTGGCGCGGGTGTCCGAGGCGGTGCAACTGGTGTCCCGGAGCCGCGAGGTGCACGCCCGCTTCGAGCCGTGGTGCCAGGAGCTCCGTGCCGAAGCGCGGCGGCTCGCGGGGCTCGTGGCCGAGCGTCAGGCCCCCCTGACGGAAGCGATGCGCCGCTACCTGCCATCGGCGCTGAGCCTGCGCGCGGACGATCCTGTGCGCCCGAAGGCGAATGGCACCGTCCAGGACAACCTGCGCGAGGTCGCCGCGCACTCGCAGCGGGCCGCGGAGCTGCTCCAGTCGGCGAGCAACCTGTTCTCCCATGGACGGCTGCTCGCCGCGGCCGATCGGCTCGCCCAGGTGCGGGAGCAGCAGGTGCTCGCCGCGCACCGGCTCGACGAGCTCACGGAGAAGGTGCGGCGGCTCCAGGCCGCCGAGGCCAGCAACCCGCAGCTGCTCTCGATGGCCGAGGCGCTCGCCGCCGCGTGTGCCGTCGAGGTGGCCGATGTCCGCGTCATGGCGCCCACGCAGAGCACGCTCGAGACGGCGCGGGGGCTGGTGGAGGCGGCCCGCGCCAGGGTGGGCGTCGTGCCCGGTGATCCGCTCGAGGTGGCCGAGCGGTTGTCGGCGGCGAGCCAGGCGCTCACCGATGTCCAGCGGAGCGCGGCGAATGATCACTCCCTGCACGCACGCGCCGAGGAAAGCCTGCGCACCGCCCAATCCGCGCTCGCGGGCGCCCAGGTGCTGGTGCGGCGCGCCGAGACCGATGGCATCGCCGACAGCCGGGAGACCACGCGCGCCATGAAGGCGATCGCGGCGCTGGGAGGGGCGCTCGAGAAGGCGAATGGCACGTTCGGCGTGCCCCACGGCGACTGGCTCGCGCTCGCCGCCGAGGGCGAGCGTATCGAGGCCCACGCGGCCCGCGAGGCCGCCACGCTGCGCGACGAGCTGGCGGCGGCCGAGCGTGCAGTGCAGGCCATCCAGCAGGCGGCGGACCCGATCAAGCGCGCCAAGAACTGGCACGAGTCGTATGGCGTCACCATCCGTGGGAATCCCGGCTCCCAGCGGCTCACTGAGGCCCGCGCCGCCCTGCACGCGGGGAACTACGCGTCGGCTCAGCAGGCCGCCGAGAACGCCGGGCAGCTCGCCCTCGTGGCCATTGCCCAGGCCGAGCAACTGGTGGCCCAGTATGTCGAGGAGGAGCGGCGGCGCGAGGAAGAGCGGGAGCGCGAGAGGGAGCGAGAAAGGGAACGGGAGCGCGACTCGAGTTCGAGCAGCTCGAGCTCCTTCTTCAGCAGCTCCAGTGATTCCAGCTCCAGCGACTCGGGCTTCTCCAGCTCCTCCTGGAGCAGCAGCGACAGCTCGTCGAGCGGTGGCTCCAGCAATGACTCGGGCTTTGGCAGCTCGAGCTGGTGAGGGCCCGGCTTTACCTGTTCGTGACGGAGAACGAGGTTCGCGCCCACCTACAACCTCCCGCGACGCCTACCTGCCTGCCGCATCCTGTGCTTGACATTTCCCTCCCCCCCGGGATTAGTTAGTTTGCAGTCACTAACTTATCTCGGGCCGAGGAACTGACCCTCCCAGAGGGGGGCCAGGGGCGCACGGGAGCACAGGTATGCAGAAGCTTCTTCGGAATGGCAGGACGGGCATGGCTCCGACGTTCAAGGTGCTGGTTGCGGGCGGGCTGGTGCTGACGCTCGGTGCGGGCTGTGGCTCGCGGGTGGACGCCGCGCAGAGCAAGCCGGGGGCCCAGCAGGGCTCGGCTTCGGCGCTGGAGTCCGCCGTGAAGGCGGACACGGTGGAGGTGGGGGAGGCGAAGGTTCCGCGCTTCCTCACGCTCACCGGCTCGCTGTCGGCCTACGAGGACTCGGACGTCGCGGCCGGCGCCATGGGCAAGGTCATGTCCGTGCACGTCGAGCGCGGCTCGGTGGTGAAGAAGGGCGACGTGCTGGTGAAGCTCGACTCGCGCTCCGCCTCGGCGAGCCTCGAGGAGGCCCGTGCCCAGCTGGCCCTGGTCAAGTCCCAGCAGGCCCTGGCCGACGCCGAGTGCGAGCGCAACCAGAAGCTCTTCGAGAGTGGCACCGTCTCCACCGCCGACCATGACCGTGCCCAGGCCCAGTGCCGCAACGCGGCGGCCCAGGCCGCGGCCACCACCGCGCGCCTGAGCCTGCTGGAGATCACCGCGACCGACGCCACCATCCGCGCCCCCTTCGACGGCGTGGTGGCCGAGCGCGTGGTGTCGGTGGGTGAGTACGTCCGCCAGGACTCCAAGGTGGTGACGCTGGTGGCGCTGGATCCGCTGCGCCTGGAGCTCACCGTGCCGGAGTCCTCGGCCGCCTTCCTCCAGAAGGATCAGGCGGTGGAGTTCACCCTCACGGCGGCGCCCAACGTGGTGCACAAGACGAAGGTGTCCTTCGTGGGCGCGGGCCTGCGCCGCGGCACGCGTGACCTGGTGGTGGAGGCGCTGGTGCCCAACAAGGAGCGCTCGCTGCTGCCGGGCCAGTTCGCCACGGCGAAGGTGCAGCTGGGCGAGCAGCAGCTCCCGGTGGTGCCGCGCACGGCGGTGCTGGAGGACGGCCCGCGCCGCAAGCTCTTCGTGGTGAGTGACGGACGGCTGGAGGAGCGCGTCGTCCAGGTGAGCGAGTCCGTGGCGGGCTCGCTGGGTGTGATGGCTGGCGTTCGCGTGGGCGAGCGCGTGGTGGCGGTGGCGCGCGAGGATCTGCGCGACGGTCAGAAGCTGCAGTAGTCGAGGGCACCGCACATGCAATGGCTCGCGAGTATCTGTGTCCGTAAGCCCGTCTTCGCGTCGGTGCTCATCCTGTTGATCTGCGTGGTCGGCGGCGCCGGCTACGTCAAGCTCAACGTCGATCGTTTCCCGAAGGTGGACTTCCCGATCGTGGTGGTCAACACGGTCATGCGGGGTGCCGCTCCCGAGGAGATGGAGACCGACATCACCGAGAAGGTGGAAGAGGCGGTCAACACCATCTCCGGTATCGACGAGATGAACTCCACGACCTCCGAGGGCGTGAGCACGGTGGTCATCACGTTCGTCCTGGAGAAGGACGTGGACGTGGCCGTGCAGGAGGTGCGCGACCGCATCAATCAGATCACCTACCAGCTGCCGCGGGACGCGGAGACGCCGCTGGTGCAGAAGTTCGATCCGGACTCTGTGCCCGTCGTCATCCTGTCCGTGCAGGCGGACAAGCCCGTGCGGGAGATCACCGAGTACGCGGATCGCGTGCTGCGCCGGAGGCTGGAGACGGTGCCGGGCGTGGGGCAGGTGACGCTCATCGGTGGCCGCAAGCGCCAGGTGAACGTGTGGTTGGACCCGGTGAGGATGCGGGCGGCGGGCGTGAGCGCGGGACAGCTCCAGGCCGCGCTGGCCTCGCAGAACATGTCGCTGCCCGGTGGCAGCATCGAGACGGGCCCGCAGCGCTACACCCTGCGTCTGCGGGGGCGTGTCACCAGCGTGGAGGAGTTGGGCCAGCTCGTGCTGCGCGAGAACAATGGCCACATCCTGCGCGTGAAGGACGTGGCCCGGGTGGAGGATGGTGAGGAGGAGCCGGAGACGGCCGCCGTGCGCGACGGCAAGTCCTCGGTGCTGCTGTCCATCCGCAAGCAGTCCGGTGAGAACACCGTGTCGCTCGTGGCGGAGGTGCGCCGGCGCGTGCAGGAGCTGGGCGCGTCCCTGCCGCCGGGCTACTCGCTGGAGGTGGTGCGCGACAACTCGGAGACCACCCTCACCGCCGTGCACGCGGTGCAGGAGCACTTGCTGCTGGGTGGCTTGTTCGCCGCGCTGGTGGTGCTGCTGTTCCTCGGAAGCTGGCGCAGCACCATCATCGCCGCGCTCGCCATTCCCACGTCCATCATCGGCACCTTCGCGGTGATGAAGTACCTGGACCTCAACCTCAACAGCATCAGCTTGCTGGCGCTCGCGCTGGCGGTGGGCATCGTCATCGACGACGCCATCGTGGTGCTGGAGAACATCCACCGCTTCATCCACGAGAAGAAGCTCAAGCCCTTCCCGGCCGCCATCCTGGCCACCAAGGAGATCGGCCTCGCGGTGCTCGCCACCACCCTGTCGCTGCTCGCGGTGTTCCTGCCGGTGGCCTTCATGGGTGGCATGCCCGGACGCTTCCTGAGCAGCTTCGGCTTGACGATGGGTGCATCCATCGCCGTGTCGCTGCTGGTGTCCTTCACCCTCACGCCCATGCTGTGCGCCCGCTGGCTGAGCCCGGCGCCCCCCGCGGACGGCGGCCATCACCGCAAGCCCTTCCTCGAGCGCGCCACCGACGTCATCTACCTGCCCATGGAGCGGGCTTATGAGCGCTCCCTGCGTTGGGTGATGGCGCACCGCTGGGTGGCCGTCGTGGCCTCGGTGGTGACGCTCGGCTCGTGCGCCCCCCTCATGGGCGCGGTTCCCAAGGGCTTCCTCCCCAAGAGCGACGAGGCCCAGTTCCAGCTGAGCGTCCGTATGCCGGAGGGCACCAGTCTGGACTCCACCCTCCTGGTAACCGAGCGGGTCGCGCGCGAGATGCGCGAGAAGATTCCGGAGGTGACCTCCACGCTCGTCACCATCGGCGAGGGCGCGGACAAGACGCCCAACGTGGCCGGCATCTTCGTGAAGATCGTCAACCCGGATCAGCGCGCGGCCACCCAGGACGACATCATGGACAAGGTGCGCCGGGAGATCACCTCCAAGATGCCCAAGGAGTACCGGGTGAGCGTGTCCAACGCGCCGCTCTTCGGTGGTGCGGGTGCGCAGGCGGCCGTCATGTACGTGGTGACGGGTCCCGAGTTCGACGAGCTGGGCAAGCAGGCCAGCCTGCTGCTGGCGAAGATGAAGCAGGTGCCCGGCGTGGTGGACGCGGACAGCAACCTCATCATCGGCAAGCCCGAGGTGAGCGCCTACATCGACCGCTCGCGCGCCGCGGATCTGGGCGTGCAGGTGCCCGACGTGGCCAGCACCCTGCAAATGGTGGTGGGCGGCCTCGACGTGTCCACCTACGTGGAGAACGGCAACCTGTACGACGTGCGGCTGCGCGCCGAGCCGTCCGCGCGTGCGAGCATCGAGGACATCGGCCAGCTCACCGTGCCCTCGGCCCGGCTCGGCTCCGTGCCCCTGACGGACGTGGTGCGCCTGGAGCGTGAGGAAGGCCCCTCGCAGATCAGCCGCATGAACCGCCAGCGGCAGATCATGCTCCTGGCCAACACGGCTCCCGGCGTGAGCACGGGTCAGATCGTCGAGCAGTTCGACAAGGTCATCGCGGAGTCGAAGCTGCCGGCCGGTTACGCGGCGAGGCCCGCGGGTCAGTCCCGAGAGATCGGCCGCACGGTGGGCAACTTCGCCCTGGCCTTCGGTCTGGCCTTCATCTTCATGTACCTGATCCTCGCCGCGCAGTTCGAGTCGTGGATCCACCCCATCACCATCCTCCTGTCGCTGCCGCTCACCGTGCCGTTCGCGTTGATCTCTCTGCTGGTGTTCAAGCAGGCGCTCGACATGTACTCGATGCTCGGTCTGCTGGTGCTCTTCGGCGTGGTGAAGAAGAACTCGATTCTGCAGATCGACCACACCAACCAGTTGCGCCGCGAGGGCCTGCCGCGGTTGGAGGCCATCGTCCACGGCAGCAAGGACCGGTTGCGTCCCATCCTCATGACCACGCTGTCGTTCGTGGCGGGCATGATTCCGCTGCTGATGTCCAAGGGCGTGGGCGCGAGCTTCAACCAGGCCACCGCCGGCGTGGTGGTGGGTGGCCAGACGCTGTCGCTGGTGCTCACGCTGCTGGTGACGCCGGTGGCCTACTCGTTGTTCGATGACGCCTCGGCGTGGTTCGGCCGGAAGTTTGGCTCCAAGCGCTCGCCCGAGGAGACGGGCGAGGCCGAGGTGGCCCGTGCCTATGGTGGCGACACGCTCTCCGAGCTGCGCCCGGCACATGACTCGGAGGCAGCATGATCGCCTTGCTCGCAGTGATGCTGACGGTGAGCGCCGCGACGCCGGTGCTCACCCTGGACGAGGCGCTCGCGGCGGCTCGCCAGAACAACCTGGACCTGAAGGTGGCGCGCGCCCGGCTGGAGCAGAGCCGGCTCCTGTCCAACAGGGCGTGGGCCGCCTACCTGCCCACGGTGTCGGTGGGTGGCAGCTACACCCGCAACTCCAATGAAGCGGTGGTGCGGCTGCCCGGTGCCCCGGGAGAGATCGTCATCCAGCCGTACGATCAGTTCGCCGCCCAGGCGGAGGTGCGGCAGGCGATCATCGCCCCAGCGCTGATTCCCGCCATCCGCAACGCGGGCATCGCCGAGGACGTGGCGGAGCTGAACACGGACAACGCGCGGCGGGAGATCCTCTTCGCCGTGGCCCAGGCCTACTTCGGGGCCGCGAGCTACCAGGAGGCCATCCGCGCCTCGCAGTTCCTCCTGGAGGTGAACAAGGCGCGCGAGTCGGACACGCAGAAGCGTTTCGACGCGGGCACGGTGACGAAGGTGGCGCTGCTCCGGGCGCAGCTGGACCGGGCGCGCGCCGAGCAGGATCTGGTGAGGGCCCGCAACGCCTTCGCCTCGTCGCGGCTGGCGCTCGCCACGCTCATCCAGCGGGACTCGGACTTCACGCTGGAGCTGCCGCCGGTGCCGCAGGTGCCCTCGGAGAACGAGGACCTGGTGAAGCAGGCGCTGGAGCAGCGGCCGGACGTGGCCGTGGCGCGGCGCAACCTGGACCTGGCGCTGGGCCGCCGGCAGGGCGTGTGGTTCTCCTATGCGCCCTCGGTGGGCTTCTCCGGCGTCTACCGGCTCAGCAACGCCGCGGGCTTCACGGGGCGCAACGACGTCTGGGCGCTGACGCTCAGCGCGCAGTGGACGCTGTGGGACGGCGGCATCCGGGAGATCAACCTGCGTGAGGAGTCCGCCCGTGTGGCCGAGGCAACGGCCCTGCAGAAGCAGGCGGAGGCTCGCGCGGTGGAGGAGGTGTCCCGCGCCCGGCTGGAGTACGAGAACGCCCGGGCCAACCTCTCCAAGGCCGAGGAGGCCCTGGGGCTGGCGCGTGAGACGCAGCGCCTCACGGAGATCAGCTTCAAGGCGGGTGTGGCCACCTACCTCGAGGTGGCGGACGCCAACTCCGCGCTGACGGGCGCCGAGGTGGGTGCCATCTCCGAGCGTCTGCAGACGTCGCTCGCGGCCCTGCGGCTGCTCCGCTCCGCCGGAGCCTTCGAGGCCAAGGAGTAGGGCGCGTGGCTGTTCCCTCTCCCCCTGGGAGAGGGCGCTCAGCGGCCCGTGATGAGGTTCTCGAGGCGCGCGTACTGGCGCGCCAGCCGGGCGTAGTCCGAGGGGCGGATGTCGCGCTGCTCCAGCGTGCGCACCAGATCCTCCCGCGCGGCCAGGTAGTCCGCCGCCGGCAGCCCGCAGGTCTGCTCCAACATCCGCGCCGCCTCGTCCTCCGGCAGGGTGAGGGAGATGCCCAACCGCTCGTGCATGTGCCGCCGCAGTTGCCGCGCCAGCTCGGGCAATAGCTCGCGCTCCACCTTCGAGCGCCGCGCCAGCCAGCCCAGGGAGCGCACGTACTCGAGCGCCGAGCGGTGCTTCTCCACCACCAGCGGCCGGGGGGGCCCGAAGCGCGTCCCCCGCGACACCGCGTAGAGCAGCCCCACCAGCAGGCCCTGCGCCACGAAGACCCACAGGCCCCGCGCCGATGGCGGCTCCTGTTTCGGTGCCGCGCCGTGGTGGTACTCGTCGAAGGCGAGCGGCCCGCGCGACGCCAGCGCGTCCCAGAAGCGCAGGTTGTCCAGCAGCTCCAGCCGCCGGTTCTCCGCCACGTCCGCTCCCGCCAGCACGTACACCTCGCCGCGCCCCTCCGGCATCCGCCACAGCACCGCCGCGTCCTTCGTCCCGGCGAGCGCCACCGCCTCGGGCCCTCCCACCGTGAGGCCCCGGTCCAGCGACACGCGCAGCCGCTGAAGTCCCCGCACCGCGCCCACCGGCTCCCAGACCCGCACCGTCGTCCCCGTGAGATCCTTCTCCCCAGGCGGCAGGCCCTCCGAGCCCGGTTCCAGCATCGGGCCCTCGGCAATCCGCAGCCAGTCGTCCAGGTGTGGCTGTCTCGTCTTCGCGTCCCTCGACACCAGGTAGACGAGGGTCCCGCCCCGGGAGACCCAGCTCCGTAACGCCCCGGCCTCGCCCTCCGTCACCGGCCGCCCCGACGGCGCCGCCACCACCACCGTCCGGAGGCCCTCGGGAAGCCCCGGTCCGTCGAACGCCTCCCGCAGCGCCGACACCGGTGCGCCCGACTCCTGGAGGTACAGGTACAGCGCCCGCAGGCCGAGTGGACCCGGGTTATCCACCGAGGGTACCCGCGGCGGGGGAGGGGACTGGTTCACCGCGAGCCCCAGCCCCAACGCCAGCGCCACCAGCACGCCGTAGATGATCGCCGTCCGCGCGCCCGTCATGCCACGGCTCCGGTGAGCCCCTGGTGCAGCCGCTCCACCTCGTCCACGAAGCGCGCCGCGTCCTCCGGCGGCACCGGCTCGAGCGAGTAGAAGGCCCGGTCGTACCAGCGCACCAGCCGCTCCACCTCGCCCGTGAGCTGCGCCGAGGCTCCTCGTCCGGGCAGCTCGCCCACCAGCTCGCGGTTCGTCTTCACGCGGTCCGGTCGCGCCAGCCGCTTCTCCTCCAACGAGGACAGAAGTGCCAGCAGCCCCTCGCGGATGGCCTCTCGCGGCCGGGCTCCCAACGCCGCCCGGGCCCGCGCCAGATGCTCACCCGGGGAGTCGAGCTCCAGGGCCACCGGGCTCGTCTCCGCATCCGCTCCGCGCCGCACCGGGCCTCGCCGCCAGTGACGCACGCGCAGCACCGCGAAGAGCACCACCGCGAAGCCCAGCGCCAGCACCAGCGTCCGCGTGCCCATCGCGAAGCTCTGCGCCTCCCGCGTCTGCAGCAGCCTCTCCAGCAGGGCTGTCAGTTCCCGCATCAGCCGCTGGAGCACGTCGCCCTGGCGTTCCCGCGCCTGGGCGAACTCGGGCCGCGAGAGGATCTCCTGGAGCAGGGCCGGATCGGTCGTCCGGGGCGGGGGCTCCTGGATGGGGGGCATGGCCATGAGCCACAGCAGCAGCAGCCCAGACTTCATCGCGTCTCCAAGCGCCTCTCGAGATCCAACCCCTCCCGGCGCACGCGCATGTCCAGGTAGAGCATGGCGTAGACGACGAGCCCCAGCGGGTTGAACACCGCCTGTCCCACCACCTGCAGCAGCTCCGCGGGCACGAGGAGCGACTGCGGAACGGGGTTGGCCGCCGCGGCTGCTGGATCCAGCGGGTTGCCATGGGTGAACTGGATGATCATCGCGGGCAGCCCGCACAGGATGCTGACGGCGATCAGGATGATGGACACCACGGTGACGAGGAGCATCGCCCGCACCGTGACGCGCCCGGTGAAGCCCGGTGCCACCCGCCCCGAGAGCAGGGCTCCCGAGCGCCGGAAGGAGCGCACCACCGGGAGATCCTCCATGGCCAGCACCGGCGCCAGCAGCGAGAAGCGCAGCAGGTACCAGAGGAGTCCGCCCACCAGCCCGAGCCCCATGAGGATGGGCCCCGCGGCCAGCAGGAGCCACCCGAGCACCCGTGCGCCCGAGACGGAGCCTTCCATGCGCAGCACGATTGCCCCGCCCACCCCGGTGAGCAGCAGGCCGGGCAGCATCATCAGCAGGATGGCGCCCACCGCCCACAGCAGGGACAGGAGGTACGCACCGGTGAACGTGCCCATCTGTTTCAGTGCGCGCTGCAGTCCGTCCGCCGGACGCGCCAGCTCCCCGAGCTGCGTGGGCACCACGTACCGGCACACCGCCAGGGTGTTCAGCGAGTAGACCCAGAAGGTGATTCCCAGGATGCCCGTCAGCATCAGCAGGAAGCGGCCGTATTCGCTGCCCAGCGCCGCCATGTCCTCGCCCCGCAGCGCCGCCAGGAGCGCCGCGGAGTTGCGCTGCGCCGCCAGTTGCAGGGCCTTGGTCAGGATGTAGGAGACCAGGTTGAAGCCGAGGCTCAGCAGGAAGAGCGTCTTGAAGTGCTGGCGCCAGAAGGTGGCCGCGCGATCGATGATCTCACCGACCGCCAGGGGACGCAGATCCGATGGGGGAGGACTCACGGGCCGCAGCATACTGGCGGCGGGGAGTCCTCGGGAGGCCGACGGTAGCGTGTCCTCTACCGGAACGACGGGGGCCAGCGGTTCCGCGTGCTCGATGCGGTCCCGGCAAGCGCTCTCAGTGAGCTTCCAGGCCCATGGTGGGGTACTGGCGCGCCATGACCTTCCAGGCAGGCATGGCCACCACCGGGCGCGCGGCCAGCACGTGATCGAACGCCAGCAGGGCGAAGATGTCGGAGAGGACCGGGACGTTATAAGCGATGGGCCGCGGACCCGCCTGATCGGGAATGGACAGGAACCGGCCATCCTCCTGCTGCTGGCGGACGAGGTACCTCACGCCGCGCTCGAGCGTGTCGGGCTCGTCGAAGTGGCTGAGGGCAATCAGTGCGTACGACGTGCTGATGGAATCGCTGGCGTCACCGGCCCGCTGCCCCCAACCGCCGTCCACGTTCTGCGAGCGCCGCAGGTAGTCCAGGGAGTACTCCTGGGCGAGCTCCACCATCAGCCGCAACCCGGAGGCGTTCTCGGGCAGCAGCCGCAGGGCCAGCAGGACGCGGAAGATGGCGTTGGTTTCGCTCAGGCTCCAGCTCCGCTCGAAGGTGCCATCCGCCTTCTGGTGGGTGATGATGTAGCGGATGCCCCGCGTGATGAGCTCGGCGTGCTCCTCGGCGTTGAGGGCCATGGCGTTGAGCGCTCCCGCCGTCATGGCGATCTCCGGCTTGCTCCCCGCCACGAACGTCGGGAACCCCCCATCCCTGCCCTGCATGTCCACCAGGTAGGCCTCGGCCCCCGCGATGGCGTGGGCATGGCGGACCGGATCGAGTGCCCGCAGGAACTCCAGGCAGTAGGCCGTGTCGTCCACGTCGGTCTGCTGCACGTCCTGGGCATAGGCCCAGCCACCATTGGGTTGCTGCTGGCCCACCAGGTAGTCCGCCATCCGGTGCAGGAGGCCCTTCCGGGCCCCGGCCTGCACCAGCGCCAGGCCGGCCGTGGCCGTGCAGAAGATCTCCATGCCGGTGATGAAGGGAATGCCCCCATCCGCGCTCTGGACCGAGACCAGCAGGTCGATGCCGTTCTGGACCGACGGGCGGAACTGCGGAAAGTGCCGCAGCGCCAGCAGCGCGAGGATGTTGGCCAGCAGGTGCTTCTCCCAGGCCCCGTTCACGCTCTGGGTGACCGTCAGCAGTTCCATGTCCTCGACGTTGATCCACTTGGGGTGCCCGCTCCCCATCGCATGGAGGATGCGCATCGAGGCCACCGTCACCCCTACCCAGCTCTGGTACTTCTCCTCGCCGCCGTCCGAGAAATCCTCCCGCGTGAGCCCGGCGTCGAACGGCGTCAGCCCCAGCACCGCCATGAGCACGCTGAACATCATCCGCTTGCGCCGGTTGGTGAAGTGGTCGAACCCGGCCAGGTACGCCTTGACCGCCTCCGCGTCCTTCTGCGTGCTCTCTCCCAGCGCATGCCGGCGCAGCACGGCGTGGAGTGGATCCTCGCGCTCATCGATGCGCTGGGCGCGCAGGTAGCCCACGATCCGCTTCCGCACCTCCGGATACAGGTCCACCTGCTCGAGCAGGTGCAGGGTGAGCACCGACTCCAGGATGCGGCTCTCACACTGGCCGCGCACACACCCGTCCTCGTCCACCTGCGTCTCCAGGTACGCCCGGAGCTGATCCCTCGCCGCCACAGCACCGCGATCCACGGGGGCGTGTGCCGGCCGGCCAATCTCGAATACGGAGGGATGCATGTACGAGGAGGTGCGCATCGGGAAGCCCTGGGAAAGAGGGAGGGCGATAGTTCGTGGGACAGCGTAGATAGATAATTTTAATATATCAAAAACGGGTAACAAGCAACCCGCTGGAGTCAGTTTCTACTCACGGAGGGCCTCGTGATTTGAGCCATGGGGACGATGTTGGATCCGGCGCCTGAAAAGGCCTGAGGTTGAGGGCCTTTACGGGACGGACGGCTCCTGGCCGCGCGACGGTGGGGAGCCATGGAAGAGAGAAGCGTCCGAGGGGCGTGGGTGCCAACGCACCCAGCCCCGGCGAACTGGACTCCGGCGACTGCCGCGACGAGACAAGGGTCGGGCGACAGGCCCCGCTGGGAGGGGCCGGACTGCCTGAAGGGTGAAGCGGGAGCTCAGCCTCGGGGCGAGGTCTTGGGAGGAGGCGCCGCGAGCAGCATCCGGGTGCGCTCGAGCACGTCCTCCCGGGTGGCCACGGCCCAACCGCGCTGCTGGGCGAGCACCTGCAGGGCCGGCTCGGGCTCGAAGGCCAGGGGCAGCCCCAGGCGCTCGAAGAGGGCGGCGTCGGTGACCGAGTCACCCAGGGCGAAGCACCGCTCCAGGCGCACGGCCTGCCCGCGCGTCACCGCATCGAAGATACGGCGCTTCTCGCCCAGGGCTCCCGACGACAGGTCCACCCCTCCCGTGTAGCGGCCCTCCACACGGGTGAACAGGGCACCGTGGGCCTGGGAGACGCCGAGCTCGTCGGCGACCCGTTGGACCATTTCCTGGGGACTGCCAGAGATGATCACACTCCAGTAGCCCGCCTCCCGCAGCAGGGCGACCAGGGGGCGCACGAACCCGAAGAGCTTCCGCCGCTCCTGCTCCCACACCGTGCGGGCCAGCGCGTCGACGGTGTCACACCGGACCCCTTCGAGGGCCTGGGCATAGAGGGGGTAGGCGCGAGAGGCCATGGTGGGGAAGTCGATGGCGCCCTGCTTGTACTGACGCAGGACGTCAAAGACGCCTTCGGCCCTGGTGCGGTTGCAGGCTCCCGCGGCCATCAGGGCCCGCAGGAGCTCGATGCCCAGGGCTCCCGGGTAGAGCGTTCCGTCGACATCGAGAACCGCGGCCTTCAGCTCGTTGCTCATGCCCATCGCGCCTCTGCGGCGGTTATAGCCGAATCCCACGGTCCGGCGTACCCCCCGGCCAGACCTCAGAGGTCACCTCCCCACGTTGACACCCACACCTCCGGCTGACTACCGTCACGGGAACATGCCGGACACGTCGACTCGTGGGCTGTTCAAGAAATTGTTCGTAGTGCAGCAACTCAACAGCGTCTCCTGCATGCCAGTGGTGGTCTGGCTGGTGTCGTTGGTGATGGGCCTGACGCCGGACCAGGCGATGAAGACGGCGGCCGTGCTGCTGCCCCCCTCGGCGTTGATCTTCGGGCTCGTCTTGCCCGTGGCACTCATCTCCACCACCTGCCGGTGGGCCCTCGACGAGCACCCGGATGATCGTCCCGGTGCGCGGCTGGCGCGGATCCTCAAGGTGCCGCGGGTGCTGGAGATGGGGTGCCTGCTGATCTACATGACGGGGGCAGCCACCTACGCCGGGATTCCCAGCATGTATTACGGCAAGGGGCTGCTGCCCATGCCCGTGGCCATGCTCGTCATCGGGCTGATGGCCAGCCTCAACATGGTGTGGACGCGCATCGCCTTCGAGCGACTGCTGCGGCCGCTGGCCCTGGCGGAGTTCACCCGCTACCCGAACGTGGATCTCAAGGAGGGGGGCCTGCTGTGGCCGCGTTATGGCTGGTATCTGCCCGTCACCTTCGGGCTGTTCGTGGCCACCACGCTCACCACCACGGTGGTCATCATCTGGAAGGTCTCCGAGGAGAACGTCAGCAACCTGCTGGCGAGAATCTACACCGTGGCGGACCCGGGTCTGGCGATCCGTGAGACGGTGGGCCAGATGTTCGATCAGCTCGCGATTCCCCTGCTGCTGGTGGGCGTGTTCCTGATGTTCATCGCCGCGCTGGGAGCCTTCAGCGTGGCCAAGCACCTGGAGACCGGGGCGAACGCCGTGCGGAGCGCCATCGAAGGACTGGCCTCGGGCAACCCCCGCTTCCCCGAATGGGTGACGACCGATGAGGTGGGCTCTCTCTCCCAGGCGACAGCCCGCGCCTTCGAGCGGCTCAAGTTGCTGACGCAGACGCTCGGCGAGTCCGCCTCGCAGCTGGGCACCTCGGCACGGGATCTGAGCGCCTCGAGCACCCAGCAGAACGAGACCATCACCCGGCAGGCCGCGGCCCTGCACGAGACGCATGTGACGGCGCAGGAGCTCAAGGACACGTCGCAGCTGGCCTCCAAGCGGGCGGAGACCATCCTCCAGCAGATGGTCGCGGCGGAGTCCATCGCCCAGACGGGAGAGACGCTCATCGAGGGCAGCCTGAAGGGGCTGGAGCAGATCCGCGCCCAGGTGGCGGCGATGGCCGACCGCATCCGGTCACTCGACGCACAGGCCCGGCAGATCGGCCACATCACCACCACGGTGAAGGATCTGGCGGACCGGTCGAACATGCTGGCGCTCAACGCGGCCATCGAGGCGGTGCGCTCGGGAGAGCACGGCAAGGGGTTTGGCGTGGTGGCGCGGGAGATCCGCATGCTGGCCGACCAGTCCATCCAATCCACCCACCGCGTCCGCCAGCTGCTCGAGGACATCAGCGAGTCCATCCGGACGACGGCCACCATGACGGAGCAGGGCTCGGACAAGGTGGGAGAGAGCCTCGAGCAGATCCGCACCTTCGGCCAGAGTATGCGCCAGCTCTCCAACCTGGTGCAGAACAACGCGGCCTCGGTGAAGCAGATCTCCGCCGCGGTCGGTCAGCAGGGCACCGGCATCGAGCAGCTCTTCACCGCGGTGACGGCCCTGACGGAGATGATGGAGGACACCATCACCCGC
>DASQMW010000292.1:0-60066 GCA_035645295.1 Archangium sp.
CCCACCGCTCCCATGTCCCTCACCTTCGACCGCGCGGGCAACGCCCTGGTGCTGGACCAGGTCAACGGGCGCATCCTCCGGCTGGGGCCCGATGGCAAGGCGCGTGACACCATTCCCCTCACCGTCCAGTCCGCCCAGGACGTGGCCATCGCGAAGGACGGCACCATCGCCGTGCTCGACCGGCTCGCCGACAAGACCATTGCCCTGCATGATTCCACGGGCAAGCCCATCGGCAACCTGTCCCTCGAGGGCAAGGGGCTGGAGAAGGGCGGCCTGTCCACGGGGCTCTTCGTGGACGGCGATTCCGTCTACGTGGAGGCCGAGCATGGCCCGCTCATCCGCGTGGGTGGCCTCGACGGCCAGGCCGATGCCGAGCGCCCCCAGCTCCCGGGCCGCCCCTCCCGTGACGGGAAGTCCTTCCTCGCCGCCAACATCGGCCCCCGAGGCACCAGCAAGGTGTACGTGCACGCCGTGGACCGGGCCTCGCGCCAGCACCGCTTCTCCCGCGAGTACACGCTGCCCCTGCCCGTGCTCTCCATCCTGATGTTGGACTCGGATGCTTCCGGCGTCATCTACGTGGCCGTGTCGGGCGAGGAGCCGCATCCGCCCGAGGAGGTGCGTCCCAATCACTGGGTGCGCCTGCTGTGCCTGGATCCGCTGGACGGCACGCCCCTGGGCACCGCCGACCTGCCCTCCAACGCCATGCCCGAGGAGACCTTCCGGGACTTCGCCGTACCCGACAGCGGCGGCGTTCTCTACTCCCTGCGCACGCCCGAGGGCACGACGCTGCAGCGCTACACCTGCCGCTGAACCACGGCCCGCGCGGGGCCCAGCGCCCGGCCCTCGAGTGCGCCCAGGGCCACCGGGAGCTGCTCGACGCGGAACTGCGGCAGCGCGCGGAACAGCAGCCAGTCCCCGCTCTCGAGCGGCCCCTTCACCAGCTGCCCGGTGTCGAGCAATTGCCGGCCGATGGGCACGGAGGTGTCGCCGAGCGCGAGCTGGAAGCGGAGCCGCTCCAGCCGTCCGTCATCCAGCTTCACCTGGCCCTCCACGTACACGCTGTCGTCGCGGAGGAAGAGCCGCGAGGCGCCCTCGACGCGGCCGTAGGAGTTGTCCGCGAGGATGAGCTCGAAGGACTCCTCGCGCAGCACCGAAGGACAGTCCCCGCTCGGCGTGTGGCCCACCACCACCCGGTGGATGCCCGAGCGGGCAAGGGTCGCGATGAGGGCAGGGGAGGGCAGCCCGGGGTGGTTGCGAGCATCAGCCATGCGCCCGTACACCACGCTGCCCAGGTTGATGCGCTCGCCGGGAGCGGGGGCCTGGTAGGCGATGAGGGGCTCCCAGGCCGGGGTGCCATCCGGTTCGAGGCGCTCGTCGCGGAAGGCCGCGAGCTGCTCGCTGTACCAGCGGTTCAAAGCTTCCACCCAGGCATCCACGCCCTCCGGGTGCTCGCCCGTGGGCACCACCCCGAGGCTGCGCTCGTGCACTCCGCCGTGGACGAAGAGGGTGTTGCCGATCCGGTGGGCGAGCTGGCAGACGGAAAGGTAGTCGCGCAGTGGGCCCCCGGCGCGGACATCCGCGAGGAAGCTGTCCACCACGTCCTCCTCGCTCACGGGTCCGCTGGTGCGCTCCAGCTCGGTCCGGCGGAACTCGAAGGCGCCGCGCGCGCCCATGGTGTTCTCGAAGATCCACCGCAGGAGCACGGGCCGGGCGGCGGCCCGCATGTCGGCGGGGGTTTTCGGGAGGGGGTGGCCGTTCAGCTCGCGCAGCAGGCGCAGCTTGTTGATGTCACGGTTGCCCGCCAACAGCACCACCTGGGAGGGCTGCCGCTGCCGGGCCTCCAGGAGCGTGCGCACCACCCGGAGCCCATCGGGCCCGCGGTCCACGGCGTCTCCCCCGTAGATGAAGGTGGCGCCCGGACGCACCACGAGCCGCCCCTCGGCCTCGAGGTGCACGTGCGGGTTGTCCTGACAGAAGCTGGCCAGCTTCTCCCAGATGCCCTCCACGTCCGTGAGGTAGGCGACGGGGTGCTCGGACCTGCTCGTCCCGGGATGGGTGTTCGCCATGGGGGGAAGGGTGCTCCTCCGGGCCAGGCCTGTCACCTCTATTGAAGGCCCTGCCAGGAGAAGGAGCGGGCAAATCCCGCCCCCGGGGTCCCTGTTCACTGCGTCATGCCATGTCTGGCGCGCGGCTACGCCTCGTCCCAGAGGGCGGCGAGCTCCAGCTCCAGCGCTTCGAAGGGCTCGGCGCGCACCCGGGCCGTGCCGGAGTGAGTCACCTGCGGCGAATAATGCGCCCCCTCCAGCCGGAACACCTCCAACGTGCGCGCTTCCGGATCCACGAACCACACGTGCCGGACGCCCTCGCGCGCGTACACGGGAAGCTTGGCCGTCCGGTCCAGCCTGGACGTGGAGGGGGAGAGCACCTCACACACCCAGTCCGGCGCGAGCGTGCAGGCCGCGGTGCGCGGTGCGCGCGGCATCCGCTCCCTGCGCCAGCCAGCCAGGTCCGGCACCAGCACGTCCTGCCCCAGGTGCAGCTCGGGTTCATCCAAGAGGACCCATCCGCCGGGTCCCCCTCGATGGAATGCCCCGTTCAACTTCGCTCCCAGCACGGAGGACGTCACCGCGTGAGGCATCGCTGGCCGGGGACTGGCGTACAACTCCCCGTTGATGAGCTCCCCCACCACATGCTCCGGGAGGGCCTCCAGGTCGGCATAGGTGGCTCGTTCACGTCCCATGGCTTCCCTCGGTCCCTCGACGCCCGTCTCCGTTTCCATGGAGCCGGTCTAGCACTCCAGTCTGACGTGTCACGTCACCCGGTTCCATCTTCCCTGAGAAGTTGCCTCCGGAAGCAGCCCGCCGCAAGCGCCTACCCGGGGCCAGCCGCCGGAATTCCCACGGGTCTTCACGCGAGCTGCCTGTCTGCCCGTCCGCGAGAGCGCTGGGACGGCGGCCTACGACTCCTCCGTGTCCTCGCCACTTCCGCGCGTCGTGGTGGGACGGCGGGCGGCGGGTGCCGGAGCTGCGGCGCGGCCCTTCGGAGGCGTGGCGCCAGCGGGAGTCCGCGCCTGCTTCGCCTTCGGCTGCGGCGCCGGCTCCTGCGCGGGCGCCACCTTCGTCGAGGAGGGCGAGCTCGTCTCCCGCGCCAGCCGTGGAGCGTACTGGATGACGGTGGGCTCGCTGGCGAAGCGGTCCTCCTCGAGCTCCGAGGAGAACAGCTCCTTCATGAAGGCGGTGAGGTGGGCCGGGGTGGCCGGAAGCCGCTCGGCGAGCAGGAAGTCCTCGATGGCGAGCTGGAGCTCCCCGGCGCTCTGGAAGCGCTCCTCGCGCTTGCGGGCCAGCGCCTTCATCACCACGGCGTCCAGCGACTTGGGGATGCCGGGCACGGCCTCGGAGGGAGGAATCACCTTGGCGCCGACCACGGCCTTGAGGGTGGCCAGGTCCGACTCGCGCTTGAAGAGCCGCTGGCTGGTGAGGAGCTCGTAGAAGACGATGCCCAGGCCGTACACGTCCGAGCGGGCGTCGAGCTCCTCGTCGCGGGCCTGCTCCGGGGACATGTACGCGTGCTTGCCCTTGATGGTGCCCACCACCGTGTGGCTCAGCTTTCCGGACACCTTGGCCACGCCGAAGTCGATGAGCTTCACGTTGCCGTTGAAGCCCACCAGCACGTTCTGCGGGGACACGTCCCGGTGGATGAGGCCCAGTTTGCGGCCCGAGGGCGAGCGCGCCTGGTGCGCATGGTCCAGTCCCGCGGCGGCGTCCGCGATGATGCGGCATTTGAGCCCCAGCGGCAGCCCGCCCTTGCGGAGGTTGGCGCGGGCGTTCACCTGGCTGATGGCCTCGCCCTGGACGTACTCCATGGCGATGTAGAGCACGCCGTCCACGTCCCCCAGCTCGTAGATTTGCGCGATGTTGGGGTGGTTGAGGATGCCGGCGATGCGGGCCTCATCCAGGAACATCTTGATGAAGTCCGTGTCCTCGGAGAGGTGGGGCAGCAGCCGCTTGACGACGAGCAGCTTCTGGAAGCCCACGGGCCCCTTCTGCCGGGCCAGGAAGACCTGACCCATTCCGCCAGTCGCCAGTTTTCGGAGCAGCTCGTAACGGCCGAAGGTTTCCACGGGGGACCCAACCATAGCCCCCCCGGGGCCACGAGCGGAAGGGACCCCGCCCGCTTGACGGGGTCCCCGGTGGACTCCCGGACGCCCCCTCCCAGCCCCTCAGGGGGCCGCGGGGGTCACCACGCAGGCGCTGCGGTAGCGGACCTCGATCATCTGGCCCGTGGTGGGCACCGCGGCGGACCGGAAGACGATGGCGTTGCGCGCCGGGTCATAGGTCCACTGGTCGTCGGCCAGCCGCCGGCCCTGGACGCGCACGGACATCTCCGCCAGGCCGTTGGGCGTGGCGCTCAGGGAGAAGTCCGCCTGGGGCTCGCCAGCACGCTGCAGCAGCTTGTCCAGGAAGGGGCCGTAGTCGCCGGAGCAGATGGAGCCCACCGCGCCGCCGGTGCGCTGGGCCACGCTGGAGAAGCGCGGCCCGGGCCCGCCCGCGGTGCTGCAGCGCGTGTCGGTGGGCACCAGCGCGTAGAGCTGGGTGCGGTGCCCCATGCCGGTGCCCTTCACGGCCTGGAGGAACTGCACGTAGCTCTCCGGGTCGAAGCCCGAGTGGTCGTCCTCGTCGGCCACCACCACCACCGCGAGCCGGGCCGTGGAGCGCAGGAAGCCCTGGTTGCCGTCGTTGGGCAGCGGGGTGCGCGGATCATCCGCGCTGGTGGCCAGGGGCGAGGAGAGCGCCTGGCGCATCGTCTCCAGGCCCTGCACCAGGTTGTGGCACAGCCCCACCTCGTCGATGTTGGCCTGCACCGTCTCCGCCGCCGTGGCCGCGCTGCTGGAGATGGCGCGGGAGCGCCGGCCATCCACCGGGGCGAGCCGTCCGGCCTCACCGCCCGCCGCCGCGCCGCCGCACACCCCGGCCCGGGCACCCAGGCCCGTGCTGGTGACGCCCAGGCGCAGGTCCACTCCCTCCCGCCGCGCGCGCTCCACCCACCCGGGCAGGGCCGCCTTCAGCCGCGCCTGGAAGGTGTCCATGGTGGTGGTGTTGGACACCACGAAGAGCACGTCCAGCTGGCTGTCCGTGCCCTGGATGAAGCGGTCCAGCTGCAGGCCCTCGTGGTTCGTCTCCGCCAGCAGCGGGACGAGCAGCGGCGCCGTCTCGTTCTCCGCGGACGCGAAGTAGGGCGTGTAGTGCTGGCCCAGCACGTCGCGGGCGTAGGAGAACTCCACCTCCACGCCCTCGCCGGGCGCCAGCATGCGCGGCAGGGCCAGGGGCGTCACCTGAGTGAACTGGCCGCTGGTGCCCGCGCCCAGGTGGGCGTCGGTCATGACCACGGGCGCCGCGCACTGGTTGGAGATGAGCGTGCGCCGGGGCCTCGCCGGGCAGTCGTAGCGGATGGGCCCGAAGTCCACGAAGGCCGGCGCGGCCACCAGGCAGCTCGCCTGCGACACGCCGCGGATGGGCAGCGTCACCGTGGGCGTCGCCGGGTTGTTCACCGTCAGCTTCAGCTCGCCCTGGAACTGGCCCGGCGCCTGGGGCCGGAAGGCGATCATCGCGCTGAAGGCCGAGTCATACGGCACCACGCCGCCCGCGATCTTTCCACCCGGCATGAAGAAGGCGCCTCCGCCGTCATTGGACAGGTGGATGTCCTTCACCGCGCACTCCTCGCGGCCGGGGTTGCGGAAGTGGAAGCCCAGCACGGCGCCACGGCCCGGCTCCACGTTGCCGAAGTCCAGCAGCGGCTGGGGCTGCAGCTCGAAGACGCAGGGGCCCGTGGTCCGCGCGCGGCCGGTGAGGACGATCTCCCGCTCGGGGTTGATCAGATCGTCCGAGACGAGCACCAGCGTGGCCGTCCAGGGCCCCTCGCCCCTGGGCTCGAAGTACACCGTCAGGTCCAGCCCATCCGCGCCGGGGGCGATGGGGATGTCCGCCGCGCCCAGCGCCGGCCAGGCGGTGCCGGCCTGCCAGGGCAGGGGCACCTTGCCGCGCAGGGGCACGTCCACCGAGAAGTGGTCCGCGGCGCCGGTGCCCCGCACCCCCCGGAAGTACAGGTTGCCGGTGGTGCCGCCGTTGGACAGGCGGATCGTCTTGCCCACCTTGCCGCCCACGGGCAGCTCGCCGAAGTCCAGCGCCAGCGGGGCCACCGCCAGCCGGGGCCGGCCGCCGCTCGCGTCGAGCATCACCTGCGTCTGGCGCGGCTTGTCCGACTCGTAGCCCACCGTCAGCATGGCCTTGGTGGGCCCCGAGGTGCGCGCCGCGAACTGCATGGGCAGCTCCACCACCTCGCCCGGCTTCACCTCCGTGGCGCGCACTTCCTTCAGCGGCGTGAAGGCCCGGTCATTGGTGGTCAGCTCCTGGAGGGTGACGGGGCGCCAGGTGATGTTGCGCGCGCGCGTGAAGGACTTCGTGCGCTCGTGCACGGGAATCAAGTCGAAGGGCATCGGCGAGGGATCGAACACGAAGGCGCTCGCCACCGAGCGGCCCGCCAGCTCCGCCGTCGACGGGGTGCAGGTGGCGCAGGGCTTCACCTCCACCAGCGCGCGCATGTCCCCGAGCTCCGTCGGCAGGTAGCGCGTCTCCACCTGGTGCGTGCTGTTCGGCGGCACGGTGATGGTGTCGGTGCGGAAGGCGTCGGCCGCCGCGCCCTTCACCGTCACGATGAGCGGCAGGTCCACCGGGTTGGTGATGGTGAGGCGCAGCGTGCGCTCGCTGTCCACCTCCAGCGTCTCGAAGTCCAGCACGGGCGGTTGGATGTCGATGGGCAGGGGCACGCCCTGGCCCGTCACCCGCACCGTGTGCTCACTGCCCGAGTTGGCGTCCGTGGTGACGTGGACCCGCTCCTCCACGGCCCCCTCGGCGAGCGGGTGGAAGCGCACGCGCACCAGCTTCTCGTCGCCGGGCATGACCCGGCCCTCGCCCTCGAATGAGACTTCGTACGAGGGGTTTCCCTCCAGCCCCAGCGCCTCCAACGCATGAAAGGGCACGTAGCCCACGTTGCGCAGGCGCACGACCTTCTCGCGCCATTGCCCGACCGGCACCTCGCCGAAATCGAGTGCGTCCGCGTCCACTGCCGCCGTGGCCAGCACCGAGCGGGTGTTCCCCGGCTCGTGGCATGCGGCCAGAAGCGCCGCCAGCAGCGACAGCCCGATGATCCGCCCACCCCTCAGCCCCGTCTTCATCGCCTGTTCTCGCCTCGCGCCCATCCGGCTGGGCCTCAATGCAAACGGGCGACCAGCCCTGTGTCGACTGGGAAGGCCAGTGAAAACAGGGGCTTGGTTATGGGTGTGGATGTGGGATACGAACGGAGGGAAGCGGCTTACCCTGAAAGGTGGAAGGAGTTTTCCCGGCTTGCCGGGGGGCGCGGGGAGGACTAGCGGGCCGGGGGGATGAACTCCACCAGGGCACGCGCCACGGCCTCGGGCTGCTCCAGGTGGACGTGGTGCCCGCCGGGAATGACGAGCGGGGGCTTCAGCCGCAGGGCGGCCATCCTCTCCCGGGTGCGCTCCTCATCGAAACGGAAGCCCTCGCGGCCGAGGAGCAACTGCACGGGGCAGGTGACGGCGGAGGAGACGGCGAGCCACTGGGCGTCGTCGTAGCCGAAGGCGAAGCGGCGGCGGTGCGCGGGATCAAAGGTGAAGACGAGGCCTCCGTCCACGGGCGTGGTGCCATGGCGGGCCAGGTGGAGGGCGACGCTCTCGGGCAGGGAGGGGGTGTTCTCCCGCAGGCGGGCGGCGGCGGCCTCCACGTTGGGGTAGCGCTTGCGGTTGGGCGGGCGCTCCAGGTCGTCGAGGAAGCCGCGCAGCCGAGGGAGCGCGTTCTCGGGAGGTCCCCCGGTGGGGCCGAGGCTCTCGATGAGGCTGAGGCTGAGGACGCGCTCGGGGCGGGCGGCGGCGTAGGCGGTGGCGACGATGCCGCCGAGCGAGTGGCCGACGAAGTGCGCCGACTCGAGTCCGGTGGCGCGCAGCACCGCCTCCACGTCCACCAGGTACTCGGCGAACTGGTAGTGGGCGTGGCCCGGCTGGTGCGCGCTGCGGCCCATGCCACGGAAGTCGAGCAGCACCAGCCGCCAGGCCTCCGGCAGGTGCTCGGTGAGCGGATCGAAACTGTGGGAATGGTCCAGCCAGCCGTGGAGGAACACCACGGCGGGAGCGCCCTTGGGATGGCGCTGACGCGCGTGGAGGGCGAGGCCGTGGGCATCGGCTGTCAACGACTCGAAAGAGGAAGGCAACGGCGGCTCCTTGCGAGCCGGGAAGACTACTCCGGCCGCCCTCATCGGACCCGCGATCTACGCCACCGGCCGGACGCCGGGCGCGGGAAGGGCCGCTTGCGCGAGGCGGGGCAGCCCCACGAGGGTGAGCAGGGTCGCGGGGGCGCCGGGCGCCCGCGGGCGGGTGATTTCCCACTGGTAGTCCGGCGCCTCCAGCCCCGCCAGGAGCTCCCGCAGGTCCTCCTCGGTGTACGTGCGCGCGTTCGACACGGCCCCGTCCCAGGCGATGATCAGCGGGAGCACGGGGAGCACGTAGGTGAACAGCACCTGCCGCAGCCGGAGAGGGCGGATGAAGGGCGTCAGCAGGAGCACCATCAGCACGCCGATGGGGAAGGCCGTCCACCAGAGCCAGCGCGGCTGGGAGTTGTCGCTCATCTCGAGCACGCAGAGCGCCTGCCGCTTCTCGAACGCGTCCTGGAGGATGCGGCGCGCGACCGGCGGGGGCATGTGGTGGAAGCTGCAGACCATGGTCCGGACGCCCTGGAGCGAGTCGGGGACCTGGCCCGCGTCGACCGGGCTCGGGTGGTAGCGGACCTGCGCCGCGTCCCCCGCCGCGTTGATGCGCGCCGCGGCGTCCGTGTTCGGGTAGAGGTCGGTGAGGGTCACGTTCGGCCGGAGGCCATGGTCGGCGGCGAGCCGTGCGGTGGTCTGCAGCATGGGCCCGCTACCTCCTGTGCAGAGGTCCACGACCCGGTCGGTGCCCGCTGCCTCCAGGGCCCGCGCCAGCAGGGGCGCCAGGATCCGCTCGGTGCCGAGCACGCGGTGCATCGCGGCGATGTAGAGCGTCAGGCACTCCCGGAGGCCGCCCGGGAACCAGTGGAAGTCCTCGAACTCGAACAGCGACATGCGCTTCATGGTGGTGCCCCCTTCGCGCCTGTGTTCTAGCCCATGGCGTGAAGAGGCGGGACCCGGCGACGCTGTGAGCGCGCGGCTCAGGCCTGGAGCTGGACGGACTCCATGGGCGCCGAGGCGGAGAGCACCAAGGCGAGCTGCTTCGCCTGGCCCTCGGAAGTGCAGCGGTACTCCTGGACCTTCCCGTTGGCCTTTTCCAGGCGGAGGATCCAGACATCGGCTTCTTTCGACACGACGGAACGAACCTGCGACATGGCTGCCTCCTCGAGGGCTGCCTTCCCCCGCTCTCTCCTTAAGCATGCGGCATGCCGACCCCCTGTTTTTGGGGGTCCACAAGGAATCCGGGGATTTAGCGCCTGCCTGTCCCTGTGGGAGTGGCAAATCCTGCGGGGGGATACGACAAAACGTGCGTGTAGGACTGCACCTTTTGCGTAGCTCCCCGGGGTGGCTGTCGAGGCTCTCGTTTTCTCAAGTCCCGGGCATCCAGGTGCCTCGGGGGCGTAAATCATGGCTCCGCCAGTTGTTGGCTCAGCCACTCCTCATGCGAATGGATGCTGGTGAAGACCGAGAGGCTCTCGCCCCTACCGTTCTTCGCATTCCCACCCGCGATGCCGATGAGCACCCCATTGCCATCGCTTCCCATGCGCCAGCAGCCACCCCCGCTATCACCTGCGTCCAGGTGTGCGGCGACCTGACCAGTGGGCATCCGCTGCCGTGCAACGACGAACTCGACACTTCCCGAGTCCAGCTTCCTGAGCCAGCTCACCTGGTTCTCGCCAGAATGACGCTCCCCAGCCAATCCGAAGGGCTCACCGGGTCCATAACCCGCCATGACGATGGGCTCACCCACCCGCGCCTCTGCTGTCGTCCGCTCCACCACCGGAAAGTCCTTCACCGGCATGTCCAGGTGGATGACCGCGAGGTCCGCGCTACTCCAGACCACGCTCCCTTCGTCGTCGTAGAGGAGCTCGAGCCGGGGATGGGGCCTCACCGAGCCGCTGTACGTCACCTGCCGCGAGCCCTCCGCGCCTCCTGGAACCCGCGGCTCGTAGATGATCGTCCTGACCTTCGCGCTGCTCGCGCACCTCGCGCTGTCCAGGACGGTGTCGAGACGTTGGCCCCGAAGGCTCTCGGCCCTGGAAACGACCTCCCCTCGGCGTTCCATCCCGGCAATCGCCTCCTTGCCCAGTGCCTCGAGTTCGGACACGGAGAGCTTCCTCACGATGCAGACGCAATGTCCGGCCGTCAGAACGACCCGCGGCGCGATGAGGACGCCGCTGCACTCTCCGCTCGAGCCCTGTTCTTGTGCTGCCTTCTCCGCAACGAAGAGCCTGAGCGTCGACCGGTAGTGGTTCTCGAAATCCCGCGAGCTCCCAGGCCTGACGAGAGACGTGCGCCGGAAGAGCGTCCGCTCCTGCGACGAGGTCTCCCCGGCGCATCCGCTCCCGAGGGCTGTCACCGGCAGCGATAGCACGACGAGAAGTGTCCGGCAGCGGCCCATCCTCATGGAGCGCTCTGCGTCCGCTCGAGAATCCAACCCTGGAAGGTATGGGTGTCGATGAAGGAGGGCTCCCGGCCCAGGCTGCGACTCGATATCCCGACGAGCTCCTGCCCCTGAGGGGTCTCCCGCAGGCAAGGGCCTCCGCTCTCGCCCTTGTAGACATTCCGGTTCGGCTGCTCGAACACGACTCGCGCTGCGCCTGATTCCGCGCGCTTCACCACCCGCGTCGTGTTGAATCGGCGATCTCCCCCCATGCTTCCTCGGAGCTCGTCATGACCGTGCCCCACCACGGTGATGGGCTCACCGGGGGTGACTTCAGTCTTCGCCAGGGCCGGAGGTGGAGGCGCATCCTTCACCGGAATCTCCAGGAAGACGAGCGCGAGGTCCGCATGGCTCGAGACAATCCCTCCGCCAGCGTCCAGCAGGAGCTTGAGCTCGGGATGGGCGTGAACCTTGCCTTGATGGCTTGTCGCGCGTACCTCCGACGGCTCACCCGGTGTCATCGGAAGATAGGAGAGGACCTTGATGGTGGCACTCGCTGAGCACGCGGTGGCATCGATGATGCGTCCGTTCGCATCACCCGGCACAGGCGCTGGCCGCTGCGGACATACGCAGTGTCCCGCCGTGAGAACCCACCGAGGGGAGAGCAGCACGCCGCTGCAACCCTTGAACCTCTTTCCCGACACGGGTTCCTGGGCCACGACGAGAACCGTCGAAGGATAGCGGTTCCCCAGGTCGACCTCACCCGCCAGTGCCTCCACCGTCACCTCCTGGTTCGTGGTCTCCGGGCTCTCTTGTTTCGTGTCCTGGTTGGAGCGGTCCGTGCATCCTGCGACCGACAGCAGCAGCAAGAGCCCCGGCAACACGGATGCGGACGACGCACCCCCTCGCGGGAGTGTTCTACCAGGGGTCCATTTGCGCATCTGTTCACACTAGGTGGGGGGAGCGCGACGCGTCAAACGTCAGAGGGCGTCGGCGGGGTCGGGCCACTCCCAGGCGGAGCGGTAGCCGGAGCCCTCCTGGGTGGACTCGATGAGGCGCGCGTAGAAGGGGTGGCTGCTGAGGGTGGCCGAATCTCCCACCACGAAGAGGTGCCTGCGAGCGCGGGTGATGGCGACGTTGATGCGGCGCAGGTCGGTGAGGAAGCCGAGCTGGCCCTCGGAGTTGGAGCGGGTGAGGGAGACGAGGATGGCGTCCTTCTCGCGGCCCTGGAAGGCGTCGACGGTGTCCACCTCGACGTCGGGGGAGAGGGGCTCCACGCGCTCGCGCAGGGCGTGGGCCTGGGCGCGGTAGGGGGTGATGACGGCGAGCTCGCGAGGCTCCAGGCCGGCGCCGAGCAACTCCTTCACGCGGGCGATGACGAGGTCCGCCTCGCCGCGGTTGAAAAGGCTGCCGGTGTCCTTCTCCTGCTCCTCGTCGAAGCCCTTGCCGGCGGTGTCGAGGAAGAGGACGGGCGGGGCATCCACGTTGCTGGCCTCCGGGGGCAGCACGTCGGCGAGGGTGCGGTCCGCCACGCTGGGGTGGGCACGCAGCTCGCCGCCGTACATCTCCTTCGAGGGGAAGGACATGATGGCGGTGTTCATCCGGTACTGCTCGCGGAGCATGCGCTTGACGCCCTCGCCATGGTCGGAGAGCAGACGCTCGAAGAGGCTGATGGCGAGGCCCTGCTTCGCGGCCTCCTGGGAGAGGACGGTGGGAGGGAGCTGCTGGGGGTCTCCGGCGAGCACGACTTTGGGGGCGCGGAGGAAGCCGAGCAGGGTGAGGGGCTCGGTGGCCTGGGTGGCCTCGTCGAGCAGGGCGAGGTCGAACTCCTCGTGGGAGAGGACGCCGGACTCGAGGCTGGCGAGGGTGACGCAGACGACCTGGGCGCGCTCGAGGACGGCGCGCAGGGCTTTGCGCTCGAGGGCGCGGGCCTCGCTGAGGAGGGTCTTGGCCTCGGTGGTGGATGCGCGGGCGTTGGCGAAGCGCGCGCTGCTGCGGCCCTGGTCGCGCTGGCGGCGGGCGTAGCCGAGCAGGGAGAACGCCTCGTCGAAGAGTTCGCGGGAGAGGACGCGGTCGGGGTGCTCCTCCACGACGATGTCCAGGGTGTGCTCCTGGAGGCGGGGCGTGACGCGGGCGGGGTGGCCGACGCGGATGGCGCGCAGGCCCTTGTCGAGACAAAGGTCGGTGAGGTGGTCCACCGCGGCATTGCTGGCGGCGGTGCACAGCAGACGCTGGCCGCGGGCAACGGCCTGGGCGGCGACCTCGGCGAGCACGGTGCTCTTTCCGGTGCCGGGCGGGCCGTGGACGAGGAAGAAGTCCTCGGCGGCCAGGGCGCGGGAGACGGCGTCATGCTGCTCGGGGTTGAGGGGGCGGGAGGGAGTGAATTCGCGGAGGTTGTCGAAGCGGGGAGGCTCGTTGCCCAGGAGCACCTCGCGCTTGCGGCGGGCGGCGCCCTTGTCGAGGGCCTTGACGCGCTGGAGGCCGGCGCGGACGCGCTCGTAGGTGACGTCGTTGGGGACGCGGTCGAGGCGGAGGAGGCCCTCGTGGACGAAGGGAGGGGGATCGCGGTCGAAGGCGAGTTGGACGCGGGTGGCGGTGGCGCGGGAGACGAGGGCGCGGGCGGGCTCCTTCACCTCGGAGCGGCGGGGGAAGACGGCGACCTGGTCGCCGTTGTCGAGGCGTGCGGGGAAGCGGGCCCTGTCCCTGCGGGCGAGAGTGACGAGGACGCGGCCACCGAGGCCGACTTCTTCCTCGATGCTCTCCAGGTCGAGGAAGGAGAGGCCCTGCTCGGCGCGCTGCTGGAGGGACATGCCCTCGGCGAGGGCTTCCATGCGGGCGCGCTCGGCCTCGCGCTCGAGGGCGAGGAGGCGGCCAAGGGAATCGAAGAAGGAGACGTCGCGAGCCATGGGGGAAGGTTTATGCCACGCGCGGGGCTACCCCCAGAAGCCCACCAAGAAGCCCCAGACCACTGGCGCACAACTCGCCAGCCTGTTGCCTCTCTTCACCCTCCGCTTGCATGGAACGCTTTGAGTATTTCATCTGCTGTCGTTGCCGGTGTCACCTTGACCTCCCCATTCATACTCTCATCGCAGAAAGTGAGTGGCAGGTGAGAGGGTACAAGGGCCCGGCACCATTGAACGAATCCGGAGAGCTCTCGAAGAGAGGCGCCTTCAAACGTCATGGAATGACCCGTCCGATCAAGCCATCCCTCCAATGCTGAATCAGTCATGGGGATACTGAACTCCAGAGCATAGCTTCTCTCGGGATTGGAGCTCTGCTTCACCGTGGCGCCGGGCCATCGCGTGCTCAGGTTGGAAATGAAATCAGAGATAGACGGCAGTCCGGCACCCTCCGTCATGATGAAGAACTTCATCCACCTTCTCCTCGCCTCAAGGGTGAACAACAACTCTCAGTTCCCTCGCCCATGAGAACGCTACGTCATGGGCACGCTGTCCCCTCACGCAAGCGCACCTCTGTCTCATTGGTGTCCTCTCTCTCACGCGGGGCTGCTCTCTTGGAAGGCAGCCCGTCGAGCGGCGGCACCTACTCGATGATGACCCGAGGCCGGAACTTGTTGTCGGGGCCCTGGATGTAGGTGAACACGATGGGGAAGTTGAGGACGGCGGCCTCGGGGCTCCGGTCCACCTTGGCGGGGTCCACCAGGGCGCCCTTCTGCGGAATGGCCGCCCACGTGAACACCCCGAAGCTGTTCCTGCTGTCGTTCAGGGCCGCGCCGCAGAAGGGCACGGGCGGGCCCTCGGGCGTGGGATGGAGCCGGTCGAAGTAGATGTAGACCCGATCCGGGAACACCTTCGCCTCACCTGTCACCTTGAAGAAGTCCTCATCGTTCAAGATGAGCTCGCCCTCCACCGGCCCGCTCTTGACGTTGACCGTGTTGCAGAAGTCCCCTGGCCCCGCGCACGTCACGTTCACCAGTTGGACTTGCATGATGGACGTGAGACCCAGCCGGCTGGCTGTCTGGCGGGCCTCGGGCGGGCACTGCGCGAGGAGGGGTTCCATCTCGGGGCGGATGGGCGCGCTCGCGCACGCCAGGAGGTTCGCGGTAGCGGCACAGGCACCCAGCCACGTGCACAGGCCGCTTGCGGGGTGGGGCTTCGAGGAGGTGTCGTCGGCGTTGTTGGAGGGGAACAAGAGATGGCTTCCTTTCTCGGTAGAGCCCGCGCCAGAGCACGCCAGCTCGAAGGCAGACACGCACCCCACGCGGACCAGGCTCCACCCTACTCCGAGCACTGCCGCGGTGACGGCGAGTACCAGGAGCGGCCCCCACCGGCGTCCCGGTTCCTTCGGTGCGTCCTCCGCCTGCCGGGAGGGAGAGGACGCTTCCGGGGCCACTTCCTCCGCTGAAGGGGCGGGAGGCTCCTCTTGCCGGGCGGCAAAGGCATACGGGCGTTTCCAGTGCTCCGAGTTGCCCTCCGCCTCCAGCATCCGCGTCAGCTCCTCGTGGACGGCCCGGGCACTCGCGGGGCGCTGCTCCGGCTTCTTCGCCAGCAGCCGCATCGTCAGGTCATTGAGACCTCGCGGTACACGCGGGTCGATCAAGATGGGCTCCTTCGGAACAACCTCCTCGATGGCGAGCAGCAGCTGCGCCTGCGGCAGACGGGGGCTGAAGGGATGGCAGTCGGTGAGTGCCTCGTAGAGCAGGGCCCCCAGGCCGTAGAGGTCCATCGCGGGGGCCGCGGGGAGACGCACTCCCTGCTCCCACTCGCCGTTGATGAGGAAGGTGGCGCACTCGGGAGGCAGGTTGTGGAACGTGGTCGGCGGCAACACCTGCGTCAGCGTGTAGGCCCCGGGCAGGAAGGCCGAGCCGAAGTCGGTGAGGAAGAGCTTCTCATCCCCCTCCCGAATGAGGAGGTTGTCTGCCTTGAAGTCCCGGTGCACCACGCCGCGCTCGTGCAACTCCGCGAGCACCCGTGCCGCCTCGGCTGACTCTTCCACCAGGCGGCACAGCGGGGCCCGCGTCTTCCAGCGCCACCGGTTGAAGGTGCACCCGGGGACGTACTCGGTGACGACGAAGAAGTAGCCCGAGTCCACGTCCGGCCAGCGTCCCGTCTCGTATACCTTGGGCAGGTGGGGATGCTGGAAGTGCCCCAGCGCTACCGCCTCGCGGACGGCCCGCTCGTCCACGCGTGCCTCGTCTTCGGCGCCCGGTGGCCGCGCCGCCATCTTCATCGTGAAGGGGCGGCCCTCCTGCTCCACGAGGAGGACGGTGGAGAAGCCACCGGAGCTCAGACGGCGGACCACCCGGTAGTGACGCACGCGATGGCCCGGCCGGAGCTGGTCCGGGTGGAGGGGGCGCTTCATGGAGACACCTTCAGCCCCTCGAGGTGCAACGTCCGGGGGCCGTCCTCCTCCAGGGTCAGCCCCACGCATCCGGCACCCTCTGGCAGTGGCGTGGTGAAGGTGTGGAGTTGGTATTGCCCGAAAGCACCCGAGGTGATGCGCACGGGGAGCCCCTCACCCCGAGGGCACCCGGCCTCCAGCCGGACCCGGACGAGCCGCCAGGGGCTGGCGTGACGGCGGTCGGCCTGGAGGGTGACCGTCACGAAGAGGTGTCCCTCCACCTGGAGGGCGGACTCGACCCAGGCCCGGAGGTTGCCGGCCTGCAGCGTGGCTCCGTCCGTGCCCGGAACGCGGAGCGACAGCCTGGGATTACCGCCTCCCGGTGCATGGCTCGCGAGCAGCCTGCGGGCGACCGCGTCCACCTCGTCCCTGTTCGCCACCGGCTCGGAATGCACACGCGCACGGGCCACCCACGCCTCCGCGTCCACCACCTCCGTCCGGGTGACGAGCGCCAGCGTCAGTGTGACGGGCTCACCGGCCTCCGTGCGTCCCGTTACCGGCAGCAGCAGGCGCTCCCCCTCCGGCAGGTTCTTCACGGGGGAGACCACCAGGGAGCGCTCTCCAAACGGAGCCACCTCGACACGCCCCTGCCACTCCGGTCCCGGCAGCGCACGCGGCTCCACGAGGTCCACGAAGCGCACCCGGGTGACCGTGCCCGCGTCCACGTACAGCACCGGGGGCGCCTCTGGCCGCGCCGCGACGAGCACCGTGCCGCGCCGCGACTCGCGTCCGGTGGCCTGTGCTGGCACCGCGGTGGTGGTGGTGACGAGAAGGAGCCATGGTAGAGCGGTCCAGGGGCGAGGGCGCACGGGGCCTCCGGGGAGAGGCTCACACCGTAGAGGAGCCCTCTTGCCCGGGCAAGGACTGCTCAACCGGAGCGGTCACCCCGGAGCAGGTAACTTGACGAATCCTCCATGCCTCGGCTCCCATATTTCGTCGAACCCGGTGGCTCCCCTGATGGGCCGTCTCACGTCACGGTGGCGCGGGAGACGAGGGCGCGGGCGGGCTCCTTCACTTCGGAGCGGCGGGGCGTGTGAGGCTCGCTACGCGCGAGTAACGGGAAGCCCCGCCTATTGGCTCCGAGCCTTCGAGTTCCTCTTCGGCCGTGCGGTGTATGTCCGCGCTTTTCAGCCTTGCTGTGAAGACTCGGTTTCAACCTCGTCATGGATTGTGTACCCATCGGCCATCGACAGTGGATACAGGGCGCGACGTTGGACGTTGGCGTGGTTGACCGCGAGGTAGCATTCACCCGCGATCCGCACCCATGCGCGATCAGCTGGCTCGGTTTGCTCTTTCAGCCATGCCTCGGCCGGCTCACGGCTGGCGAAGGAGGCCACCGCACTGGGGGCCACATCTCGTACGAGTTCCGCGAGGTAGTACTCCATGGCGGGCCACGGCATGACCTTGCGGTGGTTGATGTCGCGGAGATAGACGGCCTGATGGTACTGGTCGCCAATCAACACCAAGGCCTTGCTGGGCGGCTCAGGGAGTTGCTCCAGCCATGCTGCGGCCTCTCCCCGCGTGTCGAATGCAGCGACGACGCGCGGTGGGGAACCGGCTTCGAGTCTCCGCATATGCTCGTTCAAAGCATCAAGCTCGCCGGTCAAGACGATGTAATCCACCGCATTCAGGACGATACCAAGGGGGCCTTGTTCGTTGGACGCTCCCGGCTCGGCCAGCAGTTGATTGAAAAAGCCATGGGTTCTGGCCAGGAGCTCTCGGAGGTTCGCGCTGCCAGAGGCTCCTCGTTCTGTTGAGCCGAGATGGCTCCGTTCAACCTGCGTTGGGCTGCCTGGGACCTGGCTCTGGCGAAAGTCCTCGAACCGGTAGTCCTGGCCGGTCGCGGAGATGAACGAGAGGGTGTAGCCCGCGCACTCCAGGATTCTTTCTCGTTCAGGGGATTGCTCCTCTTTCCAGAGCCTTCCGAGGAGCCTTTGGGCCTTGAGGATTGCGTCTTGGGTTGGCATCAAAGCCTCTCGTGATTCAGGGCATCCGCTGGTGCGGTTTCGATTTCGCTCGTCAGCAGAACTGCCGAGGCAGGCGCCAGGATGAGAGTACCAGGCCCTCCGAATGCCAGGAAGGCAACTCCAGCGATGATGACGATGGTGCCGGTCAGGATTTGCTGGCGGTGTTGCTTCGCCCAGGCAACGGCGGGTCCAATCGCCTCGAAACGTTGCGCCTCCAATTCGCGGAGCCGGCAGCAGTCGTTATAAGGCTGGATGCATTTCCTGTTGCACCACTCCGCTTTACCTCCTGCTTTGCGTGGAATCTTGATGCCTCCATGCCCAGGAGGGAGGGGGCGGCTCATGCAGTCCTGATAGCACGCATGGAGTTCCTCTTCACAATCGCGCGTGAATGTGGTGCGAAGGATGCGGCGTGCATTTGTCTTTCTGCTCTCCCGGTACGGGTACTGCGACAAGTCGATGTCCTGTGCTGGCCGCCACTCGTGAGAGGGTTGCCCGTCCGGCTTTTCCTGGATGATGAGCACGTACTCCGCCAGATCCTGCGGTCCTGATGGTCCTGCCAGGGTGGGGCGAGTGGCGCTACACGACATCAGCAGAAGGCAAAGGCTCAGCGCGATGAGCCTCTGGAGGAGGGTGGGGGTGCCCATGTGGTGCGCCTCCGCTCAAAGGTGGGTGATGTGGTTGACGGCGGCGTTGCTGGCGGCGGTGCATAGCAGGTGCTGGCCGCGAGAGACGGCAGCGAGGGCTTCCAGGCGGGCGCGCTCGGCCTCGCGCTCGAGGGCGAGGAGGCGGTCAAGGGAGTCGAAGGAGGAGACGTCGCGAGCCATGGGGGAAGGCTTATGCCACATGCGGGGCGCCTGCATGACGGGCGTGTGGGGCCGGGCGCTCGCCAGGCAACACTGGCGGGGAAGAAGGACCGCGCCTCTGACGGGAGACGCGCTGCGCATCGAGGGAAGCCGGATCCGTTTCACGTTGCCCGACTTCCAGCCGGGCGCGCTCAGCATCCGCCTGTCCTCTGGGAACTCCGGGCCGATCATCACGTGCAACACACGCTGTGAGCTGACCGAGGGGGTGGTGACGCTCGAGACCGAAGTCCGCTGAGGCGCGCGGCAGTGGCCCGCTGGAGCAGGCGGCCCCTGTCTTCTGGCCGCACCGTCTACCAGGAGGAACTGGCGCCGCCGCCGCCGAAGCCACCGCCTCCTCCGCCCCAGCTCGAGCCGGAGCTGGAGCCCGACGAGGACCTCGAGGAAGAGGACGAGCTTCTCAACGTGAACGTGTAACGATGAGAGGACGAGTTCCCAAAGGACTTGCCCGCCGCGCTTCCCGCCACCAGGTAGACGACCCCTCCGAGGAGCATGTTGAAGAAGCTCTCGAACGAGCCGATCATCACGATGACGCTCGCGACCAGGGACGAGCTGAAGGCCTCGGTGATCGTGAACGTGGCGGAGTAGGTCTCCTGGGTCGAGGCGTACATGCTTCCCATGAGAGGACCCAGGATCAACGCGATGCCCACGCGTGCGTATCCCCCCTGGAACAGGAGCTGCCTGCCGGCGAAGAGCAATCCGCAGACCAGACAGACCGAGAGCAGGACGGCGGCGGCCGTCTCCGCCCCCTTGCCCCACGCGATGTAGACGACGCAGCCCAGGGCCAGGAGCGCACCACCCCACGAGAGCACGAGGGGCGTCTGCTCCCCCCACCAACGGCGCAAGCCGGGATGAAGGGCGAAGCAGATCCACACGAACAGGAGTGCCGCCACCTTCAACATCAGGAGGAAGGCCTCGAGCCGCTGAAGGTCCTCCCAGGACTGATCTCGAGGGGCGGAGGCCGCCGCGGACGGAAGCTCGGCGGAGGCCACGTCGGACGGGGGCACGGCGGCGGCCGCTCCGGGCAGACGCCCGCGAATGCCCTGGATGATGTGGAGGATGGCACCGGCGTAGGCCCGCTGGCGCATGAGCGGCAATTGCGCATCGAGCAGCCGGCGCACGGAGCCATCCGGCAGGTGCTCCTCCAGCCCGTAGCCCACGTCCAGGCGCATGCGCCGGTCGTCCACCGCGAGCACGAAGAGCAGGCCGTTGTCCTCCCCGGCCTGGCCGCCCCTCCACGCCTGGGCGGCCCGCATGGCGTAGTCCTCGATGGGCTCGCCCCCGGTGGTGCCCACCACCAGCACCGCCATCTGCACCCCCGTGTCGTTTCGCAGGCGCACAAGCTCCTGTGACACGCGCTCCGTGTCCACGGTGGACAGCAAGCCTCGTGGGTCGGTGACGGGCCGGGTGATGGTGGGCACGGCACCCAGCAACAGCGTGGGCAGCAACAGGGCCAGGGCGTACGCCTTCACCATGTGGACAACTCCGTGCTGCCCTGTTCGGCACGGCGGATGGCCTGGAGGAGGCGCTCCTCGTCCTTCTCACGAATCAATCGCCCCAGGTTCTTCCACGGCCAGTCCATGCGCCGGAGGATAGACACGTCCGGAGCCCGGGAAAACTCACGGGCAGTGAGTGCTTTTAGGGAGTCTGCAAGCCCAGCCGCTCGGAGCCGCACTCGCACTTCAGCTCGTTCATCCGCTCGACAGGGTATCCGTTCACCGCGCTGTGGTTCTTCTTCAGTGCCAGGGTGCCCCTGATGACAGTGGGTAAACACGAGAAATTATGAAATCCCTGGAAATGACCCCGCTGCATCCTGGATAGTGCCCGGGCAGTTCTTCCCCCCCCAGGAGCATGTCTTGTCGTCCAGACTCTGTGCGTTCGTCCTCCCCCTGCTGATCGCCACCTCCGCCGCGGCGCAGACCCCGGTCATCTCCTTTCCGGTGAGCGGCCCCTATACGGTCACTGGCACGCTGCGCGCCGGCCAGCCCCTCACCGTCCAGTACGCGCTCGACCGGCTGAAGACGTGCCGCGCGACGTACAGCGGCATGGACACCTGGTTCATCACCGTCGAGTACCGCTTCGACTACGGCACCTTCCAGAGTGCCTACGTGACCACCCAGAACACGTACACCCGGCAGCCGGTGCCGGCCACCATCACGGCGCCGGTGGGGGCCCGCACCCTCGAGATGCGGTTCAAGAACTGGGACCGTGGCAGCTGCGTCGCCTACGACCCGAGCTCCTGGCCCATCTACACGTTCACGCTCCAGCCGTAGTCCGCCGCGAGCGCAACGGGCTGCGGTGCACCACGTTGTGGAAGTGGCGCGCGTCGGACACCTCGGTGCGCTGCTGCACCGACTCCAGCATGCGCGCCGCGAGGTAGTGCGTGCCGCAGCGCGAGGAAGGTCTCGCTGGCGCGCTTGATGGCGAAGGTCTGCACCGCGGCGCCCTGCTGGGTAAAGTGGCGTTCCATGTACCCGCGCCAGGTCATGGCTCTGCCACGGCCCCGCGGATTTCCCGCGAGGGCCACGCCCTGACGCGGTGCGCGTACGCCGCGCACCGCGTCATTCCCTGCCTGCTTCCTCTACTTGCGAGCCGCGAGCACCGGCGCCTGGAGCGCGTCGGGCACTGGCTCATAGGTGGCGAGGCGCAGGGAGGCCGTGGCGCGTCCCTGCGTGCGGCCGCGGAGGCTGTTCACGTAGCCGAAGAGGCTGGCCATGGGCACCAGCGCGGAGACGTTCCGCACCGCGCCATGGCCCTCCATCCCCCGCACACGCCCGCGCCGGGCGGACAGGTCCCCGAGCACGTCGCCCAGGAACTCCTCCGGCGTGGTGACCTCCACGTCCATCATGGGCTCCAGCAACTGCACGCCCGCGCTCCGCGCCGCCTCCTGGAAGGCCAGCGAGCCGGCCATCGTGAACGCCTGCGGCGTGGAGTCCCGCACGTGCGTGCTCCCATCCACCAGATGCACCTCCACGTCCACCATCGGGTAGCCCGCGAGCACGCCCCTCTCCATGGCGCCGGCCACGCCCTTCTCGATGGCCGGGATGAACTCCTTCGGGATGACACCGCCATGCGTCTCGTCCACGAAGACGAGCCCCGAGCCGCGTGGCGCGGGAGCCACCTCCAACACCACATGGGCGAACTGCCCGGGCCCGCCGGTCTGCCGGACGTGCCGGTACTCCTGGCGCACCTTCTGGCGCAGCGTCTCGCGGTAGGCCACCCGCGGCTGGCCCACGCTCGCCTCCACGCCGTACTCGGTTCTCAATCGGTCCACGACGATCTCCAGGTGCAGCTCTCCCATGCCGGACAGCAGTTGCTGACCGGTCTCGGGGTCCACCTCCACACGCAAGGAGGGATCCTCGGCGGCGAGCCGCGCCAGACCGTCCTCCATCTTCTGTTGCTCCGCCCGAGAGCGCGCCTCGATGGCGAGCTGGACGACCGGCTCGGGGAAGCGGAGCGTCTCCAACAACACGGGAGCCTCCGGAGCGCACAACGTGTCGCCCGTGCGCACGCCGCGCAGGTTGAGCGCCGCGCAGATGTCGCCGGCATGCACCTCGTCCACCTCCTCGCGCTTGTTGGCATGCATGAACATGAGCCGTCCCACGCGCTCGCGGCGCTGCTGGCGGGTGTTGAGCACGGCCATGCCCGTGCGCAGCGTGCCCGAGTAGACGCGCAGGAACACGATGCTCCCCACCGCCTTGTCGTGCATGAGCTTGAAGACGAGCGCGCACAGCGGCTCCTCGTCGCTGGACGCACGGGTCACGTGCTCCCCCGTTCCGGGAGTCTCGCCCTGGGCCGCCGGGAGGTCCGACGGAGCGGGCAGGTAGTTGATGATTCCATCCAGCAGCATGCGCACACCCTTGTTCTTGAAAGCCGCCCCGCAGAGCACCGGTACCAGCTGCCGCTGGAGGGTGCCCTGGCGGAGCGCGTGCTCCAGTTCCTCGGCGGTGATGTCCGCCAGCCGTCCCTCCACGTACTTCTGGAGGACGGTGCCATCCACCTCGGCGCAGGCCTCGACGAGCCGCAGGCGCAGCGCTTCCGCTTCCGCGCGCAGGTGCGCCGGAATCTCCTGTCCCTCGGCGGGCTCGCCCTGCTCCCCGTCGAAGAGGAAGGCCCGCATGCGCGGTAGGTCGATGAGCCCGATGAACTCCGGGCCCGCTCCAATGGGCAACTGCACCGGCACCGGATGGGCATCCAACCGCTGGCGAATGGAGCGCACGCACATGGCGAAGTCCGCGCCCACCTTGTCCATCTTGTTGAGGAAGGCGATGCGCGGCACACCATGCCGGTTGGCCTGGTGCCACACCGTCTCGGACTGGGGCTCCACGCCCTGGCTGGCATCGAACACCGCCACCGCTCCATCCAGGACGCGCAAGGACCGCTCCACCTCGATGGTGAAGTCCACATGTCCCGGCGTGTCCAGGATGTTGATACGGTGCGGGTGCCCCGCGAAGGGCCCCCGCATGGGCTTCCAGGAGGCGGTGGTGGCCGCCGAGGTGATGGTGATGCCGCGCTTCTTCTCCTGCTCCATCCAGTCCATCTCGGTGGCGCCGTCGTGCACCTCGCCCATGGAGTGGATGCGGCCGGTGAAGAAGAGGATGCGCTCGGTGAGCGTGGTCTTGCCCGCGTCGATGTGGGCCATGATGCCAATGTTGCGGTAGCGCTCGATGCGAGTGGTGCGAGACATAAAAGACTCCCGTTCCCGCCGGGTGCACGCACCCGCGGGTTGAAGACAGACACTGGTTGAGAGGGAATGACGCTCGGGGGTCCTCGGGCGCGCACACGCATGCCCGGGAGCGGCCCCTCAGGGACGCTCAGGACGGCGCGAGGACACACGAAGGCCCGGGATGATCAGCGGCGGAACCAGGCCCCTGCGGCACACGGGAACCAGCCAACCCGCGTACCAGGGAACCCGGTCCGCCTGATCAAATGTCGAGCAGAACCTTGTTGCGGGAGCCGAGACGCACGTCCGCCATCGGCGCGAACTCGCGCGCGGACGGCACACCCAGGATGGTGGAGACGGGCCTCATGACGGGAACATATTTAAGACATCAGCGCCGATTGTCAATCCTGAGCAGGCATTGGCCCGGGATGGCCCGGAGGGTCGCGGCATGTCCACCGCGATACGGTCTCCGATTTGCAGATGCTCGGCGGACGCCTCGTCCCCAGCCAGGAGTCTCACCCATGCCTCGACGTGCCGCCGTACTCCCCATTCTCTTCGTGCTCTTCCTGGTGCTCGGTGGTTCCCCCGCCGCCGGGCAGCCCGCCCCCCTCTCGGGCTTCGACGACTACGCCAACACCGCCCTGCGCGACTGGAACGTGCCGGGTCTGGCCGTCTCGGTCGTGAAGGACGGCAAGGTGGTGTTCTCCAAGGGGTATGGCGTGCGCAAGGTGGGCGAGCCCGCTCCCATCGACGAGCACACCCAGTTCTCGATCGGGTCGATCTCGAAGTCCTTCGCGGCCATGGGCCTGGGCATGCTGGTGGATGAGGGCAAGGTCTCCTGGGACGACCCCGTCAGCCAGTACCTCCCGTACTTCCAGCTCCATGACCCCTACGTCACGCGCGAGTTGACCCTCCGGGATCTGCTCGTCCATCGCAGCGGGCTGCCCGAGGTGTGCGGCGGCATCCTCTGGTACGGCTCCGATTACAGCCGCGAGGAAGTGCTCAAGAGGCTTCGCTACCTCAAGCCGGTCTCCAGCTTCCGCGGCACCTTCGCCTATCAGAGCGTGACGTACATGGCGGTGGGAGAGGTCATCCACGCCGTCACCGGGAAGTCCTGGGACGACTTCACTCGCGAGCGCATTTTCACCCCGCTCGGGATGAACGAGAGCAGCTCGCTCTATCGCGATTTGAAGAAGGTGAAGAACCTCGCTCTGCCGCACGTCCGCATCGACGGCAAGCCGGTGGCCATCGCGTACCGCGACTCCGACGCGCTCGGCCCTGGCGGCTCCATCGTGTCCAGCGCCCATGACATGGCCAGGTACATGCAGTTGCTGCTGGCGGAGGGGAACCTCGACGGCAAGAAGCTCTACAGCGAGAAGGTGGCCCAGGAGCTCTTCACCCCGCAGATGCTCGTGCCCAGCCGGCCTTCGTCACGGCCCGAGCTCAAGGCGCTCAACTCCTGGTTCAGCGCCTATGGGTTCGGTTGGTTCCTCCGCGAGTACCGCGGGCGCAAGCTGGTCTTCCATACGGGCGGCATGGACGGGATGGCCGCCATGGTGGTGCTCGTGCCGGAAGAGAAGCTCGGCATCACGGTCCTCTCGCACAACGATGGCGGCATCTTCTACCCGCTGGCCCTCCGGATGGTCGATGCGTATCTCGGCGCTCCTCCGGCCGATTGGGCCGGGGTCATGCTGAAGTTCCGGGGGGAAGGCGAGAAGAAGGTGAAGGACGCCGAGGCCGCGCTGGTGGCCGCGCGAGTCCAGGGAACGAAGCCCTCGCTCGAGCTGGGGCGCTATGCCGGCAGCTACCGGGACCGGATGTACGGGGACCTCTCCATCACCCAGGAGAACGGGAAGCTGGTGCTGAGGTTCAGCCACAGTCCCTCCTTCACGGCGGACCTGAAGCATTGGCAGTACGACACCTTCCGCCTCCACTGGCGGGATCCCATGAACTGGCCGAAGGGCTTCCTGACGTTCTCCCTGGATGCGAAGGGAAAGCTCAAGGGTTTCGAGTTCGACCAACCCAGCCTGCTCGACGTGCACTTCAACGAGCTGTCGGTCGAGCGCGTTCCGGACGCGCGTTGACGGAGACAAGGGGGCGGGTGGTGGCGCCGGTTCAGGCGTTCACCATCCCCTTGTCCTGCGTCACGGAGGCACGGCGCATGGGCTGCGCCTTGCCATACGTCAGCGAGCGCGTCAGCCACTCGGCGGGGCCGAAGCGGAAGCGCGCCAGCCACAGATGGCTGAAGACGATCTGCAGGGCGAAGAGCGCCAGGGTCAGCGCGATCTGCGCCGCCGAGCCTGTCTTGCCCATGAGCCCCAGCCCGTAGCCGTAGAAGAGGAGCACGCCCAGCACCGATGTCAGGAGGTAGTTCGTCAGCCCCATGCGGCCCACGGGCGCGAGCACGCTCAGCCACCGCCGCCACGTGTCACGCTGGAAGAGCAGGGTGAGGGCCGCCACGTAGGCTGATGCCATCCCCAGCTCTCCGAGATGGCGCATCGGCCCCATGACGTACGGCAGCCACGGGAGTGACCCGGGGGTGATGAGCTTCCGGGCGAAGAGCTGCCCCACGAGGATGCCCACGCCGCTGGCGAAGAGGCCCAGCACCAGGCCCCACCCGAGCAGCCGGCGGAAGAAGCGCAGGTGCTGGGGCGCGTCGTGGAAGAGGCGGCGGCGTCCCGCCCACAGGCCCAGCAGGAAGCGGCCGACGATGACGGGCAGGAAGGTGCTGAGATTCCAGAACAGGTCCCCGCGGTAGTACGCCGCGCCCACGCGCACCGTGTCCAGCCAGGAGCCGTGCGAGAACGCCTCCAGCACCTGGGCCCTGAGGGCCATGGAGTGCTCCTGGGCGGCCTTCGCGGCCTCCTCGGCGCCCGGCGAGCCGAGCAGTTGCGGCAGCCGCAGCCCCAGGTTCCAGAGCGCGGGGCCGAGGAAGATGAGCGCGGCGGCCCAGAGGAGGAGGGTGCGATCCGCGCGCTGGTGGAACAGCAGGAGCGTGAAGCCCAGCAGGGCGTACGTGCTGACGATGTCGCCCTGGAAGAGGAGGAAGAGGTGCGCGAGGCCGAGGCCCAGCATCACCAGCAGCCGCCGCGCGTAGACCGGGACGACGGAGGTGCCTCGGCCCTCGGCGCGTCCGAGCTGCACCGCGAAGCCCAGGCCGAACAGGAACGAGAAGAGGGTGATGAACCGGCCGCCGATCAGCGGGCCGAAGGATTGGTTGATGGCGCTGTCCAGCCAGGATGCGTTCTCGAGGGACACCTGCATCTGGGCGCGCGAGAGGAACATGCGCCCGCTGAACCACAGGTAGACGTTGGCCATGAAGACGCCGCACAGCGCGAAGCCACGCAGCATGTCGAGCAGAACGAGGCGTTCGCCCTCATCGACGGGACGGGCGTTGACGGCTGGGGTGGAGGCGCGGGTGGGGGCCATGACGCAGGAGCCAAGGCAAGGCCCGGGCCAGCCTCATGGGGGCGTCCGGACCCCCACGTCAGGCGGGAAGCGCGAGGAGTCCCGCGCACGGGTAGGGGATGCGGCATTCCCACTTCTGGGACGAGCCTTTTCGGGAACGGACAGGGCCCTGGCCGCTCGGGGGGCGGGCGCCGGGCAACCCGAGGCGTGCCAGCCCGCTGAGCATATTTCGACAGAGGGGTTGCCCGGATTTGCGTCTCACGGGTCCAAGGTTTCGGAAGCGTCACGAGGAGCCCCCTGCGATGAGCACCCTATTGCAACTACAATCCGCTAGCGGCGGGCTTCGGCCGGGCGTGCTCGGCTCTGGTAAAGTGGGCTCCTCCCTCGCCCCCCATGACGCATTGAGCCGAGCCGACTCGCAGCAGATCTCCCTGCTCTTCAACCAGCATGGGCCCCGGGTGTACCGCCGGGCCTTGCGGTTGCTGGGCAATCCCGCCGACGCGGAGGAAGCGACGCAGGAAATCTTCATCCGCGCCTTCCGCTCCGCCGGGAGCTTCCGGCAGCAGAGCCAGATGACGACGTGGCTGTATCAGATCGCCACGAACTACTGCTTGAACCTCATCCGTGACCGCTCGCGCCGCACCGCGCTGCACGACGAGCACGTGGCACCCCTGGCGGACGACGCCTCCCGGCCCGAGCCGGTGCGCCCCGATGATGTCGTGCTGCTGCGCCGGTTGCTCGCGGACGCCGACGAGCGCCAGGCCGCCGCCGCCGTGTACGTCTTCCTCGACGGCATGTCGCACGAGGAGGCCGCCTCGGTGCTCGGTGTGTCCAAGCGCACGGTGGGCAACCTCCTGGAGCGTTTCCAGGAGTGGGCGAACGCGCGGACGGCGGGAGGCGCGGAGGCCCCCACCCCGCCGGCCCCCCCGCCACCGGAACGCAAGCCGTCTGGTTTCCTGGGATTCGGAAGGAAGCGCTCATGAACCCCCCTGATTTCGTCAACCTGCGCGAGGGGCGGCCCGGGTGTCCGTCCGATTTCACGTTGGATCGCTTCCACTCGGGCGAGCTTCCCCCCGCGGAGGCCCGGGAGACCGAGCGCCATGTGGCGGGCTGCGCGGCGTGCGGCGCGCGCATGGCCGAGCGCCAGGCGGGCTTCGGTGCCATCGACGGGGTGGACCCGCGCGCGATGCTGGCGCGTATCCGGACGGGCCTCGACGCCCCCGCCCAGGCCCCGCTCCCCGAGCGGCTGAGTGGGTGGATGCGCCGCCTGCTCGCCCCGATGGCGATGGTGGCCACCGCGGCCGTTGTCCTGTTGGTGGTGGTCCCCGGTCAGCAGCAGGGGACGCGGATGAAGGGGGCGCTCGCGCTGCACGTGTTCCGGCTCATGGGTAACCATGCCGAGGAAATGGTGAGCGGTGACACCTTCGCGCCGGGCGACCGGCTCCGCTTCGTGGTGGACGTGCCGGCGGAGGGACACGTGACGGTCCTCGGTGTCGAGGCGTCCGGGACGCTCTACACCGCATGGCCGCTGGAGCCCGGAGTCCAGACGCGGTTCGAGGAGGGCAACGGCATCGAGCTTCCTGGCGCGGTGTCGCTCGACGCGCAGCAGGGCCGCGAGCTGCTCCACCTGGTGCACTGCCCGCCTCAGGTGGGTCCGCCGGAGTGCACCTCGGCGGGCGCGGGTGAGAAGCCCGTGTGTCCCGAGGGGTGCGTGATGACGTCGTTCATCCTGGAGAAGGGCGGATGAGCCGGAGCACCGTGTTTCTCCTGGGCCTCGTGCTCGCGGCGCTCGCGCCCCTCACGGCCCGGGCGCTTCCCGAGCACACCTGGGTGGTGGCCATCGGTCACAACCAGGGTGCTCGCAATGAAGTGGGCCTGCTCTTCGCGGAGCAGGATGCCCGGACCTTCTCGGACGTGCTGCGCCAGCACGGGGGCGTCTCGTCCCGGCGGACGATGCTGCTGCTCGGTGATGACGCGGCCTCGGTGCGGCGGGCGCTCCAGGACGTGAACGCCACCATCCGCGCCCAGGCCGGGGCGGGGCACCCCACCGGGCTCGTGGTCTTCTACTCGGGCCATGCCGACGCGACCGCGCTCCACCTCGGCGGGACGGAGTTGCCGCTCGAGGAGTTGAAGACGCTGGTGGCGGGCTCTCCCGCGGGCGTGCGCCTGCTCGTGCTCGATGCCTGCCGCTCCGGAGCGGTGACGCGCGTGAAGGGCGTCAACGCCGCCGAGAGCTTCGACATCACCCTGCGCGACAACATCGCCACCGAGGGCCTGGCCATCCTCACCTCGAGCGCCGCGGGCGAGTCGAGCCAGGAGTCCGATGAGCTTCGTGGCTCGTTCTTCACCCACCACCTGATGAACGCGCTGCGCGGCGCGGCCGACCATGACGACGACGGCAAGGTCACGCTGACCGAGGCGTATGGCTACGCGTACACCCAGACGTTGCGCTCGAGCGGCCAGACGGTGGCGCTGCAGCACCCGACCTACTCCTGGGAGGTGAAGGGGCGCGGCGAGCTGGTGCTGTCGACTCCGGCCGATTCGCAGGGGCGCATGGGGCGGCTGCGGCTCGGCTCCTCGTCGCTCTACCTCATCCTGGAGGGGCGGCGGGGTGGGCCCGTGGTGGCGGAGGTCTCGCCGCAGGGCAACCGCCGGGAGCTGTCCCTGCCCGCGGGCAACTACTTCGTACAGCAGCGCAACGCCGATGAGTACCGCGAGTTTCAGGTGGCCCTGGCCGCGGGCTCCGTGGCGGATGTGACCGCGCTGCCCTACGAGACCGTCCGCTACGACCGGCTCGTGCGCCGCCGCGGTGGGGAGAAGCGTTACACGCACCATGTCTCCCTGCTCGGAGGCGCGCAGGGCCAGATGCTCGCGGGAGACGGCACGGCGCCGCAACTCCGCGTGGGCTACGGGCTCGACTTCGACTGGGGCTCCGTCGGCGTGCGGCTGCGCGGCATGAGGAGCCACGACTCCGGGCTGGACGGGCTGTTGCCGCGCACCCACGACGAACTCGGACTGGGGTTGACCCTCCAGCGTTTCGTCGACCTCCAACATGTGAGCCTGGCGTTCGGGCTCTTCGCCGAGGGCGTGTACCACCGGCAGAGCTTCGGCACGGAGCGGGTGTCTCCGGACCGGCAGGCCCTGGGCGCGGCCTTTGGTGGAATCCTGTCGGTGGAGCGGCACCTGGGCGTGGGGTTCGCGCTGCGCCTCGAGGGCGGGCCGGTGACCGGACTCTTCCAGCGGGCCGTGGTCAGCAACGGGGTGGAGGTGCGCCCTGAACTGGCGACTCCACTCACCTGGTGGGGCGCGGGAGGACTCGTATGGCGCCGGTGAGCACCGAGGGCAGGGCCGTGTCTCCTCTTCTCCGCGGGCTCGTCTGCGTGCTCGCGGGCGGGGCACTCGCATGCGGGGAGACGCTCGTCGACGAGACGTACTCGGGGACGCCGCTGTTCACGCTGCGGGGCAAGGTGGTGGCCCCCTCGGACTATGTCGATGAGGAGGATGCGGAGGTCTTCCTCTCGGTGCTGTGGAGCCCGGGGGGCGCACAGAAGGGGGACAGGCTGGTGGCGCAGCCGGGGGCCACGCGCCGCACGGCGTTCTTCCGCTCCTTCCAGATGCACCTGTTCGATGAGCCCGGGCGCGAGCACCTCTACACCACGCCTTCCGGTGCGCGGTATGCCATCGGGCGGCTCGGGGGTTTCCGGGACGCGAATGGCAACGGGCGGAAGGACGACTCGGAGCCGTTCGAGGGCTACTCGCAGCTCGCGTTGCTTCGCGCGCCCGAGGCGCTGTCGGCCATGAATTCACCGACCGGGGCGCCCTTGAGCGCGGGGTGGTACATCGTCTCGACGCCGCTCGCGTGCCCGTCCTCCGGTGGATCGCGGCCTCCCCCTGGACCCGTGGAGCCCGTGGCGGATGGGGAGTGTGGGGTGCCGCTCGGCGCCGGGTGCAAGCGGGACTCGGACTGCGCGGGAGGCGTGTGTGTCCTCAACTTCGTCGGAGAGTGGCCCGGTGGGGCCTGCCTCATTCCGGAGCCCCCGCCAAACGGCTGCCGCCAGCGGGGCTCGGTCCTGATGCGGGCCACCGCGCCGGAAACGAAGGCGTATTGGCTCAAGGGCTGTGAGGTGTCGGAGGACTGTGGACGCCTCCATCCCTATCAATGCGACCAGGCGATCCGGGCTTGCAAGCCCTCGGCCGAGGTCGTCGTGGACGTCAACGGGCGGGAGCCTCAGCTCACCTTCTGCCGGGAGCAGGGGGCTCCGCCTCCGCCCCCGTGATCGCCCCCATTCATCCTCACATCGCGCTACTGGGCCAGCGTGTACGTGGACGGCAAGAGGATGGGCCGTGCACCCATGAAGCCCCTGCTCCTGCCAGCGGGCACGCATGTCATCGAGTTGCGCGGCAACCCCAACGTGAAGGACTACCGGACAGAGGTGGTCATCAGGGCGGGACAGACCGTGAAGGTTGAAGCCAAGTCCATTCCCGCGAACCGAGCTGCTTCGGCCCAAAGCAGAAGGCCCCCGGGAGGCATGCCTCCCAGGGGCCATTCAGCTCACGTCCGGCTCAGTGCGCTTGGGACTAGTACTGACCCTTGAGCGAGGTGCCGGAGTACGAGCTGTAGCCGCGCAGCATCACGTGGTAGCGGCCGGAGGTGGTTTTCGCGGTGATGGAGCACGTCTCGGCGTTGCCGGCCTTGTACGGACGGCAGTCGTACGAGGTGGTGGTCGGCTGCGAGTCGAACTTCACGTACATGTCCGCGTCACCCGTGCCGCCGCTCATCGTGAAGGTCACCGCGCGGCTGGCCGGCACGTCCAGGTGGTAGTACTTCTGCGAGGCCGAGGCGCCCGAGATGCCGGTGATCGCCACGCCGTTGGTCAGCTCGGTGGAGGCGGCAGGAGGCGTCGCCACACCCACGCCCACGGCCGTCCAGGCCTGGGTCACCGAGGTTTTCTCCGCGGCGCCGGCGCCGTAGAGCTGCTCGGCGGCCGTCTCCGTGTACGTCTTCGCCTGGGCGAAGGTGGTGGAGGCCGTGAAGAGGTCACGGTTGGCGCGGTAGAAGATGGCGCCGGCCTTCTGCACGCCGATGCCCGTCACCGCGGTGGTGGTCACGCCGCGCGGGTGCGTGCCGCCCGTGGACAGGAGCTTGAACGCCAGGTTGGCGATGCCCGAGTTCCAGTGCACGCCGCCGTTGTCGGAGGTGCCCGTGTAGCGCGTGGGGTAGTAGTCCGTCGACGAGCCATCCTGCGTGGGATTGGCCATGTAGCGGAGCGCGTCACCCGCGGTGGCCGGCGTCCACACGTCGTCGCCGATCATCCACACCGAGGCGGGGGTGGCCCAGCCCAGCGTCCAGGACTCGCAGTAGGCGGCGAAGATGTCGCTCATGCCCTCGTTGAGCGCGCCGGACTCGTTGGAGTAGGTGAGGTTGGACTCGGAGGAGGTGACGGCGTGCGTCAGCTCGTGTACCGTCACGTCCAGCGACTTGCCCAGCGGCGCGGACTGCGTGCCGTTGCTGTCGCCGTACACCATCTGCGTGCCGTTCCAGAAGGCGTTGGTGTAGTTGGTGCTGTAGTGCACCGTGCTCTTCATCTGCGCGCCAGCCGCGTTGTACGAGTCACGGCCGAAGTTCTGGTAGTAGCACTGGTAGGTGGTGCCCAGGTGCGCGTGGTTCTCGTCCACGTGGCTGTCACCGGTGGCCGCCCCCGTCTCCGAGCGCTTGAGGGTACCGGGCAGCGAGGTGCCGTTGTTGGCCGAGTACACCGCGCGGTTCTGCGCCGCGTGGATGTCCGTGGACACCATCTCCACGCCGCCGGTCAGCGCGTTGACGAAGACGTGGTCGCGGATGGGCAGGTCGCGGCCCTCGCCCGTCACCACCACCTCGTAGGCCAGCTTCAGGCGGTTGTCCTTCTCGGATCGGATGTACACCAGGCGGGCATCGCCCTCGGTGGCGATGTGGCGGCCCACGGTGTTGTCCAGAGCGGCGGCGCGGGCGGCCTCGCCGGAGATGCGCGCCTGGGCGGGCACCAGCTCGCCGTCACGCGCCGAGCCGTTGGCCATGAAGATCTTGCCGGCCGCGTCCTTGTGGATGATGAGCTCGCCACCCACCACCGGCAGGCCGTTCTTGGTCTGGCCGTAGCGGATGTGGGTGTTGCCCTGCTCGTCCACGGTGGTGCGCTTCATCACCAGGTCGGTGGCGTTAACGCGGAAGGTCGCGGCGATGCCCTGCAGGCCGTTGGCGTTGTCCAGGCGGCCCTTGAGCAGGAAGGGGACGCCGTCGTCGTGTGAACCGGCGACCTGGGCGGAGGGCAGCGCGGCGAGCGCGGCCTGCACGTCACCGAGCGAGTCGGCGGCCTCGTCGAACTTCTGGGCGCCCTCGGGCAGCTGCGAGTTGTCGACCTCGCAAGCGGCGAGAGGAAGCGCGAGCAGCGCGGCGGCAAGGAAGCGGGTGCGAATCACGGGGTATCTCCTGACCGACGGCGGGGTGCCCTCGGACGGCTTTCCCCAAAGCAGGGAACGCGCCAACCCCGTAAATGCTTGGAACTCCGAAGGTTGCGGCTCCTCATAAGAATTTTGTGGAGCAAGTATGTCGCGCTCCAGGGCCTCCCGAGTGTATTCAGGGCTTACAGGCCCCCGGGAAATGGACCAGATTTCAATGGGTTATATGCAAAGAGCACGCGGTGTCCTGATTTCGGACAGCTCTGTCCTGGGTTGCGACAGCCAATTTCCCGCCCCTGAACCCGGAAAATACCGCGTCAGGATTCCCGGGCCCCGGCGTCTTTTCTCCTTGCTTCATGCAGGCCGCGCTCCGGGAGCAGCCCGAACTCCAAATCCGGGCGTGCGGGGTTCAACTCCCTGGCGGCCTGCCAACTCTTTCCCTCGTGTCACTCCGCCAGTTCCGTGGCACCTGAGTCCTTGCGCAGCGGGAGGATGGACGCTCCGGCGTGCTTCTCCAGTGCGGTGGCGAGCTCGTGGGCGTGCGTGGTGACGAAGACCTGTCCCTGCCGGCTCGCGGTGGCGATGAGGCGTCCCAGCGGCTCCAGGAGCGAGGGGTGCAGGCTCGTCTCCGGCTCGTTGAGCGCGAGGAACGGCGGGGGGCGGGGAGACAGCAGGGCAGCGAGCAGGCAGAGGTAGCGCAGCGTCCCGTCCGACAGCTCCGTGGCCTCCAGCGGGCGCATCAGCCCTGGCATGCGCATGCGGAAGGAGAAGCGCCCATCCTCGCTGTCGAGCTCCAGCCGTGAGCCGGGAAAGGCGTTCTCCACGGCCGCGTGCAGCGCACGGTCGTCGCCGATGTTGTCGATGGTCATCAGCGCCGCCGCCAGATCCCTCCCATCATGCGCGAGCGCGGGGGTGCGCACGCCCACCTGCGCGTGGCGGAGCGGCGAGTCCGGGTCGGTCCGGAAGTGATGGTAGAAGCGCCAGCGGAGCAACTCCGCACGCAGCGCGCTCAACAGTGGGAAACGGTGCGGCTCGGAGAGCTGCGCCAGCACGGACTCGCTGCCCCACAGCTGGACCGCGAAGGTGGCGCGATGGCCCTCCGCGTCACGCGCGAAGACACTCAGGGATTTGCGCTCGGCCACGACGTGCCGGCGCTTGCCCTCGTGCACCCAGACCGTCTCCTCCTTCACGTCCGGGTCCAGCGAGAAGGGGCCCTGCGGGGGAGGCACCACTCCGCAGGACAGCTCATAGGCGAGATCTTCCAGCCGCACGCCCACGGTGAGCCGCACCGGGGCGGACTTCGGAGCGCTCTTCGGTTTCGGGCCGGCCCACAGCACGGAGGGCATCCCACCTTCCTCGGCCAGCGTGCGCGCCAGCGTCCCCTCGGCGCCGGCGAGCAGCAATTGCAACGCGCGGTAGACGTTCGTCTTGCCGCTCCCGTTGGGGCCCACCACCACCGTCACGGGCGCGAGCGGGAAGCGCAGCGCCTGCACCGAGCGGTAGTTCTCGATCCACAGCTCTCGGACGGGCATGGGCTACCGGCTCTTGCGCCAGGCCTCGAGTTCCGCCTTCTTGCGCACGCCCACCTCGTCGAGCCTGTCCTGCCAGGCCTGGCGGTAGGGCCGCAGCGCCTCGACGAGGGAGCGCGCCACCACGAGGTTCCGGTACCACTTCGAGTCCGAGGGGACGATCGTCCACGGGGCCTCCTTCGTCGAGGTGCGCGAGAGGGCCTCCTCGTACGCCCGCGTGTAGTCGTCCCAGTGCTCCCGGTCCTCCCAATCCCCGGAGTTGATCTTCCAGGCCTTGCGCGGCTCCTGCTCGCGGGCCACCAGGCGCTGCTCCTGCTCCTCGCGGCTGATGTGGAGGAAGTACTTGAGGATGATGGTGCCATGCTCGGCGAGCATCTCCTCGAAGTCGCGGATGTGCCCGTAGCGCTCCTTCCAGAGGGGCTCGGGCACCAGCCCGTGCACGCGCACGACGAGCACGTCCTCGTAGTGGGAGCGGTTGAAGATGGCGAGCTCGCCCTTGCGCGGGGTGTGGCGGTGGATGCGCCAGAGGAAGTCGTGCTCTCGCTCCTCCTCGGTGGGGACGCCGAAGGAGCTGACGTGGACGCCCCGCGGGTTGAGGAAGCCCGCCACGTGCTTGATGGTCCCGTCCTTCCCGGCGGTATCCCGACCCTGGAGGACGATGAGGACCGAGTTCATCCGCGCGCCCCACAGGAGATCCTGCAGATCGAAGAGCTCCTCGCCCAGCGTCTCCAACTCCCGCTTCGCCGCGTCCCGGTCCGTCTTCTTCGGAGGGGACGCGGAGATGCCGTCGAGGCTGACCTTCTCGCCCTGCTTGTCGATGGTGATGATGTCCATTCCCACACCTCTCTTGGCTCCCACGCGCAGGTTTCCACGGGGCAGGGGGGCTGACAACCCGGACTGTCCACCCATGGAATGGTAAGGTCCGGGTCCATGCAGCTCGTCATGAACCCGGGCGCCCTGGATGAGCAGGTGTTCTCGTTGCCCGAGGGCCCCGTCACGATCGGCCGCACGGAGGACTGCACCATCTGTGTCATGCACAAGAGCCTGTCGCGGCGGCATGCGCGGCTCGAGCATGAGGGCGGACGCATCTTCCTCACCGACCTGGAGAGCAAGAACGGGACGTTCGTCGGCGGGGTTCAAATCCAGCGCCGCGAGCTGCGCGAGGGCGACACCTTCCTGTGCGGCCAGGTGCGCTTCCTGCTCGCCAGGTCCTCCAGCCTGCTGTCCGCGGAGCCATTGCCGACGCAGGTGCACTCGCTGCAGACCCGGTTCTCGCCCACCACCATGGGCGAGCTGCTGCGGCCGCATGCCGAGCCCGGGGCGAACACCGCCCTGAAGATGAAGTCCGTGAGCGGGGAGGTGCGGGCGAACAACAAGCTGCAGATCCTCCTCAAGGTGAGCCAGCTGCTCTCCTCTCCAGGCTCCATCGACGAGCTGTTGGATCGCGTCCTGCAACTCGTCTTCCAGATATTGGAGGTGGACCGGGCGGCCATCCTGCTGGTGGAGCCCTCCAGCGGGCAGCTGCGCCCCCGGGTGGCCCGGGCGTCGGGCGAGCTGCCCGCCGGCCCCTTCTACAGCCAGCACATCGTCGACTACGTGCGCACCCACAGCGTGGCGGCGCTCTTCTCCGATGCCCGGAGGGATCCCCGCCTGGGCTCCGCCGACTCGGTGCTGCAGCAGTCCATCTGCGCCTCCATGTGCGTGCCGCTCAAGCCCCGGGAGCCCGTGCTGGGGGTGCTCTACGTGGACAACCTCTCCCGGGCCCATGGCTTCACCCAGGAGGACCTGGAGTTCCTCACCGCCTTCGCCAATCAAGCGGCCATCGCGCTCGACAACTCGCTGCTGCGTCAGCAGCTGGAGGAGGAGGCCGTGCTGAACACCACGTACCTGCGCTTCTTTCCCCCGGCCACTCTCAAAAAGCTGCAGCACGCGCGCAGCGCCCAGCTGGGCGTCATCGAGACGGAGGTGACCATCCTCTTCTCGGACATCAGCGCGTTCACCGAGCTGTCCTCCATGCTCCAGCCCCGGCAGGTGGTGGACCTGCTCAACGAATACTTCCCGGTGATGGCGGACATCGTCTTCCGGCACGAGGGGACGCTGGAGAAGTACATCGGCGACGCGCTGATGGCGGTGTGGGGCGCGCCCTTCGCGCACGCGGATGACGTGGAGCGGGCCGTGCGCGCCGCGGTGGAGATGCAACAGGCGCTGGACCGGTTGAACGCGCGCTGGCGCGCCAAGGGCTGGACGGAGATTCGCATCCACGTGGGGCTCGACACGGGCCGGGTGGCGGCCGGCAACATCGGCTCCGAGCAGTACCTGCAGTACGCCACCATCGGAGACGCCGCCATCATCGCCGGCCGGGTGTGCTCCGCCGCCAGGCCCGGGGAGATCCTCCTCACCGACGCCACCCTCGCGCGCTGGCGGGAGCGCCCCTGGCCCGTCACGCCGCTGCCCCCGGCCCCGGCACAGGGAAGACCGCCGCTGGTGCTCCACCGGGTGGACTGGCGGTTGCCTTTCGCGGAGGAGCCGTTCACCGGGTGAAGTGCCCCGCGTCTGGGGGGCGCTCCCCTTGACGCCTTAGGGGAGCATGGGCGACAGTTCCCTCATCATCTGAGGGGGGCGTGCGCGTCGTTCCCCTGAGCATCTGAGGGGAAGAGCCACATGGCGGGCAACTCGCTGGAGTTGATGCAGGGCACGCTGGACGTGCTGATTCTCAAGAGCCTGTCGTGGGGCCCGTTGCACGGGTACGCGGTGGCGGAGGTGGTGCGGGAGCGGAGCGGGGAGGAGCTGAAGGTGGAGGAGGGGGCGCTCTACCCGGCGCTGCACCGGCTGGAGAAGCGGGGCCTGCTGGAGGCGGAGTGGGGCCTGTCGGAGAACAACCGGCGGGCGAAGTTCTACCGGCTCACCTCGGCGGGCCGGGCGCACCTGAGGGCCGAGACGCAGGCGTGGCAGCGCTACGTGGCGGCCGTGTCCCGGGTGCTGGAGGCGGCCTGAGCCCCCCATGCGCTACCCGGGTTTCAAGCGGCTGTTGAAGCTCGCTGTGCGGCCTCGCGCGGTGGAGCAGGACGTGGACGAGGAGCTGCTGTTCCACCTGGAGATGCGCGCCGCCCGGTACGAGCGGGAGGGCCTGTCCCCCGCCGAGGCGCGTGCGGCCGCCGAGCGTGAGTTCGGAGACGTGGGCCGTGTGCGCGAGGAGTGCGTGCGCATCGGGCACGAGAGGGAGCGGAAGATGAAGCGGTTCCTGCTGTGGGACGCGCTGGTGCAGGACGTGCGATATGCGCTGAGGATGCTGCGGCAGGCGCCCGGCTTCGCGCTGGTGGCCGTGCTCACCCTGGCGCTGGGCATCGGCGCCACCACGTCCATCTTCAGCGTGGTGCGCGGAGTGCTGCTGCGTCCGCTGCCTTTCGCCGCGCCCGAGCGGCTGGTGCGCATGTGGCAGGCGAGCCCGTCCCAGAACCAGGCCCGGGGCGAGGTGTCCCCGCTGGACTTCGCGGACTGGAAGGCGCGCCAGCGCTCCTTCGAGGACCTGGGCACCTGGTGGTACGTGGAGGGGATGTCGGGGAGCAACCTGAGCGGTGATGGGGAGCCCCAGCGGCTGCCGGCGGCCTTCGTGAGCGATGGCTTCTTCTCCACCCTCGGCGTGGCGCCGCTGCTGGGGCGCGCGCTGCTCCCCGGGGAGCACCTGCCGGGACACAACGCGGTGGCGGTGCTCAGCCATGGCCTGTGGCAGCGGCGCTTCGGCGGAGACCGCGGCATCCTCGGCCGCACCCTGACGATCGATGAGGTGCCCACCACGGTGGTGGGCGTGATGCCCGCGGGCTTCGACTTTCCCTCCGAGCGCGTGGACCTGTGGCTCTCCGACTCCCGCATCAGCGAGAGCGGCATTCCGCGCCTGCGCCAGGTGCGCTGGCAGTCCGTGGTGGCGCGCCTGAAGCCCGGGGTGTCCCTGGAGGCGGCGCGCTCGGAGATGAACGGCGTGGCCCGGCAGCTCGCGGAGGAGTACCCGGCCACCAACGTGCAGACCACCGGCGTCACGGTGCTGCCGCTGCACGAGGCCGTCACCGGGGATGTGCGGGTGGGGCTGATGGTGCTGCTCGGCGCGGTGGGCTTCCTGCTGCTCATCGCATGCGTCAACGTGGCCAACCTGATGCTGACGCGGGCCACCGCGCGCGAGCGCGAGCTGGCGGTGCGGGCCGCACTGGGGGCCGGGCCAGGGCGGCTGGTGGGGCAGCTCCTCACCGAGAGCCTCGTGCTCGCGCTGCTGGGCGGCGCCTTCGGGGTGCTGTTGGCGGTGTGGGGCACCGAGCTGCTGGTGGCCTTCTCCGTGAAGCAGTTGCCCCGCCTGCGGGAGGTGCGGGTGGACGGGGCGGTGCTGGCCTTCGCCATGGGCGCCACGCTCTTCACCGGCGTGCTGTTCGGGTTGCTGCCGGCGTGGCGCGCGCGCTCGCCCCAGCTGGCGCCGGTGCTCAAGGCGGCGGGCCGGGGCATGACGGGGACGGGCGGAGCGCGGCTGCGCGGCGCGCTGGTGGTCGCCGAGGTGGCGCTCGCCGTGGTGCTGATGGCCGGGGCGGGACTGTCCGTCCGCAGTCTGATGTCGCTGCTCTCGGTGGAGCCGGGCTTCCGTCCCGAAGGCGCGGTGGTGGTGAGCTTCTCCTCCTCGCCGGGGGCGCGCCCGAAGGCCCAGTACCTGGCCGAGGTGCTCGAGCGCGTGCGTGAGGTCCCCGGGGTGCAGGTGGCCGGCACGGCCAAGAACCTCCCGCTGGAGGGCTCGGGCGAACCGGCGCCGCTGGTCCTGGCGGGCCAGCCCGCGGAGAGCGCCGCGGACGCCCCTCGCGTGCGGCACCTGCACGTGAGCAACGACTACTTCCGCGCCATGGGAATTCCCCTGCTGCGTGGCCGTGCCTTCACCCCCCAGGACATGGGGAACGCGCCCCCGGTGCTGATGGTCAACGAGGCCTTCGTCCGCCGCTTCTTCCCCGGCGAGGATGCGGTGGGTCAGGGCATCCAGTGGGATGACACCGTGGCCCCCATCGTGGGGGTGGTGGGCGACGTGCGCCAGGAGAGCCTCTCCGAGCCCGCTCCGCCCCTCGTCTACGTCCACGTGCTGCAGAACACCCGCTCGAGCGTGAACCTGGTGGTGCGCGGCCAGGGCGCTCCCCTGCAGCTCGCCGCCGCCGTCCGCCAGGCCATCTGGTCGGTGAATCCGGACCAGACCATCACCCGCATCACCACGCTCGAGGAGGTGGTGGGTGGCTCCGTGGCCCGTCCCCGGCTCATCGCGTCGCTGCTCGGCCTCTTCGCCGTGCTGGCGCTGGTGCTCGGCGCGGTGGGCATCTACGGCGTGCTTGCCTACACCGTGGGCCAGCGGCAGCGGGAGATCGGCGTGCGGCTGGCGCTCGGGGCCCGGCCGGCGGAAGTGCTGAGCATGGTGCTGCGCAGCGGAATGCGGCTCGCGGGCCTGGGGGTGGCGCTGGGTGTGGCCGGTGCGCTCGCCCTGTCCCAGGTGATGGGCAGCATCCTCTACGGTGTGGCACCGCATGATCCGCTCACCTTCGGCGGGGTGGCGGTGGTGCTGCTGGGGGTGGCGCTGGCGGCGTGCCTCGTGCCAGCGCGGCGGGCCATGCGCGTGGACCCGGCCGTCTCCCTGCGCGCGGAGTAGGCCCCTCCGCCGGGCGGCGTAGTGGAAACCCGCTACCGGTAGCGAGGTGCTTTCGTGACCTCGAGGCCTTCAGGCACCATGTACCTGTCACCGAGGACGGGTCTGGCCTGGGCCGCCCTCCTCGAGCAGCCAGGGGGAGGGTGGACCCGAGGGCCTTCGAGGAGGGCTCGCCAGGTCCAGGCGGCTCCGCCGGGTGGCAGGGGGGATGTCGTGGCGGACTGGAGGTTGGAAGTGCTTGGGGGCGCGCGGCTCCTGGGGCTGGCGGAGCCCTTGGAACTGCAGCGGCGGGTCGCGGCGGTGCTGGCCTGGCTGGCGCTGGAGGGCCCCACGCCCAAATACAGACTCGCGGGCATGCTGTGGCCCGGCTCAGGCGAGGACACCGCGCGCAACAACATGCGCCAGCTCCTGCGCCGGCTGCGGGTGGCCACCGGGGCGGACCTGGTGCTCGGTGGGGACGTGGTCTCCCTCTCCGAGCGCGTGTCCACCGATGCGGTGGAGCTGGAGGCCCACGTCTTCGCCGGGCGCCACGCGGAGGCCCTGGCCCAGGCGGGCTCCCTGCTGGGCACCCTGGACTTCGACGACTGTCCGGACTTCGAGGCCTGGCTGCTCCCGGCCCGTGAGCAGCTCGAGGCCCTGCGGTGTCGCGCCGCCAGCGCCGAGGCGGATGCGCGGGAGCGGCGGGGGGACCTGGCGGGTGCGCTGCATTTCGCCGAGCGGCTGCTGAGTCTGGCGCCCCTCTCGGAGGACGCCTACCGGCGGTTGATGCGGCTGCACTACCTCTCGGGAGACCGGATGGCGGCGTTGGCCCTCTTCGAGCGTTGCCGGAAGATGCTGTTCGAGGAGTACGACGCGGCGCCGCACCCGGACACGCTCGCGTTGGCGCGGGATGTGGAGCGCGGGCAGGTGAGGCCTCGTGCTCCCAGCAACACGCCGGGCCAGCTCTTGCCGCTCTCCGTCCTCCGGCCTCCCGTGCGGGTGGGCCGCGAGCGGGAGTGGGAGCGGATGGAGGCGGCGTGGCGGGCGGGGCACCTCATCACACTCGTGGCCGAGCCGGGCATGGGCAAGACGCGCCTCGCGCTGGACTTCGCGGCCTCCAAGGGGCGTTTCCTGGTGTTCACGGCTCGCCCCGGGGATGTGGACGTGCCGTATTCGTTGTTCGTGCGGCACATCCGGGAGTGTTTCCACCAGCGGCCCGAGGTGCGCCAGGGGCTGGAGCCGTGGATCCGCCGGGAGCTGGCGCGCGTGATGCCCGAGCTCGCCGCGAATGGCGAGCCGCCCGCCCCCATGCGCGATGAGGGAGACCGGGTGCGCTGCCTGGAGGCCTTCAGCGAGGTGCTCCGCCGCTGCACGGAGGACCTCGCGGTCTTCGTCACCGATGACCTCCAGTTCGCCGACGCCGCCAGCCTGGAGGTGGGCGCCCATGCCCGCGGCCGCTTCCAGTCGCCAGGCACCTTCCCCCGGATGATCGACTGCTGCCGCCGGGGGGAGCTCGCTCCGGACGCGCTCGCCCTGCTGAAGCGGATGGAGGACGGCAATCTGCTGACGTTCCTGCACCTGGGGCCGCTCTCGCCCTCGGCGGTGGGCGAGTTGCTGGAGAGCCTCGCCCTGCCGGGGGCCTCGGCCCTGGCGGGGGAGATGGCGCGCTACACCGGGGGCAATCCCCTCTTCATCACCGAGACGCTCAAGTACCTGATGGAGTCGGGGAGTCTGGAGCGGGGCTGGCCGGAGCGGCTGCCTCCGCCCGGACGCGTGCGCCAGCTCATCCAGCAGCGCCTGGAGCGGATGTCCCCGCTGGCGCAGCAGTTGGCCCAGGTGGCGGCGCTGGCCCGCCAGGACTTCAACCTGGAGCTGGCCGCGGTGGTGCTGGACGTGAGCCCGCTCTCGTTCGCGGCGCCGCTGCGTGAGCTGGAGGCGGCGCAGCTCTTCCGCGACGAGCGCTTCACCCATGACCTGGTGCTCGAGGCGGTGCGGGACTCCATTCCCGCCACGCTGGGCACGCTGCTGCACCGGCGTCTGGCGCGGCAACTGGAGCTGCGGCGGGTGGCCCCGGCCATCATCGCGCAGCACTGGGTGGACGGGGGGCAGCCCGGGCGCGCCGTGCCCTTCCTGCTGGCGGCGGCCCAGACGGCGGAGGCCCAGTTGCTCCGGACGGAGGCGGCCTCGCACCATGCACGCGCCGCCTCGCTCATGGACGCGGACGGTGAGGCCTCGGAAGCGGCCCGGGTGCGAGCGCGGCTCTGAGCCCCCCTTGCATCCCCGGGACCGTGGAGGGAGCCTTCCTCCATGTCCCGCCTCCACCTGTTCGAGCTCGAAGATCAGCCCTGGCTCCCCGCCGTCCTGCGCCGGGGCGTCACCGACTATCTCGCCTTCGTCGCCAATGTGTACGACGGGCCCTACCGCGAGCTGGTGCGGCGCCTGAAGCTGGCCATGGAGGCCATGGGCGAGCGCCGCCTGCTGGACCTGGCCTCGGGCGGCTCGGGTCCGGTGCGGCCCATCGTGCGGTTGCTGGAGGAGCAGGAGCACTACCCCGTCCAGGCGACCCTGACGGACCTGTACCCGGACCTGGCGCACTTCGAGCAGGTGAAGGCGGAGAGCGGCGGGCGCATCGACTACGTCTCCACGCCGGTGGATGCCACCGCGGTTCCTCCGGAGCTGAAGGGCTTCCGGTTGATGTGCAACGCCTTCCACCATCTGCCTCCCGAGCTGGCGCGCGAGGTGTTGGCCGATGCCGTCGCCAAGCGCCAGGGCATCGCCATCTTCGAGCTGGTGGAGCGCTCGCCGGCCACGCTCTTCGTCACGGCGCTCTCGTCCGTGAATACCCTGCTCGCCACGCCCTTCATGCGGCCCCAGCGGTTGGATCGGCTGGCGCTCACCTACCTGCTGCCGCTCATCCCCTTCACGGTCGTCTTCGATGGCATCGTCTCGTGCCTGCGCGTGTACTCGGTGGAGGAGCTGAAGGCCCTCACCGAGGGGCTCGGCGAGGGCGGCTACCAGTGGGACATCGAGCGGGTGCGCGTGGGGAACTCGCCCCTGCACGTCCACCTCCTCATGGGCAGGCCGGTGGAGCCGCGGTCAGTATCGTGACGTGGACTCCGTCTGAGAGCCGCGGTCATGGAACTGGTCCTCTTCATCGGCTTGCAGGGCTCGGGAAAGAGCAGCTTCTACCGGGAGCGCTTCGCGGGCACGCACGTGCTCGTGAGCAAGGATTTGTGGCCCAACGCGCGCAAGCGGGAGGCCCGGCAGCGGAGGCTCATCGCCGAGGCGCTGGACCGGGGGGAGTCGGTGGTGGTGGACAACACCCACCCGCTCGTGGAGGACCGGGCTCCGCTCATCGCACTGGGGCGGGAGCGGGGTGCGCGGGTGGTGGGCTACGTCTTCGTGTCGGACCCTGAGACGTGCCTGGCACGCAACGCGGCGCGGGTGGGACGGGCGCGGGTGCCGGACAAGGCGATTCACATCACGTATCGGAAATTGCGGTGGCCCTCGTCCACCGAGGGATTCGATGCGTTGTTCCACGTCCAGGCAGGCCCGGAGGGCGGCTTCGACGTGAGGGAATGGAGGGAGGAAGATGAGTCCAAACGATTTTGAGGCCCGGATGCGGGAGGGCGAGTTCTTCCACTCTCTGCGGCTGCTGAGCGGGGCGTGGTGCGTGCTGCGGGTGGACGGGCGGGGCTTCTCTCGCTTCACGGAGGCGCGCTACGAGAAGCCCTTCGATGCGACGTTGCACCAGCAGATGGTGCGCACGGCCTCGGCGCTGCTGGAGGAATTGCAGGGCGTCTACGCGTACACGGAGAGCGATGAGATTTCGGTGCTCTTCCGGCCGGACTGGTCGCTCTTCGACCGGGAGGTGGAGAAGCTGGTGTCCATCTCCGCGGGTGTGGCGAGCGCGACCTTCACGCACGTGGCGGGAGTGCCGGCGGTATTCGACAGCCGGGTGTGGATGGGCGTGAACGAGAGCGCGGTGGTGGACTACTTCCGCTGGAGACAGTCGGACGCGGCCCGCTGCGCGTTGCACGGCTGGTGCTACTGGACGCTGCGCAAGGAAGGCCTGAGCGTGGCGCAGGCCTCGCGGGAACTGCACGGCAAGTCGGTGGGTTTCAAGAACGAGCTCCTCTTCCAGAGAGGCATCAACTTCAACGAACTGCCGCTCTGGCAGAGGCGAGGCTCGGGCATCTTGTGGGAGCAGTACGAGAAGGAGGGCGAGGACCCGCGCAGTGGCCGGAAGGTAAGCACCCTGCGCCGGAGGCTGCGCGTGGACGAGTCCCTCCCGATGAAGGAGGAGTACGACGCCTACGTGCGGGAGCGGATGAAGGCCCCCTGAACCTGGGCTTCTCTTTGCGAGGAGTGGGCTTGCCCCGGTTACGTGACGAGGCCTGACCCGCGAAAATGAAACCGCCGCCCGCGATGCTGCGCGGACGGCGGAGGAGAGACGGCTCGTGCCATGATTACAGCGGGCCAGCGCAGTTCGAGGTGTGCGAGCCAGCCGGGCACCAGTAGTTGTAGATGTTCAGACCGTCCTTCGTGCCCGTGCGCCCGCTGCAGGTGTTGCCCACCCAGTTGGCCTCACGCAGGGAGACCCTCCAGGGGCTGACCGAGCGGTCCACGTCCGAGACGTACGCGACGTGCCCGTAAACGCTCGACGTCGGGATCAGCGCCACACAACCCACGTGGGCGTGGTTGCTGTTGGCGATCGCCTTCTTCTCGCTCCAGTAGGTCAGCCCGTACGGGAGATTGGGCTGCCGGCACCGCGCGTGCAGCACACAGTTGTCGCAATTGCCACACACCGCCGCCTCCGTGGTGCCGATGTCCTGGTCATGCCCGTGGTCCGCGTGGGCCGCCTGGTCCTCGTGGCTCATCTGCTCGGCAGCCAGGTCCTCCTGCTCGACACCGCCACAGCCGGTGACAGCGAGGGAGAGGGAGAGAAGGGACAGCGCCACGATCTTCATCTGGGAGCGAAACATGGGGGAATGCCTCCGGCGGTTGCCGTTGTACGAATCAGGAAATACTGGAACAATCCTCTAAAACCAAGAGCCCCCCAAAACAGGTGCGACATATGGCGCGGGAAAAATTCCGCCAAAAATCGATTTCTGGGATGCGGGCGAGCCCGGGCCCTTCTCCAGGTATGGACGTGGGTCGCTCGACGCCCGCCTGGGGTGCCCTGGGCGCATGTGCCCCGACAACACGGGCCCGGCTGGAGACGGCGGCCCTTCCGCTCGAGCATCCCGCCGGAGCGCCCATCGCCATCGCCGGTGCGTCCGCCGAGGGCATCCTGCTCCTGTCCCAGGGCGTGGTGCGGATCTTCCACGCGCTCTCGCCGGACAGACAGTTCACCGTGAAGCTGCTCCGGACCCCCACCGTCCTCGGGGTCATCGAGGTGACGCAGTCCTCTCCGTGGGTGGCTTCCGCGGAGGCGCTCTCGCCCACGGAGGGGTACGTCATCCCGGCGCCGGTGTTTCGCGAGGCCCTCTCGATGGACCACGGCTTCACTACCGCGGTGCTGACGGACCTGGCGGCCAGCTTCGCGGGCACCATCCGGGTCAGCCGCGCCATGGGCTTCGACAAGTGCGAGCAGCGGCTGATCCGCGTGTTGCTGGAGTACGCGGAGCACTTCGGCCGCGCCTCGGAGGAAGGGCTCGTCATCCGCTACCCGCTCTCCCGGCAGCGGCTGGCTCTGGAGATAGGCGCGGCGCGGCGCAGCGTGGACCGGGTCCTGGCGGACCTGACCGCCGAGAAGCTGCTCTCTCTCTCGGCCAAGGGCTGGCAGGTGCTCCACGCGCCCGGCGAGCTCCGCTCCCGGTTGCTCACCCCGGGTTGAGCGGGCCCCTCGGACCGTCGCAACTCCCGCTCCAACTCCTTCACCCGCTTCTGCACTTCGGCCACTTCGCGCCTCTGGGCTCCCGATGGCCTGGCTCCTCGGCCCTGTGACAAATGTCGCAGAACTTCGAGGGCTTCATTGAATTTCCTGAATAACAAGAATACAAGTTCTACATCTCGAACCCCCTGGGAGGATCCCCCATGAAGCGCTCCGTCATCGGTGTCTCGGCCTGCGTCGCACTGGCCCTCGTTGGTTGTGGTGGCCCTGAACTGGAGTACCCGGGCGAGGAACTGGGCGTGGAGGAGCAGGAGGCCATCACCTGCACCGGTGCCCAGGGCGACGCGCACGGCAACGGCCCGGAGGGAGACGGGGTGATCCGGGCGATCCGCAACTGGTTCGGCACGGGCGCGCGTGGGGACAGCGCGTTGAAGGTCGCCAGGTGCGAGAGCGGCTACTGGGCGAACTGCTGCGCCTACGGCGGCGGCACCAAGGCGCACTACAACTACTCCAGCCAGTACAAGGGCCTCTTCCAGATGGGCGAGAACGAGCGGGCCCAGTACGGATTCTCCTGGTGCGCCCCCATGCAGGCCGAGGCCGCCCACAAGATGCAGCAGGATCGCGGCTGGTCGCCCTGGTCCTGCAACCCCTAGCGTTTCATCCGCAACCATGACGGTCCTGGCCAGGGTGAGGCCCGCGCGAGCGGTGCCACACTGCCTCGCCAGGGCCGTCGCGTTTCAACGGCCCTCCGCGGCAGCCCCCCCACCGGAGCCGTGTCCATGCCCGTCGTGGTGCTCACCCCGGAAGAGGTGGGCCCCCGCCCCTCAGCTCCCCGAGGCCACCGTGACGGCCATGACCGCCAGCTCGTCCACGCCGCTGAGCAGCCGTACCCAGCCCGCGGTGTGCTCGGTGCGCGCGTAGTAGTCCCCCTCCGCGCCACGCGCGACGGTGACGTGGCCCAGGCGCCTGCCGCCGAGCTTGTACTCCACGCGGAACACCTCCTCTGGCTCGCCACCGGGAGGCTCCTCGCCCCGGCCGAGCAGGTCCCGGGGCGGCAACCGCCACACGCGATCCAGCCAGGCCCGGGCGAGCTCGTCCGGCGCGTCCGGCGCATGCTGGGGCGCGACCGTCACCGGCTCCGGGGGCCTGCCGCTCACGACGAAGGAGCGCGCGTTCCTCCCCTGGGAGACCGCGAAGGAGTCGAAGCCGCCCAGCTCGAAGGTGTGCATCCGGCGATCCACGAGGAGGGCCGACGCCCCCTCCAGTTGGGGCACGAGCGAGGGCCCCAGCAGGAAGACGGAGCCATCCTCGCGGCGCACGTAGTGGTTGGCCAGCTCATCCCCCTGCCGCGCCGCCAACGCGAGGACGTGCTCCCGGCCCTCCACCGTGAACGTCAGCTTGCGCGGGCTGCCGGTGAGGCCCATCTCCTCGAGCTTCTTCTCGTCCAGCACGCCCAGCTCCCGGATGGCCTTGAGGGGCGTGAGGCCGGCGAAGAGACTCCTCGCCAGCTCGTTGCCGCGCAGCCCGCCGGACTTCTCGTCCCACCGCACCCAGACCGCCTCCGCGTTGCGCTCACCGCGGACCAGCTCCACGAAGCGGCCCTCGTCGTCGTAGCGCACCCGCTGGAGCGTCCGGCTGGGGAGCTCCAGCACGGTGACCTCGCCGGGCAGGCCCGCGGAGCCGCGTTGCCAGACGAGCACGGCGGCCACCAGCGCCAGGGCCGCGAGCACGACCTGCACCATCACCGCTCGTGCGTTCATTGCCCGCCTCCTTCCGGCATGCGCGGCGCGCGCCGGCCCCGCCGCCGTGTCACGAAGAAACCCGCCCCCAGCACCATCGCGGGCGCCAGGAGGACCGTCGCATAGAACCAGACGACATCCTGCTCGCGCGTGTGCCGGATGAACACGTCCTCCTCATTGGACACCATGCCCGAGATGGACTCGTCCCCGGTGAGCCAGCGCAGCGCGTCCAGCGCGAGGTAGGCGTTGCCCATGGTCGGCAGCACGCCATCGGCCAGGGCGTCCACGTCCGCCATCACCACCGCCCGGGCGGGCTCCTGGCCGCGGCCCGTCTTCTGGACGGCTACCGCCAGGGGCCAGCCGCGGCGCTCCTCGCCCACGTCATGGGAGAAGTCGCGATCCACGTCCGGGAAGGTCGCCTCGTGCGCCCACACCGTCACGTCATGGCTCACCCCGGCCGGCGGCGGCAGCTCGGGCTCGAGGAGACCCGCGCCCGGGAAGGCCACCGGGGCCTGCTGCCCCAGCGAGGACAGGGTGGCGACGGACGGGTGCGCGGAGTAGCGCGCGGTGCCCAGGTTGGCGCGGTCGCTCGGCTGACCCGAGGCGCGGAAGAAGACCTGGTCATTGATGAGCGGGAGGTTCACGTACTTCAGCCCCAGTGGCTCCAGCAGCGCGGCATGCGAGGGGCCATCCAGCTCCAGCGCGAGCCACAGCCGCCCCCCCCTGTCCAGGTACTCGCGCAGGGCGGCCACCTCTCCCGGCAAAAACTCCTTCGTGGCGCCAGGAATGACCACGGCCGCCGCGTCGCGCGGCACCTCATGGCCCAGCCCCCCGGCCACGCTCAGGGGACGCAACTCCACGTTGTGCACGGCCAGGAAGTCCTTGAAATCGGCGATGCCCGGGGGCGCCGGGACTCCCGGCACCGGCCGCTCATCCCCCCGCTCGCCATGGCCGGTGGTGAGGTAGATGACGTGCCGGGGCCGAGACACCAGGAGCAGGCGCCGATGCACCGCCCGGTCCAGCAGGGAGAGCTGCGTGCGGGAGCGCTCGGGCTCCAGCCCCACCGTGTACCGCTCGTGCTGCTCGCCACGCGAGATGACGAGGAAGCCATTGGTCATGACGCCCATGGCGCGGGCCCGCGCCGGCTCCATGGCTTGGTCCAGCCGCTCCACCTGGAGCAGCGGGGAGGCCTCGCCCAACTCGCGGAAGTACTCGGCCACCAGCGCCCCCTCCTCGCTGGCCGGCGGGAAGAAGAGCGTCGCCCGGATCGGCTCGGTGAGCGCCTGGACGATCTTGCGCGTGGACTCGCCCGGCCGCGTGGTGCGGAAGTAGGACAGGTCCCACCCCGTGTCGAGCTGGGTGGCCACGTACATGGCCGAGCAGGCGAAGACGAGCACGGCGGCCGTCCCCACGCCGGAGAAGAGCGCCCCCCGCGCCCGCTCCGTCTCCAGCACTGGCGCGCGCGCCATGGCCGCGACGGAGGACTCCAGCAGCGCCAGCGGCACCAGCGACGAGACGAGCAGCGCCGGGAAGAGCACCTGGAAGACCACCGCCAGCCTCGGCGAGGACTCCGGCAGCGGCACGCCGAGCAGCCGCGCCCCCAGCTCCGACTGAGCGGTGTAGAGCAGCAGCCCGGAGAAGCCCACCGCGTAGCAGATCAGCACCCAGCGCCACAGCACCTTGCGCTCGCCCTCCGCCCGGGCCATCCGCACGGCCCCGTGGGCGATGAGGCCCAGCAACAGCCCGGTGCGCACCACCCCGATGGCGGTGAGCCCACCGCCCGCGCCCATGATGCGCTCGGCGATGAGGCCGAGCACCAGCACCCCCGCGAAGGCGATGCTCGAGGGGAGACTGCTCCCACGGGGACTCATCGCCACCTCCGCGCTTCGAGCACCCGCGTGGCCCCGAAGAGCGCCACGTAGGTGAGCAACAGGTAGTACGTCACGTCCCGGACGCGCACCTGGCCGCTCTGGAACGTCGGGAAGTGCTGATTCCACAGCGAGAGCGCGCTGAACACGTCCGCGAGCGGCTGCCCGGCGAGCCGCGCCAGCAGCCAGCACAGGATGAGCGCCACCAGCATCACCGCGGTGAGGAAGGCGGCCATGGTCTGATTGCGTGCCAGCGCCGAGCCGAACGTCCCCACCGCCAGCGACGCGCTGCCCAGCAGCAACAGCCCCAGGTAGCCCGCGAAGATGTGCCCGGCGGACACCTTCCCGTGCACCATGACCAGCAGCGGCATGTACAGGGTGCACACCAGGTACAGCGCCAGGAAGGCCAGCCCCGCCAGGTACTTGCCCAGGACGATGTCCCAGTCCTCGAGCGGCGAGGAGTACAGCAGCGGCAACGTGCCCGCCTGCCGCTCCTCGGCCAGCAGCCGCATGGAGATGAACACCGAGGCGACGATGGTGAAGCCGCTCGAGTAGTAGAAGAAGTGGGAGAGCACCGTCGAGGAGCGCTCCATCGCCTTGCCGAGCGCGAACGCGTTGAAGAACAGCCCGTTCAACGCGAGGATGGACGCGAGGATGACGTAGCCGCTGAGCGTGTACAGGTAGCCCGCGAGCTCGCGGCGGGCGATCAGAAGTGCCTTCACGATGCCACCGCCTTGGGAGCCACCGCGCCGCTCCGGGTCAGGCTCAGGAAGATGGACTCCAGCCGCTGCGTGCCGCGCTCCAGCCGGAGCAGTTCCAGCCCCGCCACCATCAACGCCCGCGCCACGTGGGGCCTCAGGTCCGGAGAAACATCCACGCGCAGGGAGAGCACCCCCGCGTCCTCCTGCACCACGCTCACCGGCCCGATGTTCGCCAGCGCCTCCAGGGCTTTCGCCCGCTCCCCGCGCACCTCCACCTCGATGCAGCCACCGCCCAGCTCGCGCGCCAGCGCCTCCTCCGTCCCCTGCGCCACCAGCTGTCCTCCGCTGATGACGAGCAACCGGTCACACGTCTCGCTGATCTCCGGAAGGATGTGGCTGGAGACGAGCACCGTGTGCGACCCCTTCAGCGTGCGGATGAGCTCGCGCATGCCGCGGATCTGCGCGGGATCCAGGCCACTGGTGGGCTCGTCCAGGATGAGGAACGCCGGCCGGTGCACCAGGGCCTGGGCCACGCCCACGCGCTGCCGGTAGCCGTGGCTGAGCATGGAGATGAGCGTCCCGTCCATCTCGCGCAGCGCCGTCTGCTCCTCCGCCTCGGCGACGCGCGAGCGCACCTCCCTGGCCGGAACCCCGCGCAGCTGAGCCACGTAGGCCAGGTACGCCCCCACCGTCATCTCGTCATAGAGCGGCGGCGTATCCGGCAGGAAGCCGATGCGCTTGCGCACCTCGTGCGGCTCCCGCACCGCGTCATGGCCGTCGATCACTACACGCCCCGAGGTGGGCAACAGCACGCACCCGAGGATCTTCAACGTCGTCGTCTTCCCGGCCCCGTTGAGGCCCAGGAAGCCGATGACCTCGCCCTTGCCGATGGTGAAGGAGAGCGCCCGGATCGCAGCGTGCTCGCCGTAGTACTTCGTGAGCCCTTCGACCTGGATCATCCGGGAGCCTCTCCATCCTCAGAAATAGAGATTTTCCTGATTAACGGATTGCGCTTTTTTTTTGTCAATCGCAGCGTCGGCTCAGGCCTTCCGCGCTCCGCCAAATGGCGTGAGGAGCATGCCGACATAGCTCCGGGGGAAGCCCATGGGTGAGGACATCGTCTCATTCGTTCAGCCAGTAGGCTTGGCCATCACGCAGGGCCCGCTCCAAGAAGTCCGAGAAGGAGGTGGCGATCTGATCGCAATACTTCGGGTCCGGCCACGCCTCGTGCCAGCCGTCGATGATGGGGTGGCGGCCGTTCTCCTGCCGGGCCACATCCACCAGCAGGTAGTTGCCATCTTGCACGTCGCAGATGGCCCACATCGAGGCAGGGCCGTGCGTGTCGTCATCGTTCTTCTTTCCGAAGATTGCGACTCGCGCCCGGACGATCTTCGACAGGGGAAGGATGCGATAGGGGGCATCCGGCAACCGTTTGATCAGTTCCGCCCCGTTACAGTGCAGGTAGAAGGCCCGGAGGTCCGGGTCCAGCCGCCAGCCCACCCGCTGCTCGAACTCCTCGATCTCCTCGGGTGTGGCGGGGGGATGGGGGAAGTGCTCGCGGGAGACCTCTTCGAGCAAGCTGTTCAGGGGCGTGGCCATCGTCAGTTGTCCGTGTAGGCCAGGTCGGGGCCCACTGTATTCCAGGGGGATTTGCCGTCGTAGCAAGCGGGGTACTGCTCGTTGAATACCTCGTGAACATCAGGCTCGGCGGGGATGATGTTGTTGGGGTCAACCGGATCCCCCCCGTGCTTGAGATCCCTGACGTGGTGCCCTGGCCAGGACACGTCACCTTTCTCCGGCCACGTTCCGAACTTCTCGCTCCAACCCCGCCGGAAGGACTCCCTCTTTCCCTCCCACTTCTTGCGAGCGGCGCGTGTGTCCTCCTTCGACAGCTCGGTGTAGTTGCAGCAGCAGTGGTAGATGCCGTAGCGGCTCCCGGCCTTCACGGGAACGGGGATGACGACGAGGCTTCCCTCCCAATCGAACTTGAAGTCGGCCAGCCACATGCACCCCTTGAGGGTGCGGCCCTCGCTGGCGCACTCCCTCTGGCACCCGGTCATGAACTCCCGGCGACACTGCCACGGGCCGTAGAAGAGGGTCGTCTTCATCCGTCCGCCTGGCACGTTCAACCAGGGCAGTTCCTTCTTCACTGCGGGCTTGGCCCCCGGTGAGGGTGAAGGACCAGAGCCTCCCGTTCCGGGGCCGTCCGTTCTCTGCGTTGTCGCGCATCCGGTGAGGAACACCAACAGCACCACTGCTCCGGCCAGCTTCATGGGAATCCCCGGGGTGATGGCCTCCCCCTGATGGGTAGCCAATCCGAGGCGATACCTGGAGTTGGCGGGCCACGAGCGCCTCACCACCACGCAGCGGTACATGCAACCTCACCCCAGCGGCGAAGGACGCGGCCATCAGCCTGCTGGACACGGCGGGCCCCCATCTTTCTGGAGACATGCTGGAGAACGGGCTCCGCGATGCAGGGAAAGACAGGTGGGCGGGAAAAGACGAAGGGCCCGGAACCTTGCGATTCCGGGCCCTTCTATTGGCGAGCAGTACGGGACTTGAACCCGTGCCCCCTACCGCGCCTGACTCAGTCCCGAGGGGCACGCGGGCTGTCCGCCCTTGGAGAAATACGCCTTCGCGCGGCGCACGAAGTGGCCGTCATCGGTGGAGGGATTGGTCTGCCCCTCGGTGCCGGCGCCGAAGACCATGCCGAGCCCGTGTGCGGCGGCGATCTGGTCCGGGTGGTCGAAGAAGTAATCCAGACGGTTGTCGCGCCACTTCTCCCAGGTGCCGGGCAGGGACATGTTGCCCACGGGGAGCTGCCACCAGAGGTGGGGCTTGCCGAGCCGCTCCGAGAGGGCCTTGGACCACGTGAAGGCCTGGCGGAAGTTGGGGTAGTTGAAGTTGCTCGGGTCCCACCAGCGCCAGGTCCCCGTCGTCACCTGGTACCACTGGGCATCGCGGTCGCTGGTCTCCACGACGACGAAGTCCCCGTTGGCGGCTCCGCACAGCCGGAGGAAGTCGGCCACCTTGCGCGCCTCGGCCGTGACGTCGAACAGCGGGTTGGTGTTGAGGTGGGCGTCGAGCTTCGTGGCCCACGCGGAGGCGTGCAGACCCACCTTGGCGTTGGGGGCGTACTTGCGCGCCATGGAGATGAGGCAGTGCCCCATGCCGGCCACCGAGTTCGGCTGATTCCCGCAGTCGGTGGGGTTGGCCGAGGCGACGGCCGCGGGCTGCAGGCGGGGATCCACGGCGAGGAATTGCGCGTAGGCCCAGAAGTCCGGCTCGAGGTGGAGGAGGGCGGTGGAGTTGCCAATCTGCTTCAGCACGAAGCGCCAGTCATTGAAGTAGCGCCGCATGAGGGAGACATCCACCACCTTCAGCACCTCGGCGGTCCCCTCGGCCACGCCGCTGGTGTGGAGCAGCTCGTAGTAGGTGATCATCGGGATCTGCTTGCGGACGGCGGCGGCCTGGAGGAAGTCGCGCAGGTACTGTCCTGGAGCCTGCTGGTCCCACTGCCAGCAGCCCCACCATGCGCACCCTCCGCTCGCGTTGGAGCAGGAGCGCGCCTGGGCGGTGCAGCTCAGGCACGAGCCGCAGGGCTCCGCCGAGTCGAACAACCCGCCAGCGAGATACATGTAGCGGACATCGAACGGCGCCTGCGACGCGACGGCATCGCTCATCTTCCCGCCGACGAGCACGCGGCGCTTGCCGAGGGATGACAACAGCGGCTGGGCGAGGCAGCTCGGGGTGGCGAGGGCATTGCCGCCCGTGAGCGTCTGGGCGGCGTGCTGCTGCTCCTCCTCGGGAGCGGGCGCCTCGACGGCGGCCGCGGAGTCCTGCTCGTCCGGTGGGGCGAGACAGGCGGGGAGGGTCAACAAGCCGAGCAAGGGCAGGACGAGCCAGCGGGAGAGGGACGGCATGGCGACCTCCGGTTGGGGGGCCACCCACGCACTCCGGTGCGACCCGATTGTCGGACGGGTGAGCACAGGAGAGAGCCAGAGCGTTGGAAGAAGGACAGCGGTGGAAGAGGAGCTCGGCTTGGGGGGCGCCTCGGGGTTGGGTGGTGAAGCTTCGTCACCCCGGGCGATCGGTGAACCCACCCTTCGGGCCAGATGCCGTTTCGACTACTCCACGTCTCCGGGCACGGGAGTGTCCACCGTCTCAACAGGTGAGCCCGTCTCGCCGGGTAGTTCCGGCATGGGCAAAACCTTCCACAAATGGGGCTTGTCGTGCTGGGGTGGAATCATCCCGAGGGGCCAGCCCTCGGTGGTGGACTCCGCGTAGCGGTACACGCGGTTGCCGAGGCGGAAGGCCGGGCCGCGCACGGGCAGGGCCACACCCACGGCGGCGTGGGCGAGGGGGTCCGAGTAGAGGATGACCGCGTCGATGCCCGCCTGGCGCAGCAGCATCACCGCGAGCACGGCCTTGGAGTCGCAGTCGCCCTCATCCCGCGCGGCGACGAGCGCGGGAGGCAGGACGCCGAAGGGTTGGCCCTCGGGCTCCCTGTAGTGGATGCGCTGGACGAAGGTGATGATGAGCTCGGCGGCTTCCAACGGGTCGAGCTGCCGCTCGCGGATGTGCTCGACGAAGCGGGTGCCCAGCACGTGCACGGGCTCGGCGTTGCTGCGCATGAGCTCGGCGTAGATGCAGCGCATGTCCTGCTGGCACCCGGGCGGAGCCTGGTAGGTGAAGCGGGCGCGGCCCAGCGCGCGGAAACGCATCTTCCGGCCGTAGGCCCGGTGCTCACGGTCCAGCGAGCCCGCGAGGGACTCCCCCAGGCCGTAGCCCACCCGGTACTCGGGAGGGAGGAGCGACTCGGCGCGCCACTCATAGGTGCGGGCCTGGCTCAGCGGGGTGGAGGAGGGGACGAGGGCCAGGCCGAGGTGGGTGCTCCGGGTGCCGGGAAGCTCGGGAGGCGGAGCGGTGGCCGGGAGTGGGGAGTGTGAGCGCACGCCTCGCGTGGCGAGCCAGCGCAGCCCGAGGAAGGCGCAGCAGCTCGAGGCGATGAGGAGGACGAGGAAGAGCTGGAGGAGCGTCTTCCGCGGGCTGGACGGCGGGGCGGCCACGGAGTCAGGAAGGGGACTGGAAGGTGGAGGGAGGGAGCTCGGGGAAGGGGATGAGGCCGTTGAGGGTGGCCTGGAGGCCCGGCGCGGTGAGCAGGGCGAGCACGAGGAGGATGGCGGCCAGGACGAGCGCGAGCGCCACGTTGCCGCGGCGCACCTCGGCGAGCTCGTCGATGCCGGGGGTGATGCGGTCGAAGAGGAGCACGCCGAGGGCGAGCACGCCCGTGCCCACGAGGAGGGCGACGCCCACGTGCGTGAGGGCGAAGAAGGTGAGCCGCACCAGGGCCGAGGGCTCGACGGAGGGGCCGCGGAAGGTGAGGTCCACGGCGTCGAAGGTGGCGTTGACGGCGTTGTGCACCAGCAACCCGAGAGCGAGCAGGCTGGCGGCGTGGACGACTCCGGCCGCGACATTGCCCTGCCGCAGATCGACGGTGGGATCCGTGCCGAGCAGCCGGTTGAGACCGCGGAACGCGAGCCAGATGCCGAGCGCGGCGACCAGCCCACCGAAGACCACCTTGGACAACCCGACGGCGACGAGGAGCAGGTTCATGGGAGCGGCTTCACTCTAGGAGGAAGCCCGCGAGCACGGAATCATTCAACGCAGCAGCTCTCTCCCTCGCCCTCCGGGAGAGGGGCCGGGGTGAGGGTCTCCTCGGAGCCCACCCCGGCCCCTGAGCTCACTTCGTCTCGCGCAGGATGAGCAATCCGCGGGAGGTATCGACGACGTAGAGGAGGCCCGCGTTGGCGGCGGAGACATCCGGCGTCTTGGGGACGCGGATGCCGATGGCACCCTCGTAGAAGCCCAGGCCGCGCATCGGGTCCTCGGAGCGGAAGGTGTTGAAGTAGCCGATCTCCCGGGGCTGGGCGGGGTTGGCGACATCGAGGACGCGGACGCCTTCGTGGTAGTAGGAGATGTAGAGCCGCCTGCGGGCCTCATCGAGGATCATGTTGTGGATGGAGGCCTCCTCGCGCAGCCGGTAGCGGGAAATCAGCTTCACCTGGGTGGGGTCGGTGACATCGAGCACGCGCAGGTGGGCGCCCCAGCCCTCGCCGCCCTCGAAGGCGATGAGCCGGTCCACGTAGGTGCCCACGGCGCCCGCGTGGCTGCGGGCATAGCTGAGCATCGGGCTGCCATCGGCGTTGACGGCGTAGCGGTAGCCGCCGAGCGGCGTGGGGCCCTGCGTGTCGCTCAACCGGGAGACGTCGCTGATCTGCATGCCGTACGACCAGTAGTAGCTGTACATGCGGCCCTGGTAGACGAAGGCATCGTGCACGTAGGCGTACGGGTAGGACTCGGCGCCGGGCGGCACGTAGCGGCCGAGGAGCCTGGGGGCGCGCGGGGTGGAGATGTCATAGATGCGCGTCGGATCGCCCATGGCGTAGAGGTGGTTGCCCTCGACGAAGACGGTGTGGGCGTCCACGTTCTCCTGGACCTGCACGGGGGTGAGGACGGGGTTGGCGGGAGTGGTGATGTCGAAGGTGATGACGCCGTGCTTGCCGCTGGCCACGTACAGGGCATCGCCCTTGGCCCAGACGCCGTTCCAGTAGCCCTTCTCGGCGGAGATTTGATTGACGAGCCGCGGGTGCGCGGGGTCGCTCACGTCATAGACCGACAGGCCGCCCCAGCCCTGGTACGAGCCCTCGAGGGACACGACATACGCGTGGCTCTTCGTGACGTAGACGTCCACCGGGAGGCCGAAGAAGTAGCTCGAGTCGTACTGGTCGACGACAGGCGTCTCGGAGACGAGGGTGAGCCCGTTGGCCTCGCTCTCGTTGCGAGCGGGCACGATGCGGGCGGCCTTGAAGGTGCCCACCTCGGAGGACTCGCCATTGCGGCACACGGCGTAGCAGCCGGTGAAGTGGTGGGGGTCCTGGGCCGAGCAGCCGGCATAGCCCACCGTGACGTTGAGCGTGCCGCCATCCGCGAGCCGGCTCGTGGTGTGCCGCGAGACGAACCAGGTGTCGTTGTCGAACTGCTTGGTGAGTTTCATGGTGGGGCTGAGGGTGGCCCAACCGTTGAAGGTCTCGACCCCACCGTCGTTGCGCAGGGAGTGGCTCTGCGTGAAGTAGCGCACGCCGCCATCGTTCTGCTCGATGCGGCCGTGGGTGGTGAAGACGCCCTCCTGGCCCACGCCGCCGAGCGTGGGGAGCTGGCACGCGGACAGGTTGAAGCTGCCGAGCTCACCGCACAGGTTGCCCGTGGTGCCCTTGATGAAGTGGCAGTTGGCGTAGGGGCCGGTGGCCGCGAAGTCGCCCGGGTCGACGGTGCCGGCGTCCACTCCGGCATCGCTGCCGTCACAGGCCGTGCCCTGGCACTGGGGGTCGGGACAGCCGGTGGCGAGGGCCAGCGGTAGAAACAGCAGGACGGCGAGGCGGCTGCGCTGCATTGCGTGCTCCACGGAAAGCTCGGAGGTCTCCCGGAAAGGGGGAGGGGCACGCAGCATAGCGGATGCGGAGGAGTGGCCGTTTCGAGCCGGGGTGCCGGGCTCTCAGGGCTTCGCGTCGCGCAGCCGCCAGACGGAGAAGGTATGCACGCGGCGTCCACGTAAGTCGGCGGGCAGCACCACGGGCCCCTCCACCGAGGCGAAGCGCGCGGCCAGCTCCTCGGGAGGAGGACGGTCCTCGGAGAGCCACAGCGCGTCCTGGCCGGGTGCCACCCCCAGCTCCGGCCAGAGGTCATACTGGCTATAGCGGGCTCCCCCCGCGGTGTCCGTGGGCAGCCGGGCGTAGTAGGCCACCTCGGAGGCGAGCTGATAGCTGGGCGCGTACACCCCGGCCACGTCCGCACGCTCGAGCCCGGGGAAGAGCCGCGAGGGCTCGGCGAGCTGGGACAGCACGGACCAGCCGTGGGTGCGGGCCAGGGGCGTGTCGCGCTCGAAGCGCAGCAGGGGGAAGAGCAGGTGCGAGCCCACCGCGAGCACCACGGCGAGGTTGGCGAGGGCCGCGGCGCGGAACCACGCGGGGCGCATGCCGGCGGCCCCCACGCACGCGGAGAGGTACGCGGCGGCCGGCCAGTTGGCCTCACCCCGGGTGCGGAGGGAGGCGTAGCCGAAGAGGAGGAGGGGAGCGGCGGCGGCCGCGCGCAGGAGGAATTGCTCTCTCGGGCCGCGGAGGACGTACGCCACGGTCAACGGGAGCAGCACGGGGCCGCCGAGCGCGAGCTGGCCGGCGAGGAACTCCCCGAAGGTGCGCCACCCGCCGGTGCCACCGAGGCCGTGCTTGAGCTGGAAGGCGAAGCCCACCTGGTCATGCCGCGCGTTCCACAGCACGACGGGCAGGAAGAGGAGCACGCCGAGGAGCGCGGTGAGCCACGCTCCAGCGGGCAGGCGGCGGGCGCGCACGCAGGTGGCGACGAAGGCCACGGAAAGCAGGACGCCCGGGTACTTGGACAGCAGGGCCAGCCCACAGGCGAGTCCCGCCAGCACCCACCGCTCGCGGTACAGCGCCCACAGCGCGAGCACCCAGCAGAGCAGCAGGGGCGTGTCGGGAGTGGACCAGACCCCGGCGAGCATGCCCGCGGGCACCAGGCTCCACAGCGCGGCGGCGCGCCAGGCGGCCTCCTTGTTTCCGTGCACGTCCCGGGCGAGGCCCCACACGGCGGCCACGGTGCCCGCGCCACACAGCAGGGCGGTGAGCCGGACGCCGAGCGCGGCGATGAGCCAGGCCACCAGGGGCGGGTGGTCGTAGTAGCCCCAGGCGAGGTGCTGGGCCCATTGCCAGTAGTAGGCCTCGTCGAAGTAGATGTCCGTGCTGGACGCGAGCGCGAGCCGCACCCCGGCGCTCACCGCCAGCAGCACGAGGCTGAGCGTCACGAGGGAGGGAGTGCGGGTGGGGAGGGGCTCGGCCACGACCCAAGGACAAAGCGCAACCCGGGGCATTTGCCCAGCCCCTTTTCTTCCCGTCCCTGAACACTGGAGTTGTACCGGGGAACACGCACGCTCCGAGGAACTTGCTCGCGCCGGGTGTGGCCCGTATCACACGGGCCCCGCCCTCTTCGTCAGGAGCATCCCGTGGCCCAGACTCCGCCTTCCGGTGCGAAAAACCGTCTCGCGCGCGAGCCGTCGCCCTATCTGCGGCAGCATGCGTCGAATCCGGTGGACTGGTACCCGTGGGGGGACGAGGCCTTCGCGCGGGCCCGGGCGGAGAACAAGCCCATCCTGCTGTCGGTGGGCTACTCGGCGTGCCACTGGTGCCACGTGATGGCGCACGAGTCCTTCGAGGATCCCACCATCGCCGGGTTGATGAACGAGTGGTTCATCAACGTGAAGGTGGACCGCGAGGAGCGGCCGGACGTGGATCAGATCTACCAGGGGGTGGTGCAGTTGATGGGGCAGGGAGGAGGGTGGC
>DASQMW010000293.1:0-7590 GCA_035645295.1 Archangium sp.
GAGGCCTCGAGCGTCCGGATGCGCTCGGGCGTGGTGTCGGGCGTCCGCAGCATCGGCGTGTCCACGAGGCCCGGGGCCAGGGCGTTGACGCGGATGCCCTTGGGGCCCAGGTCCCGGGCGAGGTAGCGCACGGTGGCCTCCAGGGCGGCCTTGCAGACGCCCATCCAGTCATAGATGGGCCAGGCGACCCGGTTGTCGAAGTCCAGGGTGACGATGGAGCCGCCCTGGGTCATCAGCGGCATGGCCGCCACGGCCAACTCCTTGAGGGAGAAGGTGGAGACGCGGAACGCCGTCTGGACGCTCTCCCAGGGGGTGTGGAGGAAGTTGCCGCCCAGCGCGTCCTCGGGGGCATAGGCGATGGAGTGCAGCACGCCGTCCACCCGGCCCCAGCGCTGGCGCAGCGCCTCGGTGAGGGCGGGGAAGTGGGCGGGGTTGGTGACGTCCAGTTCCAGGACCTCGGTCCCCGCCTTGAGGCGCTTCGCGCTGCGCTCCGTGAGCGAGCGCGCCCGGCCGAAACCGGTGAGGACGATGTCCGCCCCCTGCTCCAGCGCGTGCTCGGCGATGCCGTAGGCGAGCGACTGGGGGGTGAGCACTCCGGTGATGAGGAGCTTCTTGCCCTGCAGCAGCATGCACAGGCCTTTCTGACTAAAGAGAAGGAAGTCCGGGGGGTTTATCACTCCCGGAGGCCCGGGTAAGCCAGGAAGAAGCCCGGACCCCCACCCTACCCGGTAGGACCCTGCGGATGAAGTTGCGCTCACGTGGCGCATGAATCCTGCTGCTCGCCCCGCCCGCCCGGACTGGGAGACGGGGCGCGGCTGATCAACAAATCGTGCCGAAAACCCCCCAACGGGGCGGCCTTCCAGTAAAAGAGCGCACGCCATGGCGAATATCCAGGACTCGTACCTCTCCGGCGGAAACATCGACTTCATCGAGGGGCTCTACGCGCGCTACCTCGAGGATCCGTCCAGCGTGGACCCGAGCTGGCGCGAGTTGTTCGAGCGCAACGACGGCGCCGGCCGGCCCATCTTCAACAAGACCCTGATCGAGCCACCCGCCCCCGTCGTCCCGGGCAAGGAGGGCAAGGGCGACGGCGAGGGCAAGGGCAAGGGCAACAAGGCCGCCGCCGCGGTGGCGCTCGCCCCGCAGACGGCCCCCACGGTCGCCTTCGAGCAGGACATGAAGCTGCAGGCCCGGGTGGATCAGGCCATCTCGGCCTTCCGTCTGCGCGGCCACCTGCGCGCCCGGTTGGATCCGCTCGGCCGGCCCCGCCCGAGCCTGGACCACGTGGCCGACGTGGGCATGGTGGACGACAAGCACTTCTCCGCCACCGAGCTGGAGCAGCTCGTGGAGAGCGCCAACGTCTTCCCCGAGGCCCGGGTGAAGCTCAAGGAGTTGCTGGGCCGGCTGCGCCGCACGTACACCGGTGCCATCGGCGTCGAGTACATGCAGATGCTCGACAGCGAGCGGCGGCGCTGGCTGATGCGGCGCATGGAGTACACCGAGAACCGCACGGCCTTCACGGTGGACGAGCAGCGCCACATCCTCACCCGGCTGTCCTACGCCGAGGGCTTCGAGAACTTCCTGCACACCAAGTTCATCGGCGCCAAGCGCTTCGCGCTCGATGGCGGTGAGGCCCTGGTGCCCATGCTGGACGCCGTGCTCGAGGTCGGTGGCGACCTGGGCCTCAAGGAAGTCGTCATCGGCATGGCTCACCGCGGCCGCCTCAACGTGCTGACGAACATCCTGGGCAAGAAGCCGGATCAGATCTTCAGCGAGTTCGAGGGCCCGCAGGATCCCAAGCAGCACATGGGCCGCGGCGACGTGAAGTACCACATGGGCTTCAGCTCGGACCACAGCACGCGCGGGGGCAAGGACATCCACCTATCGCTGGCCTTCAACCCCAGCCACCTGGAGGCGGTGGACCCGGTGGTGGAGGGCCGCGTGCGCGCCAAGCAGGACCGCAGCGGGGACACCGAGCGCACCAAGGTGATGCCGCTGCTCATCCACGGCGACGCGGCCTTCATCGGCCAGGGCGTGGTGGCCGAGACGCTCAACATGGCGGGGCTGGAGGGCTACAAGACGGGCGGCACCCTGCACGTCGTCATCAACAACCAGGTGGGCTTCACCACCGACCCGTCCGACTCGCGCAGCTCCATCTACTCCACGGCCCTGGCGCAGATGCTGGACGTGCCCGTCTTCCACGTGAACGGGGATGATCCCGAGGCGTGCGTCCACGTGGCCCGCCTGGTGGCCGAGTACCGCCAGACCTTCAAGAGCGACGTCGTCGTCGACCTCGTCTGCTACCGCCGCTACGGCCACAACGAGGGCGATGACCCCTCGTTCACCCAGCCGGCGATGTACGAGATCATCCGCAAGCACCCGACCGTGCGCACGCTCTACGCGCAGCAGCTCGCGCAGCAGGCGCGCATCTCCGCGGAGGACTCCGAGGCCATCAAGCAGCGCTGCATGCAGGAGTTCGACGCGGCCCTCACCCGCGCCCGGGCGGAGAGCCAGTTCAAGGAGCCCAACGCGCTGGAAGGCCTGTGGCAGCCGTACAAGGGCGGACTGCACAAGAGCGCCCCGCAGGTGACCACGGCGGTGGACAAGGAGACGCTGCGCTCGGCCCTCAAGAAGCTGAGCGAGGTGCCCGAGGGCTTCAATGTCCACCGCGACGTGGAGCGCACGGTCCTCAAGAAGCGCCAGGGCATGCTCCAGAGCGAGGAGCTGCAGTGGAGCGAGGGCGAGTCGCTGGCCTACGCCACGCTGCTCTCCGAGGGCTACTCCATCCGCGTGAGCGGCCAGGACAGCGAGCGCGGCACGTTCAGCCACCGCCACGCCGTGCTGCACGACGTGAAGACGGGAGCCAACTTCGTTCCCCTGCGCCAGTTCCCCACCGGCCAGGCCCACTTCGACGTCTTCAACAGCCCCCTGTCCGAGATGGGCGTGCTGGGCTTCGAGTACGGCTACAGCCTCGACGTGCCGGACGGCCTCACCATCTGGGAGGCCCAGTTCGGTGACTTCGCCAACGGCGCTCAAATCATCATCGACCAGTTCATCGCGGCCGGTGAGAGCAAGTGGCGGCGGCTGAGCGGCCTCACCCTGCTGCTGCCCCACGGCTACGAGGGCCAGGGCCCGGAGCACTCCAGCGCCCGGCTGGAGCGCTTCCTGAGCCTGAGCGCCGAGGACAACATCCAGGTGGCCTACCCCACCACGCCCGCGCAGATCTTCCACCTGCTGCGCCGCCAGGTGCTGCGCCCGCTGCGCAAGCCGCTCGTCATCATGTCGCCCAAGAGCCTGCTGCGCCGCCCCGAGGCGACGAGCAAGCTGGAGGAGCTGGCCACCGGCACCTTCCAGGAGGTCATCCTGGACAAGGTGGACCCGGCCGGCGTGACGCGGCTGCTCCTGTGCTCGGGCAAGGTCTACTACGACCTGGTCAAGGCCCGGGACGAGCGCAAGGACGACTCCATCGCCATCGTGCGCGTGGAGCAGCTCTACCCCTTCCCCTTCGACGAGCTGGCAGGCCTCGTCGCGAAGATGCCGAAGCTCACCGAGCTCTACTGGGTGCAAGAGGAGCCCCGGAACTCGGGTGGCTGGCACTTCATGTTCCCCCGCCTGCACGACCTGGCCTCCACTCGGGGCCAGAACCCGCTGAAGGTGGGCTACATCGGGCGCGCGGAAGCCGCCAGCCCCGCCACCGGCTTCCCCCAGACGCACAACCTCGAGCAGCAGCTCATCGTCGAGGAAGCCATCCTCCGAGGAACCAAGAATGGCCGTTGAATTGAAAGTCCCGCCCCTGGGCGAGTCCATCACTGAAGCCGTCGTCGGGAAGTGGAACAAGAAGAAGGGCGAGGCGGTCTCCGCCGACGAGCCCCTCGTCGTCCTGGAGACCGACAAGGTCACCATCGACGTGCCCGCTCCCGCCGCCGGCGCCATCCTCACCATCGCCTTCAACGAGGGCGACAAGGTGCGCGTGGGTGACGTGCTGGGCACCATCGAGGCCGGCGCTGGCGCCTCCGCCTCCGCGCCCCAGGCCGCCGCTCCCGCTCCCGCCGCCGCGGCTCCCGTGGCCGCCACCGCTTCCGCTGGTGCCGACGTCCGCATGACGCCCACCGCCCGGAAGATCGTCGAGGAGAACAAGCTCGACGTGGCCCAGCTCAAGGGCAGCGGCACCGGCGGCCGCATCACCAAGGAGGACGCGCTCGGCCAGCTCAACCGCCCGGCCGAGGCTCCCGTTCAGCGTGCTCCGGCTCCGGCCGCCCCCTCCGGTCCCCGCCCGCGCGCCGACCGCGAGGAGCGCGTGAAGATGACGCCGCTGCGCCGCCGCGTCGCCGAGCGCCTCGTGCAGGCCCAGTCCACCGCCGCCATCCTCACCACCTTCAACGAGGTGGACATGGGCGCGGTGATGGACCTGCGCAAGCAGCACCAGGAGAAGTTCCTGGCCCGCCACGGCGTGAAGCTCGGCTTCATGAGCTTCTTCATCCGCGCCGCCGTCGAGGCCCTCAAGGCCTTCCCCCAGGTCAACGCGGAGATCGACGGCGACGACGTCGTCTTCAAGCACTACTACGACATCGGCGTGGCGGTGAGCGGCAGCCGCGGCCTGGTGGTCCCCGTCGTCCGCGACGCCGACACCCAGTCCATGGCCGAGCTGGAGAAGAAGGTCGGCGACTACGGCACCCGCGCGCGCAACGACAAGCTCACGCTCGCCGAGCTCCAGGGCGGCACCTTCACCATCACCAACGGCGGCATCTTCGGCTCGATGCTCTCCACCCCCATCATCAACCCGCCCCAGACGGGCATCCTGGGGATGCACAACATCGTGGAGCGCCCGGTGGCCCGCAACGGCCAGGTCGTCATCCGGCCCATCATGTACCTGGCCCTCTCCTACGACCATCGCCTCATCGACGGCCGCGAGGCCGTGCAGTTCCTCGTCCGCATCAAGGACTGCATCGAGGACCCCACTCGGCTCCTGCTGGAAATTTGAAAAACCGCTAAACGGTAGCAACCAGGAAAACGGGGCAGCCGACTAGACAGGCGCTCGGCTGCCCGCCTAGCCTTCACTTGTCACCCGGCGAACGGGGGACGGGACACGAGTCGGCTCGGGCCGGCTCCCCTGACAAGGAAGCACAATGGCTACTGGTACCGTGAAGTGGTTCAACGACGCGAAGGGCTTCGGATTCATCGTGCAGGACGGCGGAGGCGAGGACGTGTTCTGCCACCACACCGCCATCAACATGGATGGGTTCCGCACCCTCGCCGAGGGGCAGAAGGTGGAGTTCGAGCTGGCCAAGGGCCCCAAGGGCCTGCAGGCGCAGAACGTTCGCGCCGCCTGATTCCGCTCCGAGCCACTCCCTAGTGGCCTCGGAAGAAGGCCCGGCATCCCAGGGGGGAGCCGGGCCTTTCTCTTTGCGGGCTCCCGCCGCGCCTACTTCGCCAGGTGCCGCTTGAAGTGGTTCATCACCCACTCGTACTGGCGCTGGGTGACGAGTGGATCCGGCACCATGTGCGTGAGGCCGCTCAGGGGCAGCAGCTCGTGGTGCTTGCCGGCGCGGAAGAGCGCGTCGGAGAGCTTCAGGGTGTGGAAGAAGTAGACGTTGTCGTCCGCGGTGCCGTGGATGAGCAGCAGCGGGGAGATGGGCTTGCTGGTGTCACGAGCGTAGGTGAGCAGGGAACTCTTCTCGTAGGCCTCGGGGTGCTGCTGGGGCAGGCCGAGGTAGCGCTCGGTGTAGTGGGTGTCGTAGTCGAGCCAGTCCACCACCGGAGCGCCAGCCACGGCGGCCTTGAAGACGTCCGAGCGCTTGAGGGCGGCGAGCGCGCCCATGTAGCCACCGAAGCTCCAGCCCTCGATGCCCACGCGCTGCAGGTCCACCTCGGGCACCACGGCGGCGAGGGCCTGGACGGCAGCGACCTGGTCCTCCAGCGTCACGCCGGAGAAGTCGAGGTGCACGGCGCGCTGCCACTTCGCACCGCGCAACGGGGTGCCCCGGCCATCGAAGCGGGCGATGAGGAAGCCCTGGTCCGCCATCCACTGCGACAGCAGGTGCGCGGCCATGGACTTGTGCACGACGGTGACGGTGGGGCCGGCGTACACCTCGACAATGGTGGGCAGCTTCTGGCCGGGCTTGCCGTTGCGCGGGCGCACCAGCGAGGAGTGGAACTTCAACGGGCCCACCTCGCGGTACTCGACGACGGGGGTGAAGCCGGGCTCCACGGCCACCGAGGGCAGCTCGCCCACGCGGGTGCCGTCCCCCCGCACCACGTAGGTGCGCGGCATGGACGTGGGGCTCGAGTGGGTGATGACGGCCAGGTTGCCGGAGCGGGCGACGCTGCCCATCTCGACGGCCTCACCGGTGGTGCCGGGGCGCACCTGCTCCGGGGCGCCGCCCTCCTTCACGCGCCACAGGTAGCTCTCGGTGGGGTTGGGGCCGCCCACGAAGTAGAGGGTGCGCTCCTTCTCGTGGTAGCGGGCAAGGCCGCGAAAGCCCGCCTCCGGCTTCACCAGCGAGCGCGCGAGGGTGCCATCCGCGTTGCGCAGCTCCACCTCGGGGCCGCCATTGCGCTCGGTGTACCAGAGGAAGCCGCTGCCATCCTCGAGCCACAGCGGGAAGGTCTGCTCCAGCTCGAGCCAGGCCTCGTCCTTCTCGGTGAGCAGCTCCCGCGTCTTGCCGCTGGCCGTGTCCACCGCGAGCAGCTTCTGCTCCGTCTGCGTGCGGTTCTGCACCAGCACCGTCAGGGAGCCCTTCTTCGGCCACACCACCGTGGCCAGGTACGGGTACTTCTCCGCGTCCCACTGCACCCACACCGTCTTGCCGCCCGTGACGGGGGTGATGCCCAGGCGCACCTTCGCGTTGTTCTTGCCCGGCCGCGGGTAGGAGTAGTCCTCCGCGCCCTTCTCCGGGTGCATCACGTCGATGATGGAGAGCTTCTCCACCTCCGCCGTGTCCGACTCGGTGTAGGCGATGAACTTCGCGTCCGGGCTCCACCACCAGCCGGAGAAGCGGCTCATCTCCTCCTGGGCGACGAATTCGGCCAGGCCGTGCGTCTTCGCCGGGGTGCCTCCCGTGGTGACGCGGCGCTCCTTGTTGGTGGCCAGCTCGATGCGGAAGACGTCGTTGTCTCGCACGTACGCCACCTGCTGGCCGTCCGAGGAGAAGCGCGGATCGATGACGCCCGGGCCCGTCTTCAGCTCGGTGGACTTCCCGGTGGCGCGCTCGACCAGGTAGAGCTTGCCGGAGAGCGGCACGAGAATCCGCTCGCCGTCCTCGGACAGCTGGTAGGAGGTGAAGCCCCGGGCGCTCACGCGCATGCGCTCGCGGCGGGCCTTCTCCTCGGGGGTGAGCGACTCCTCGGAGCCCTTGAGGATGGCCTCGGGGGTGAGCACCTCCTTCGCCTCGCCAGTGGCCACGTCGAAGGCGAAGAGGGTCTGGATGGGCGCGCGGGGCTGGCCGCGCAGGAAGAGGACGGTCTTCTCGTCGGGGGTGATGCGGGCATTGACGGGACGCCCGCTCATGAAGCGGCGTGTCTCCGCGTAGTCCCGCAGGAAGGCATCTCGAGAGGCGGTCATGGTTTTCGCGGGGGGCTGCTGGGCGAGGA
>DASQMW010000294.1:0-15873 GCA_035645295.1 Archangium sp.
CCTCTCCCCCCGGGAGAGGGACGGGGTGAGGGTGCCACGCCCCCCGGGTTGAATCCGCGTCCCCCCTCGCCCTCTGGGAGAGGGTCAGGGTGAGGGGCTACCCGCGCGCAACCGGAGCCCCCACCGCGTCCTCCGAGGCCCGTGCGGGCCCTGTCACGAGCGGAGCACTCTGCGTCAGCCGCACGCCGGCGATCACCAATCCTCCACCGAGAGCCAGGCCCCAATGCAGGGACTCGCCGAGCAACAACCACGCGGCGATGGCGGTGGTCGCGGGCTGGAGGTTGGAGAAGACGGCGACGCGGGAGGCGGGCACCCTGGACAAGGCGTAGTACCAGATGAGGTACGCGACGACGGACGTGAGGATGGCCAGGTACGCGATGCTGCCGAGCGCGGGGAGGCTGGCGGAGAAGGTGCGAGCGGGAGCCAGCGCGAAGGGCGTGACGGGCAGCAGGAGCAGGGCCGCGGCCACCATGCTCCACGCGGTGGAGCGCAGCGGGCCGTGAGCGGCGGCGAAGGGCTTGCCCTCGGTGGTGTAGACGACCCAGGCGCTCACGGCGGCGAGGATGAGGAGGTCCCCCACGAGCGACCCGCGCGCCGAGGCCAGCCCCCGTCCGAGCAGCAGCACCACCACACCGGCGAGCGCGGTGAGGATGCCGAACGTGGCGCGCGAGGAAGGCCGTTCGTGCCCGCGCACGAGACTCACCGAGTACACGCCGAGCGGGGTGAGCGCATAGAGCAGTGCCGCATGGGCGGCGGTGGAGCGGGACAGCCCGTAGAAGAACAACATCTGGTTGATGGGGCCCGCGAGCAGGCCGAGCATCAGCACGCGGCGCCACTCGGAGCGCGGCGGCAGCTTGGGGCCGGGCGTGAAGACGAGCAGCAGACAGAAGACGGTGGCGCTGAGGAGGAAGCGCCAGAGCACCACGGTGACGGGCGGCAACTCCTCCATGGCCCGCTTGCCGGCCAGGTACGTGCCCGTGTTGATCAACACCTGGAAGATCAACGCGGCGTAGACCGGGCCGAGCGGCGCCTGACGAGGAGAGACAGCTTCAGTGGAGGATGCGCGCATCGCTTCGCGCCACGTACCAGATTGCCCGGTGGCCCGGAACAGCGCCCGGCACTTCGAGCAGGTGACGAGGAAGTGACGCGCTGCATCTGCCCGATGGGAACGCCCAGCACACCCGGAGTCCGTCGAAGCGAGCCCTGGGGTACGGGTGGGGAGGAGCCACCGGGAGCGGGGATGACAGACCCACAGGGTATTCAGACCTTCCATGAACCGATATTCCTGGAAGTGGAGGCGCGGTGCGCTCGCGTTGCTGATGCCGCTGGTCATGGCGGGGTGCGGCCCGGTGGAGCACCCGGAACAACCGTCGACGCGCACCTCGAGACTGGAGACGGACCCGGCGGCGCCCACGGCGAGCCTGTCCCATCCCATCGTGGGCCAGCCCGTGACGGGGACCATCAACTTCGGAGTGGTGGCCACCGACGATGCCGGAGTGACCCGGGTGGACATCCTCGTGGACGGGGCGCTCTACCGCTCCAGGAACTACAGCGTCTCGCCCTCCGTGAGCTTCTTCCAGTACTGGGACTCCACCACCGCCGCCGAGGGCCCCCACACCGTGCAGGTGCGTGCGTACGACGCCTCGAACAAGGTGGGCGAGTCCACATCCGTGGAGTTCTTCGTCGACCGCACCGCGCCCACGGCGACGCTCACCTCACCGGTGGACGGCGCGACGGTGGGGGAACGATTCGTGACGGTGACGGCGGCCGTGGAGGACGCGCATGGCATCGGCTGGGTGGACCTGCTCGTGGATGGGAGCGTGTACGGCCAGGCCTCCGAGCCGCCCTATACGCTGACCTGGGACACCACCTATTTCAACGGTGGCACGTACACGCTCTCGGTCCGGGCGCATGATGCCGCTGGCAACCCGACGGAGAGCACGCCGGTGCAGGTCCAGCTCCCCGCCGACACACAGGCCCCCCACGTCTCCATCGCCTCGCCGGCCGAGGGCGCCTCGGTGTCCGGGATGCTGTGGGTGACGGCGGATGCCACGGATGACCGGCAGATCATGTTCCTGGAGCTGCTGGTGGATGGCATGCCCGTCGCGGGAAGCAGCATGGCGGCCTCCCCCATCTATTGGGACTCCACGATGGGAACCAACGGGCCGCATACGCTCGAGGTCCGGGCACGGGATTTCGCGGGCAACAGCACGCTTTCCGCCCCGGTCCACATCCTCATCGACAACAGCACCCCGCCCCCGCCGCCCCCGCCGACGGGCAATGCCGTCTACGATGCGTCACGCGGGGCGCCGGGCTGCGAGGGGGCGGGCGAGAGCCGCTGTGACTCGGGTGACCTGCTGGTGGGCCGCGGGACGGTGGGCCCCGAGCAGAACGCGCCCAACACGCTCGCCACCTCCTGCCAGGACGGGGCGTCGGGAGGCTTCCACGGAGACGAGTCGCTGGAGCGGCTGAAGGTGTCCACGGAGGACGGCACGCCGCTGGCCGTGGGCAAGACGGTGCGCATCGAGGCCACGGTGTGGGCCTGGGGCGACGGCAGTGCGGACGCGCTGGACCTCTACTACACGAGCGCTGCCGCAACCCCCGCGTGGACGTACCTGACCACGCTCACGCCGGGCGCGGGTGGCGAGCAGGTGCTCTCCACGGCCTACACCCTGCCTGCGGGCTCGCTGCAGGCGGTGCGCGGCGTATTCCGCTACATGGGCAGCCCGGGATTGTGCTCGGCGAGCAACTACGACGACCACGACGACCTGTTCTTCGGGGTGCAGTAGCCGCGAGGCCCATGGAGCAGCTCAGGGTGAGGCCGCCCCGTCCACCGGTGGGGCACGCACCTGGTTCACCACGTCGAGGACGGCCGCGCTCGTCTGCCGGGCATGTGCCTGGTCCGTCAACAACGAGATGTGGTTGGCCTCGGGGATGAGGCGGTACTCGCCGCGGGAGGAGAGGGAGACCGTCTCGCGGTGCAGGGCATGGAATGCGGGGAGCAGCTCCGGCGCTCCGGCGGCCGAGCCCGCGCTCACCACCAGCAGGGGCCTTTCACCGAGCCCCCGGGTGGCACGGACCTGGGCCGCGGACTCGTCCCAGGCCAGCATCTCGGCGTACCCGGCCTCCATGTGCCGGGTCGTCGAGGCGAAGGCCGCGGCCTCCGCGAAGGCCCGCTCGGGCAGGCCCCGCCCCATCGCGTCGAAAATACCCGTGGCGCGCACCAGGCCCACCTGGATGAGCGCGGGCGCGAGGGCCATCACCTTCATGCCCACCGCCAACTGCTTCCGGGCGGACTCCGGCAGCCGCTCCATCTGGTCCGGGTGCGAGGCATCCAACAGCACCATGCCAGCGACCTGCTCCGGGTAGCGCTCCGCGTAGAGGCGGACGAAGAGCCCGCCCAGCGAGTGCCCCACGAGGACGAAGGGACCGGACTCACCCGCGTTCGCGAGCAGGGTGTGGAGTTCCTCGGCGACGTGCGCCGCGTCGCGAGGCGCCGGGCCCGGCTCGCTCCAGGCGTTCCCCGCCCGGTCGTACGCGCAGACACGCGTGGTCTTCGCCACCTCGGGCTGCACCCACGCCCAGCCGGAGGACATGCTGTTGGCGCCCGACTCCAACACCATGGTGGGACGCCCCTCGCCCAGGCAGTGTAGATGCAGGCGGTGGCCGCCCACGTCCACCATCCGTCCCGGTGGGGGGAAGTCGCGCGCATCCGCCGCGGCGGACACGGCCTGGTACACCGTGCCGATGACCAGCAGGAGGGTGAGCCCGAGACCCGTCCACAGCAGTCTGCGCAGCCAGCGCCGGGGCGGGCGGCCCTGGGACACGGAGGTGGGAAGGGGAGTCTCAGACGAGACGCTCATGAGGCTCCCGTACCACACGACGAGGAAAGGCAGCCAGGCACGGATCGTTGCCGCGCCCGCCGGCTCAGACGGCGGAGAAGAGCGCCACGGGCTGGGAGGCCGAAGCGACGCCTTCGACCATCCGGCGCCGCACCTGGCCCAGCACGAGGAAGAAGCGCACCAGGCCAACCAGAACGCACACCACCGCCACGAACGAAATGAACTCCGGGGCCCCCATGCGCCGGCCCAGGCCGGCCACGACGCTGCCCAGCACGAAGAACCAGAACATCACCTGTCGCACGGCCTGGGCGAGCTCCCCATCCTGAAGCTCCAGGGCCACCCGGCGGAAGGAGTTGGAGAGGACAATGAGGCTGACGGGGAGCAACGCGTACACGGCGTACACGGTCAACGGATAGTAAGGAGTCAGCGCCATCTTTTCCGCGGACAGCAGCAGCACGAGGGACGCGTAGACATGCCCGCGCGCACCGGCCATCTCCGGCAGGCTCGCGTACCGCACGAGGCCCACGAGCATCATCCCCGTGAAGACGAGCCCCACCAGGACGAGGACGCCCTGAACGTCCCGGTTGAACGCCCTGTAGGCCCTCCAGGCGGAGAGGAGCGCCGAGAGGCCCGCGGAGAGGATGAGCAGGGCGATACGTACGTACAGGCCCTTGATGTAGAGACCGAGCCCCTCCGCCGCCGGCGTCCACCCCGAGCCAGCGGCCGCGGTGTCCCGCTTGCGCTCTAACGCCGCGAGTGTCACGCCGAACACCCCCACCAGCAGGACGTGAGCGAGGAAGTGCAGCACGGGCAGCAGCTCGTTCACGAGGAGAGCCCCGGGTTTGGCGACCCCGGAGGAGTCCAGGAACGCCCGGAACACGAGGTAGCCGATCCACTGCAGCACCGCGGCGCCCACGGCGAAGCGGATCAATCCCCAGGGGGGATGGACGTCGAGCGCCAGGCTGCCCTTCTCCATCGCCAGGAGCATCGCCACCAGGCTCGCAGCGGTCACGAAGCTGGATACCACGAAGAGGGCGTTGCCCAACGAGCGGAGCTCCACGCCCACCAGGGGGAGTACGCCCAGGCAGAGGCCCCAGGCGGCTCGCATTCCGAGGAGAATGGCGGCGGTGTAGCCCCAGCGACGTGCCCAGACATCACCCAGGGGGGCCACGAAACGAACGAGGCCGAGGATCAGGACGATGAAGAGCAGCGTCGTCGGCAGCGAGAGCACGATCTGGAGGGACGGAGGGGCCGCGAGCTGGAGGAGAGCTCCATGAACGAGCGATAGAGAATCGAGAGTTGCTCGGAGAAGAGGCCCCAGCACGTCAATGCGAGCTGCGCACCGAACAGCAGGCGCAGCGCTTTGGCGGGATGTTCGTGGATGGATGCGTCGCTGGTGCTGCCGGTCATGGCCCCCCCCTTGGGGTGAAGTGTTGCGCGCGAGTGATAGCGGGAGGCCGTCCTCCGCGTCCAGAGACCGGAGCCCCCTCACTGCGCGCTCCATCCGGGCAGCACACCCCGTGTCCAAGTGAGGCAAGCCCCGAGGTGCGGGTGCTTCCCTGACTACGCGTCCAGGTGGCGGAGCGCCCACTGCGCGGCGTGGCGCACCTGCTCGCTGGGATCCTTGCTTAGCTTCTCCAGGAGGGAGCGGGCCTCGGCCTGCTTCACGGCGCCCAGGGCGTACACGGCATTGCGGCGCAGGCCGTCATACTTGGCCCGCGCGAGCGGGGTGCCGGGAATGAGCCGCTCATACTGCTCTGGGGTGAGCGCGGCCAGCTCCATCACCCCGAGCTCCGCCACCGCCCGGGGCGCGAAGCGCTCGTTGGGCGTGAACACAGGGCTGCGGTTGAGGGGGCAGACGTCCTGGCAGATGTCGCAGCCGAAGACGATGTTGTCCATCTCCACGCGGAAGGACTCGGGCACCTCGGCGTGGCGGTTCTCGATGGTGTGGTAGGAGAGGCAGGCCCGCGCGTCCACGCGGCCCTGGCCGAGCAGCGCACCGGTGGGGCAGGACATGATGCACTTGCGGCAGTGGCCGCAGCGGTCGCTGGCGGGGCCTCCCGCATACGCATCCACCTCGGCGTCCAGCACGAGCGCGGACAGCAGCACCCACGAGCCAAAGGGCTCGGTGATGAAGCACCCGTTCTTGCCCACGTAACCCAGGCCCGCTCGCGCGGCCCACACCTTCTCCATCAACGGGCCCGAGTCCACGCTGCCGTAGTGGTGCACCTCGGGGTACGCGTCGGAAATCAGCTTGCGGAAGGCCTTCAGCTTGTCGCGCAGGGTGGAGTGGTAGTCCCGGGCCCGCGCGTAGCGGGCGATGGGCGAGCCCTCCACCCGGGGCTCATCGCGGTAGTAGTTGGTGGCGAAGGCGATGACGGTGCGCGCGCCGGGGAGCAGCCGGGAGACATCCAGCCGCTCGGCCGCCCGCGTGCCCATCCAGTCCATGTCCGCGGCGCAGCCAGACTCCAGCCATCCGAAGAGGAACTCGGAAGGGATGGGCTCGGCGCGCGCGAAGCCCACGAGGTCGAAGCCGACCTGCTCGGAGAGCTGGCGGAGATGTTCGGTGGGCAGCGGAGTCACGGTGCCTTACATAACCGCTACTTCGTGGGCTTCTCCGGTATCCACTTCACGTCCTCGACGCCAGCCCGGTGGTTGGCGATCCGGGCCATGACGAACAGCAGGTCCGAGAGACGGTTGAGGTAGACCACCGCCTCCTGCTGGGCCTCGCCCTCGCGCAGGGCGGCGACGACCCGGCGCTCGGCCCGGCGGCACACCGTGCGGGAGAGGTGCAACGCGGCGGCTGCCTGGCTGCCCCCTGGCAGGATGAAGTGCGTCATGGGCGACAGCTCCGTCTCGAAGGTGTCGATGGCCTTCTCCATGTCCGTCACCCACTCGGCCTTGAGCTTGGGGATGTGCTCGGAGGCCTTGGTGCCCACCGGCGTGGCCAGCACGGCCCCCACGGTGAAGAGCTGGTCCTGCAACCGCAGCAGGAGCGCATCCAGGTCCGAGGGCATGGACAGGGCGCGGGCCAGCCCGAGCGAGGCGTTCAGCTCGTCCACCTCGCCATAGGCGTCTACGCGCACGCTGTCCTTGCGCACCCGGCCTCCGCCGAACAGGCCCGTCTCTCCCGTGTCCCCGGTCTTCGTGTAGATCTTCATCGCGGCGCCCTTCTAACGGCTTCCCGTGCGAGACCGCCACCGGAAGCCGCTTCATCGTGTACGGCGGGCTCTTACCGGGTGCATCCGTCGGAGATCCGGCATCCCACGTGCTCCGGAGTGTCGCGCGTCCCACAGCTCCTGGGATAGAAGCCCGTCCCCCATTTGCGCTTGGCACCGGCCGGGGTGATCGATCCGACCATGAAACAGTACCTCGCCCTGCTCGAGCACGTCCTCCACCACGGAACGAAGAAGAGTGACCGGACCGGGACCGGGACGCTGAGCATCTTCGGCCACCAGATGCGGTTCGACCTCACGCAGGGGTTCCCGCTGGTGACGACGAAGAAGCTGCACCTCAAGTCCATCATCCACGAGCTGCTGTGGATGCTCGCGGGCGGCACCAACGTGAAGGACTTGCAGAAGCACGGCGTCACCATCTGGGACGAGTGGGCGGACGCGGAGGGCAACCTCGGCCCCATCTACGGGCACCAGTGGCGCTCGTGGCCCAAGCCCGGCGGCGGCTCCATCGATCAGATGAGCCAGCTCGTCGAGCAGCTGCGCAAGAACCCCGACTCGCGCCGGCACATCATCAGCGCGTGGAACGTGGCGGACCTGGACGCGATGAAGCTGCCGCCCTGCCACATCCTGTTCCAGTTCTACGTGGCGGACGGAAAGCTCTCCTGCCAGCTCTACCAGCGCAGCGCGGACATCTTCCTCGGGCTGCCCTTCAACATCGCGTCCTATGCGCTGCTGACGATGATGGTGGCGCAGGTGACGGGGCTCCAGGCCCACGAGTTCATCCACACCACGGGTGACGCACACCTGTACCTCAACCACGTGGAGCAAGCCCGCGAGCAGCTCGAGCGCGAGCCGCGTGCGCTGCCGAAGATGACGCTCAACCCCGAGGTCCGCTCGCTCTTCGGCTTCAAGTACGAGGACTTCACGCTGAGCGGCTACGAGCCGCACCCTGCCATCAAGGCGCCCGTGGCCGTATGAGGAGGATCTCCGCCATCGTGGCCATGGCCACCAACCGGTGCATCGGCCGGGCCAACACCCTGCCCTGGCGGCTGCCCGCGGACCTCAAGCGCTTCAAGCAGCTCACGATGGGGCACACGCTCGTCATGGGCCGCAAGACGTACGAGTCCATTGGCCGGCCGCTGCCGGGCAGGACGACGGTGGTGGTGACGCGCCAACGGGACTACGCGCCCGAGGGCGTGCAGGTGGCGCACTCCCTGGAGCAGGCCCTGGAGCTGGCGCGCGGTGATGAGGTCTTCATCGCGGGCGGCGCGGACCTCTACCAGCAGGCCATGGCGCACGTGCGGCGGCTGTACCTCACCCGCATCGGCCAGGACTACGAGGGCGACACCTTCTTCCCCGAGCTGGACCTGTCCGGCTGGAAGCTCGTCACCGAGGAGCACCACCCGGCCACCGCCACTGAACCGCCCTTCTCCTTCCTCACCTACGAGCGGTAGAGGCGGGTTCATTTTGATTTTGATTATCAAAATTGAAAATGGAGGCCGAGGGCTGGTACACCACCTCTCGTGAAGCACACCGGCCTTCTGCTCCTGTCCCTGCTGCTCGTGGCGCCCCTGGCCGCCGCCGATGAAGGTGCGTCCGAGGGACATACCTGGCACCGGCTGGTGGGCATCCTCCAGTACCTCCAAGCGGACTACCCGATGGCGGTGGAATCGAAGTCCGACTTCGAGCTGGCCGAGCAGCGCAGCTTCATCGCCGAGGCGGCCGAGGCGGCCGGAGAGCTGGGGCCCCGGGGCGCGGTGTTCCTGCCGCGCCTGAAGGAGATCCAGGCCCGGGTGGACAAGGCCGAGGATCCCGAGGGCGTCAGCCGCGACTGCGGCGAGTTGGTGGAGGACCTGGTGCTCGCCGGGGGCCTGGCGCGTAGCCCGCACACGCCGCCGGACCTGACGCTGGGCGCGCAGGTGTTCCAGCAGAACTGCGTGGCGTGCCACGGCACGGACGGGCGCGCGCAGGTGCCCATCGCCGCGACGATGGAGCCGCAGCCGGCCAACTTCCATGACCCGGACATCATGGCCGGGCTCACCCCGTACAAGGCCTTCAACACGGTGGGCTTCGGCGTGCCCGGTACGCCCATGCCCGGCTTCCCCACCCTCACCGAGGAGGAGCGCTGGGCCGTCGCCTTCTACATCCACACGCTGCGCCAGCCCGCGTGCGAGGGCAACCCGCCGCGCGTCTCGCTGGAGAAGCTCGCCAACGCCACGGACCCCGAGCTCGTCCAGGCCCACGGGCAGGAGCACCTCGCGTGCCTGCGCCGCAAGATGCCCGACGTGGACGAGGAGCGCGGCCTGCTGGCGGCGAGAGACCACGTGGAGCAGGCGCTGAAGCTGGGCGCCTCCGGGGACTCGCTCGGGGCGCGCAACGCGCTGCTGGACGCCTACCTCAACGGGCTCGAGCCCGTGGAAGCGACGCTGCGGGCCCGGAGCCCGGAGTTGGTGCTGAAGCTGGAAAAGGCCTTCCTGGACACGCGGCTCGCCGCCGAGCAGAAGAGCCCGCACCTCCAGGACGAGGGCCGTGTCCTGCTGTCGCTGCTGGACGAGGCGCGGCGCGGCAGTGGCACCACGGCGGGCTTCGTCTCGGTGCTGTGGCTCACCGTGCTCATCCTCCTGCGCGAGGGCTTCGAGGCCACCGTCATCGTCGCGGCGCTGTTGGCCATGCTGCGCAAGATGCAGGCGACGGCGTACGCGCGCGTGGTGCACGCCGGCTGGGTGTCCGCGCTGGTGGTGGGCGCCCTCACCTTCATCTTCGGCCGGCACCTGCTGGGCGGGGCCAACCGCGAGCTGCTCGAGGGCGTGGCCGCGCTCGCCGCCGTGGGCATGCTGCTGTACGCGGCCCTGTGGCTCAACGCGCGCGCCAACATGAGCAAGTTCATGGGCGAGCTGCGCGAGAAGATGCAGGGTGCGCTCGGCAAGGGCAGTGGCGTGGGCCTCTTCGCCATCGCCTTCTCCGCCGCGCTGCGCGAGAGCGTGGAGACGGCCATCTTCCTGCAGGGGCTCGCGTTCGACTCGGCGTCCGGGGTGGCCTGGGGCTGCGCCGCGGGTGCCGTGGCCCTCACCGTGCTGGTGCTCTTCATCAACCGCGTGGGCTACAAGCTGCCCATGAAGACGCTCTTCAAGGCGTCCACGGTGCTGCTCGTCGTCACCGCCATCATCCTGCTCGGCAAGGGGCTGCGCGCCCTGCAGGAAGTGGGCATGGTGCCACTCAAGCCCATTCCCCTCTTCACCTTCGAGCCGCTCGGCATCTTCCCGGATGCCATGACGTTCTTCCCGCAGCTGGTGCTGACGGCCATCCCGCTCGCCCTGCTCATCATCAAGCGGCGCGGCGGGGGCACCCCCCGGCTGGCGGACGCCTCGCAGGGCTGAGCGCCCGCGCGGGACCCCGGCGGGCCCCGCGCCCCCCGTCACGACGAGGCGGCGGCCAGCAACGACTGCACCAGCCCGCGCAACTCCTGGGTGGAGAACGGCTTCTCCACGCGGTGGTTGGGCACGTGGCTGAGGAACGCGCGCGCATTGGCCGTGAAGGCGCCTCCGGTGAGGAACACCATCCTCCCGGCCAGGCCCGGCGAGTGGTTGGCCACCGCCTGGTGCAGATCCATCCCGCTCATCTCCGGCATCATCAAATCGCACAGGATGATGTCGAAGGCTTCTCCGCTGGTGAGCCGGGCCTGGGCCTCCCGCGCGCTCGTCAGCGCGATGACCTCGTGCTCCCGCTGGAGCGTCCGGCGGATGGCCATGCCGATCATCGGCTCGTCATCCACGACGAGGATGCGGCCGCGCCGGGACGCCGCGGACACCACGGCCTCCTTCGGCGGCTCGCTCGGGCGGACGGCGGTGGTGGCGCGCAGGATGACGCGGAAGGTGCTCCCCTTGCCGACCTCGCTCTCCACCTCCATCCGTCCACCGAAGCTGGTGACGATGTCCTGGCAGATGGGCAGGCCGAGCCCGGTTCCCACGCCCACCGGCTTGGTGGTGAAGAACGGCTCGAACAACCGCTCCAGGTTCTCCGCCGGAATGCCCGAGCCCGTATCCCGCACCTCGATGGCCAGGCCCTCGGCATGGGGCCGCGTGAGGACGCGGATCTCATTGCGCTCCACGCTGCCCTCGGGGATGGCCTGGGCCGCGTTGACGAGCAGGTTCACCATCACCTGCCCGAGCCGGCCCTCGTGCGCCTCGGCCATGAGCTGGTCCGTGAAGTCCCGCACCAGCCGCGCGCGGTGCTTGATTTCATTGGAGGCCATGCTGATGGCGCTCTCGAGGACGCGGTTCACATCCACGGGCTCGGGCCGCGCCTGCTCGTCCGCGCGCGAGAACATCTTCAATTGCCGGACGATGTCGCGCACGCGCGTGGCCCCGAGCTGCGCGTCGGCGACCAGCTTGCGCACCTCGTCCTGCTCGCCACCCGGCAGCTTCAACCGGGGGAGCACGTCCGACTCCAGGTGGCCGAGGTTGGCCACCGTGAAGGCGAGCGGATTGTTGATTTCATGGGCGATGCCCGCGGCGAGCGTCCCGAGCGAGGCCATGCGGTCGGCGCGCACCAGGCGGGCCTCCATGTGCTTGCGCTCCGTCAAATCCCTCACGAGCCAGACGATGCAGGGCTGGCCATCGAACATGCTGGGGGCATGCGCGAGCTCCACGAAGACGGGAGTCCCGTTCTTGCGCAGCATGCGGATCTCCATGGGGGCGGCCTTCGCCGCTCCCCCCGCCTGTTTATCGCGGGGGAGCAACGCACGCGACTCGGCGTGGATGAACAGCCCCTCCAGCTCGGCCCGCGAGCCGCCCAGGAGCTCCTCCGCGGACGAAAGGCCAATCAGGGAGACGAGCGCGGGGTTGGCATAGACGAGCCGCTCGTCCTGCGTCACCCCGACGCCATCGGGCAGCCGTTCGATGAGCGCGCGGAAGCTCGCGCGCGACCGGCGCAGCTCCTCCAGCGTGCGCGCATGCTGGAGCGCGTAGCGGATGGAGCGCGCCAGGAGCGTCGGCGTCAGCTGCGACTTGTCGAGGAAATCGGCGGCCCCGGCCTTCAGCGCATCCTCATCGAGTGCCTCGTCGCTCATTCCCGTCAGCAGGATGACCGGGCCGAGCCATCCCTGCTGCCGCATCCGCGCGAGCAGCTCGAGGCCCGTGCTGGCATCGAGACGGTAGTCGAGCAGGCACACGTCATGGCGCCCGGACCGCAGCTCCTCGAGGGCCTGCTCGCCGTTGTCCACCCACTCCAGCACCATGCGCCCCTTGCTGATGGAGCGCAGGGCGTCACGGGTCAGGATGAAGTCATCCTCGTCATCCTCGACCAGCAGGATGCGGATGAAGGGCTGTTCTGCATCAGGTTTCATGGGGACCAGCGGGGCGAGGCAGTTCGACGATCTGGAACCAGTGTTTGTCGAGGACCTTCACGACCTCGACGAGCCCATCGAAAGTCACGGGCTTGGAGATGAAACAATTGGCCCCCAGGTCATAGCTGCGAACGATGTCCTCCTCGGCCTTGGACGTCGTCAGGACGACCACGGGAATCTGCCGGAGCGCCGGGTTGGACTTGATTTCCCGCAGGGCCTCGCGGCCGTCCTTGCGGGGCATGTTCAGGTCCAGGAGGATCAACCCCGGCCGTGGGGAGCTTTTCGGATCCGAGTAGGCGCCACGCCGGTACAGGTAGTCGAGCAGCTCCTCCCCATCCTCGACGAACCGGAGCTCGTTCATGAGCCGGCTCTCCTGCATGGCCGTGCGGGCGAACTCCCGATCGTCCATGTCGTCATCCGCCATCAAAATCGTGACGAGCTTTCGGTGTGGCATGGGTCCTCTCTACCTGGGTGGGATGGGTTTGAGCGGCAGCTTGACGACGAAGCTCGCCCCCTGTCCGGGCGTGCTCCGCGCACCAATGCTTCCGCCGTGTCTCTCGGCGATCTTCCGGCAGATCGCCAGACCGATCCCCGTCCCCTCGTACTTGCCGCGCCCGTGCAGGCGCTGGAACACGTTGAAGATGCGGTCGAGGTACTTCTCATCGAAGCCGATGCCGTTGTCCGCCACGCGCAGCTCGCACAGCCCCGCGTCCGGATCGACCGTGGCGTCGATGGACACGGACGGCGCCACGTTCTCGCGCCGGAACTTGAGGGCGTTGCTCACGAGGTTCTGGAGCAGTTGCCGCATCTGCATCGGCTCGGCCTGGAGCGTGGGCAGCTCACCGACCGAGACAGAGGCGCCCGCCTGCTCGATGGACGTCTCGAGGTCCCCCAACACCTCCCGGGCCACCCGGCCGAGGTCCACCCGGACGAAGGTGGGCGTCTTGGAGGAAATGCGCGAGAAGGAGAGCAGGTCGTCGATCAGCCTGCGCATGCGGCCCGCGGCGTTGTTCATCCGCTCGAGATAGTCGCGCCCCTCGGGGCTCAGGGACGCGCCACACGTCGTCTTCAGGCGCTCGCCGAAGGTCTGGATCTTCCGCAGCGGCTCCTGCAGATCGTGCGAGGCCACGGACGCGAAGCTCTCCAGCTCCCGGTTGGACTGCTCCAGGCGGAACTGGGTCCGCTTGAGGTCCGAGATGTCCATCAGGCTCATCGTGTAGCCGACCACCTGGTCACCCGAGCGGATCGGCGCCAGATGCACGCCGTACCACTCGGGGCCGATGGTCATATTGGGCCGGTGCTCGTAGAAGACGGGCTCGCCCGTCGTGAGCACCCGCCGGACGTAGCCCCGCACCATCTCGACGTCTTCCGGCGGGGTGAATTCGTAGTTCCTCCTGCCCACCACCTCGGAGTAGGCCAGTCCCGGGATGGTGTAATTGATGAACCGGATCCGCTCGTCGGCGTCGCAGGCCATCATCATGACCGGCGACTGCGCGACCACCACCTCCGCGCCGAACATCTCGTCCGGCTTCAGGCGGCGCGCCTCGAGCTCGCTGGACAGGGTATTGAGCGCCGTGGCCAGCGGCGCCAACGGCCCCTCCCCCACACGGCACCGGACATGGGGCTCGTTCGCCGTCATCCTGGCGATCGCCGCGAGCAGTTCCTCGACCGTGGTTTCCCGGGGTGAGGAGGACGCATTGGACGGGACAGAGCCCTCCTCTGCACTTCGGCGCGTTTGCAAAAGCATGCCCCCTGGTTCCACTTCGTTTCGAACCCAATGAGGCCCCGGGGGCCTCACGGCTTTATCTTGACGGGAAAAAAGCGGCTGAACAAACCGCCCCCCTGGGGGCTCAGGTGCGGAAATAACGGCCAGAATCCTCCCGCACCCGGCCCTCGCCACGGAGTTTCAACAGTACGGCCAGTGCGCTCCGTTCCGCCACCGGGTGTAGGAACGGGGGTGTGTCCGAGTACGCCCGCTCCACCACCTGTTCGAGGGTCGCGCCGTCCACCGGCACCGCCTCCACGATGCGGGCCTCGCGTGCGGCCCGGTGGTCCAGGTACTCCTGGAGCTTGCCCGGCCCGTCTGGAATCGCCGTCCCGTGCGAGGGGTGCAGCGTCGTCACCGGCCAGTCCCTCAAGCGGGCGAGCTGCTTCAGGTACTCGGCCATGTCGCCCTCGGGCGGGTCGATGACGATGGAGCCCACGCTCGCCACCATGTCGCCGACCACCGCCGCGCTCGTCCGCTCGTCCACCAGGCACAGGTGGCCCTGGGCATGTCCGGGCGTGTAGAGCACCCGCCAGCGCTGGGGCGGGTTGCCCGCGAGCTCCAACACTTCGCCGTCCTCCAGCAACCGGGCCGCCGGGACGTCCACCCGGTCCGCCGTCCGCGCGTGGCACCACAGCGGCACCTTCAACCGCTCCGTCACCCCGCGCACGCCGCCCACATGGTCCCCATGGTGGTGCGTGAGGACCACCGCCTGGACGCGGTGCCCCTCCGCCGCCAGCCCGTCCACCATGTCCAGCAGCCGGGAGACCTCGGCCTCGTCGTCCGCCCCCGGGTCCACGATGAGCAGCTCGCCATTGCCCAGCACGTACGCGTTGGTGTGCGTGGCGGGAGGCAGCGTGTGAGTCCGCAGGGGGAACACCCGGACGCCCTGGTGGAACTCGATGCGCCGCGCGATGAAGTCCGGGCAGTCCGGCTGCTCACGCAGCTGCACCAGGGCCCGCTCCGGCGTGGCGAAGTCCGCCAGCACCCGCAGCACGTGCAGGGCGGGCGGGTGCAACAGCGCGGTGCCCTGCTCCCAACGGGCCAGCGCCTCGGCCGGCTTCACCCACGCGGCCTCCGACAGCTCCCCGGGCCACCACTCCGCCTGGGCATGCTCCGGCATCTCCACCAGGTAGAAGAAGGTGTCGAAGCGCACGGGCGCGAACTCCGGCGTCACCCACCGCCCCGCGTCCGGGAAGTCCTCCGCCCGGAGCAGCAGCCCGTGCCGCCGGAGCAGCTCCGACCACGTGCTGCGCTTCTCCAGCAGCGCGCGGCGCGCCTCGCGCACCTCGTCCGGACTCAACCGCCAGGCGCCCTCGGCCACCAGCACCCCGGCCTCCTCGAGGAACTCGCGCGCCGCGGCTACCCGCAGCGCCGCCTCCTGCCCCGAGGCCCCGCGCACCGGCACCAGCGCGTCCGTCTTGTCCACCTTGCCGCCCGGGAAGGCATAGAAGCCCCCGGCGAAGGCGAGCGCCTTCTCGCGCCGCACCCAGAAGACCTCCACGCCCTCCGGCGTCCGGCGGTACGGCACCACCACCGACGCGGGCCTCGTCGCCGCCACGGGCGGGGGCAGAGGCATCCCGGGCAGCGCCTCGCTCACGACGGCACCGCCTGGCCCAACAACCGCGCCATCATGTTGCGCGCGTCTTCGATTTGATCCGGCCGCACGTACAGGCGCGACAGCCGCACCGCGCCGCTGTAGCGCTGGTAGAGCGGCGTGTAGCGGGCCACCTCCGTCAGCCGGCC